>JARLHP010000251.1 GCA_031292195.1 Syntrophobacteraceae bacterium
GATCGGAGGCACAAACCCTGGGGGGGCCGCGTTCTTTGACTCCTCCGGCAACTTCAATTTGCCGGGCGGCATCGAGACACCTGGTCCGGTGAGCATAGGGACCAATTACCTCACCGCCAACACTCTCGCCCAACTCACCGCCGCTGCGAGCTTTGCGGGAACGGTCTATCTGACCGCGCCTGTGGCGCTCGCGGGCAATCTCACGCTCACCTGCGATCTCAGGCCCGTGCAGGGCGCCGTGATTACCACTACGGGCTACACGCTGACCCTCCCCGTTCCAATCTGCAACCGCTTCCAGATATTTGCGGGTACGGGAACCGTGACATTCAGTAATGGCGGGACGGTCTACCCTGAGTGGTTTGGAGCAAAGGGCGATGATACCACCGACGATTATGCAGCCATCCAGGCGGCGGGTGCGGCTCTCTCTACAGGCGGCGGCACCCTGCAGGGGGATAGAACCAAGAGCTATAAATGTGGAACCGGTCTTGTGTTTCAGGGCATCAGCAACCTGATGCTGAAAGACCTGACGCTAGATTGTTCGGGACTTGCCGCGCATGGGACCGCGATCATCGTCGCGGGGGCGACCACGAGCACCACAACCACGCTTACTGGGCCTCTGGATTCGACCAACACGTTTGTGCCGCGCTCCACTTTGACGATAAATGTCGCCAACTCTGCGGGATTTGCGGCAGGGGATATGATTACTTTTCGGTCCACGCAGCCGTGGATACCGGGATATGCCAACTACGTCGCGGGTGAGCTGGGCTTTGTGGCATCGGTCGGGACCGGGACAATAACGCTCGTTTCGGGGCTTAGGACGGATTACACCATATCGGTTGCGAGTGGGTACGTCGTGACGATCTCAAAGATCAGTCAGATCAATAACCCTGTCGTGGACAACGTCAGGATAACCGGATCCGGGACCGGGCAAGATCAAACAGGCATATATGTAAAATATGCCTCCCATCCGTTAATCAAGCACTGCTACGTAAACCATTGTGACACGGAAGGGTTGGACTTCCTCTGCTGTGACAACGGGCTAATGGATGACAACGAGATATATAATTGCGCGGACACGACCCACCCCGCAGGCTATCCATTCATATTCGATAATTTCTCCACAGACTGCACCGTTCAGAATTCCAAGGCCGTCAATTTCAGGAATGGCTTTTCCATAGCATCGTATGTGCCAACGTGGAATTGGTCGGTAATTCACAATACATTCACCAACGCCTTGACGCCCGTCCTGGGGGGCGAGGCGATAAATACGCATCCGAGTGGGATTAACGGGATAGTTGCCTACAACCACATCGAGAACATGTCCGAAGGCATATACCTGATGAGCGCCCACAATTTGGTTATAGGCAATACGGTGCGAAACATTTGGACCCTAAGCGGGTCGGGCGTGGGTATTCAGGTAACCGATTGGAGTGCCCCCAACCAGAACATGAAGACGAAGATTGTGGATAATTATGTCGTCGGCGTTCGCGGGATAGTCGCACTTTCGGCTGATGGTACTTCGTATGGTGTGGACATAGAAAACAATACCGTGGAAGGCATGACGGTCAACGGGATTGCTCCTGACTATGGAATAGATGTCAATACGCCGCAGTCGAGCATACAGGGCAATAGGATAACCGGATTTCCAACCCCCATCTATACACCTGGATACACCACCTCAAGTACGGTTCCGCCCATAGTTATAGCCAACAATGTCATAAATGGCGCTAGACAGGACTATGGAGTGCTGGATAGTTCGGTTGGGGCCGGGCTGACCAACGCCACAAACTCTGGCTACGTGAAAAGCGCGAATGCCGCAACTCTCGTTTTGAATGGGACATTCTACAATTGGACCGCTCATGATAACTATTGGAATCTAACCGCAGTTGCCACAGATAGTACCCACTTTAGAAAAGTTGCGATAGCGCTGAATCAAATGCACTCGCCACAAATACTTGTGGGAAATCCTGAAATCAGCCAGGCTTTAGCGGTGCTTCCGCAGATACCCTACAATTATTCCCTGTTGGGATGGGTAGAAATTCCGAACAGCTACGCCGGGGGATCTCTGGCAGGGTATGCTTTCCACAACATAGTGGGCGCGTTTCAGCAGGTTCCCTCCGGGTATTCCGGATGCGCCGGGTTCGTCTCACTGTCGAGTGGCGTAGCCACGGTTTCGAACTCATGCATCACAGGTTCGAAGCCGGTGGCGTGCGGAGATCAAACGTCTGGTTTGGCCGTAACGTGTACGCCTTCCGCTGGGTCATTGTCAGTCACGGGTACGGGATCTGATATTATTTCGTGGGTTCAGAACAACCAAGTCCCGTAAAGCAGGGGTAAACGTAACCGGGGGTCTGTCTGTAAACTGACTGCAATCTGCTTTCAATTTCGGGTTGATTTGTGGGGATTCATAGAGGAAAAATAATGGGGGAAAATGGCTGTCACGCTCATTTTCCCCGATTTTACTTAGTGGGCCGCCAGGGTCTCGAACCCCGAACCTCCTGATTAAGAGTCAGCTGCTCTACCGTTGAGCTAGCGGCCCGCAAAGATGCGCCTTGGTACGCCCGGCAGGATTCGAACCTGCGGCCTGCGGATTCGAAGTCCGACGCTCTATCCACCTGAGCTACGGGCGCTACCGAAGAAACCGGATAGTAGCAAAGTCGCCCGCGTGAGTCAATCAGGAAAAGACTCCGATCGAAGGTTTATTTTGCGCATAGTGGGAACAGGGGCCTGCTCACCCACATTTACCCCGCCGCCCGAGTGTGGGTTTTTTCGATCCGGGTGTGATAATGAAGCCGGTTTTGCGTTTCGTAAATTCATAAATACTTAAAAGCTCCCGGTCTTTTCACTGGTCGTCATTCCGGCAGGCTTTTAGCCGGAATCCAGAGGTTTCAAAATATCGATCACTTTAAGGAAAGTGGCTGAGTCTCTGTTGGGCGGCATTGGAGGCGAAAGGGTGCGCTACGGTTTTCCGGGGGGCAATAAGCCCTGGATAGGGTGCTTGCGTGCCGCGGCGTATGTAGCGTATATCCTCACTTAAAAATCTGTTAAGATAGAGTTAACGAATAAGGCTAATCTCAACTTTGGAAAGTGTTTTTGGTCATGGCGTTTGTGGATCAGGAAGTTCGAAGGCTGCTCGGAAAGGGGATTCACCATTACGGGCTGATAGAAAACAGGGACCGGATCGTGGTCGCGGTGTCGGGGGGCAAGGACAGCATGCTTTTGCTGTGGCTGCTCCGTGAGAGGCTCCTGCGGGTTCCCATCAGCTATGAGCTGGTGGCCGTCCACGTGGACCCCGGGTTCGATACGGAAACGGCGGTGCGGCTGGAAACATTTTTTAAAGAGGAGGGGTTTAGCTACGAGATCATCCGAACCGATTACGGTCCAAGGGCGCATGGGCCCGAAAACAGGGAAAATCCCTGTTTCCTTTGTGCCCGGCTGAGGCGCGCGGCCCTTTTTAAGAAGGCCCGCGAACTGGGTTGCAGTAAAATCGCCCTGGGGCATAATCAGGACGATATGATCGAAACGTTTTTCATAAACATCTGCTACGGGGCCCAGGTTGCCGGCATGCTGCCCCGGCAGGAGTTTTTCGGCGGCGAAATTACTGTGATACGCCCGCTTGCTCTGGTTGCGGCCCGCAATATTCTCAAGATGGGCGCCAATCTTGGTCTTCCGATCCTGCCGACAAAGTGTCCGTCGGCCTCCAAAAATCAAAGGGCCGAAATTCGCTCCATGATGGAGGGGCTTTTCAGGAAGAACCCCAAGGTGCGTGGAAACATTTACCACGCTATGAGCAACGTGAATTTGGAATACCTGCCGCCGCCGCTTCCGGTCCGGGGCAAGCGGGGACCGAAAAAGAGCCGGTGAATGGGTGAATCGGTGAATCGGTAAAAAAAGAGCCGGTGAATCGGTGAATGGGAAACCTCAATTTCCGGAAAAATAAGCCGGGTTAGTAGTGAGAGCTGAATGAGCGAGCAGAACGAGAGCAAGGGGGAAGGGCGAAAAACCGCCGGTGTGGGCGAGGCCATCCCGGCTGGCGGTTCTACCGCCGGTCCCGCCGCCGGGAAAACGTTTTTCATCATTGATGGAAGCTCTTATATCTACAGGGCATTCTATGCCATCCGCAGGCTTGCCAATTCCAGGGGAATGGCTATTCAGGCGGTCCACGGCTTTCTGACGATGCTTCTTAAAGTTATGCGCGAAAAGAAGCCCGACTATATCTGCGTGGTTTTCGATGCGCCCGGGCGAAATTTTCGGCACGAGTTATCCGAAGCTTACAAAGCCACCCGTCAGTCCATGCCGGAAGAGTTGATTCCGCAAATACCCTATATAAAGAACGTGGTGCAATATCTGGGGGTCTCGCGGATGGAAATGGAGGGTTTTGAGGCCGACGACCTCATCGCCACGCTCACCCGCTGGGCTTCGGAGCGGGGGCTCAAAATCGAGCTGGTGTCCGGGGACAAGGACCTTCACCAGCTTATCCGGGACCCCGACGTGAACCAGTGGGACCCTCAAAACGACCGCGTTTTCGATGAAAAGGCGGTTTTTGAGCGCTTTGGAGTAGCCCCGGCCCAGATCGTCGATTACCTGGCCCTGGTGGGCGATACGACCGACAATGTTTGCGGCGTTAAAGGGGTGGGCGCCAAGGGGGCCAGCCAGCTTTTGCAGAAGTGGGGCTCGCTTGAAGGCATCTACGATCACCTGGACGAGATAGCGCCGGCATCCCTCAGGCAGAAACTTTCGGCGGGCAGGCAGGATGCCTGGAGGTCTCGCGAGCTGGTTTCCCTCAGGTTTGACGCGATCGAAATCGGCGCCTTGGAGGAATTCGCCCCTTCAGCCCCCATGCGGCAGGAAATGTACAACCTGTGCGAGGAGCTGGAGTTAAAGACCATCCTCGATATGCTAAAGCGCGAATGGCAGGATGAATTCGCTAAACCGGAAGGTTCCGGGCTCCCGGGGCGGGAAATTTCAGCACGGGTGGTGCGCAGCCGCGAAGAATTGGCCGGAATTGTGGAAACGGCCTCCACGAAGCCGCTGATCGCCATGCAGGTCGAGACCGACTCGCGGGAAGCCATGGACGCGGATATCGTCTCCATAGCGCTTTGCTGGCAGGAAGGCGAAGCGTGGTATATACCGGTCGGCCACTCCGGGGAGTGCGGAGAGCAGATGAAGCCGGCCGAGGCGCTCCAGGCGCTGGCCCCGCTGCTGGGGGGAAGAAAGGTTCCAATAGCCGGGCACGATCTGAAATTTCAGATCATGGTGCTCAAAAGATATGGAATGGAACCGGGCGCGGTTGCTTTCGACACCATGATGGCAAGCTATCTTCTAAATCCCGGGGAACAGATCCACGCCCTGGACCGGGTCTGTGCCGAGCACCTGGCGGAGTCCGTATGCTCCATGGGGGACATCACGGGCAAGGGCAGGAGCCACACCAGTTTTTCCGAAATCGAGTTCGAAAAAGCGGTGGACTTTACCTGCCGCCAGGTCGAGGTATGCTTTCGGCTCGTGCCCGTTTTGAGGCGCAAACTCGAGGAGGGCGGGCTGATCGGACTCTATGAATCCATCGAGCTTCCACTGGTCGAAGTGCTCGCCCGCATGGAGCACACCGGGATTCTGGTGGATAAGGAAAAGCTCGAAAATCTCTCCGTGGAGTTCAGTAAAGCGCTGGACCAGAGGGCCGAGCTTATCTACCGGGAGGCCCGCGAAGAATTTAATATTCAGTCGCCCAAGCAGCTGGGAGTCATTCTTTTCGAAAAGATGGGGATTGCGGTCAAAAAGAAGACTAAGAGCGGTCCTTCCACCGATACCAGCGTACTGGAAGAGCTGGCCCTGGAACATCCCATTGCCGAACTGGTGCTGGGCTACCGCACCCTGGCAAAGCTCAAGGGGACCTACGCGGACGCGCTGCCCCGGTTGGTGCGCCCCGAAACCGGCCGTATCCATACTTCGTTTAACCAGGCGGTGACCGCGACCGGTCGGTTGAGCAGTTCCAACCCCAATCTGCAAAACATCCCGATAAGGAGCTACGAGGGCAGACGGATTCGCGAGGCCTTCATAGCCGCGCCCGGAAATCTGCTCATGTCCGCGGATTACTCCCAGATTGAACTTCGCGTCCTTGCCCATTACAGCCGGGATGAAAGCCTGACGGATTCCTTCAACAATGACGAGGACGTGCACAGAAGGACCGCCTCCGAAATATTCGGGGTGGACCTTTCGGACGTCACTTCGGAGATGCGTCGGCAGGCCAAGATGATCAACTTCGGCATTGCCTACGGCATGAGTCCCTTCGGCCTGGCGCAAAGGCTTGGAATCAGCACCCGAATGGCAAAAACCGACATCGACCGCTATTTCGAACGCTACAGCGGGGTTCGGCGCTTTATCGGCGAGGCGGTGCAAAGCGCTCGGGATCTGGGCTACGCCGAGACCCTTCTTGGTCGCAGAAGAGCCATTCCGGAGCTTCGCAGCAAAAACTTCTCGATCCGACAGTTGGGAGAGCGGCTGGCTATAAACACTCCCATCCAGGGTACCGCGGCGGACCTGATAAAGAAGGCGATGGTGGACATAAACGCGGCGCTCGGTAAAAAAAGTTCAGGGGTCCTGATGCTTCTCCAGGTTCATGACGAGCTGCTTTTTGAACTCCCCCACGATAAAAGGACGGTGGTCGAAAACCTTGTGAGGCGGGCGATGGAAGACGTTCATCCTCTCGATGTGGTGTTGAAGGTGGAGATCGGCTGGGGGGTAAACTGGACCCAAGCTCACGCCTGAGGGTTGGGGAAAGACAGATTTGCGTGGCGCGAGGGGGCAAGCTGCCTGGAGTAATTGAAAAATCCACCACAGAGGCACAGAGGCACAGAGGCGACTATTTTTTGCCCGGCCGGGAGACGGCGGCCGGGCAAAATCAGCTCCAGAAGGGCGGACCAGCCGTGGTTCTCACGATCTGCCAAAACAAAACTATTGCTTTTAATACGTAAGGCCAATTGAGCATGTGGCAGCCGAAGGCGCGGGCCTTTTGACCGGCCGCCGTCTCCCGGCCGGTCAAAAAAGGAAACCCCTCTGTGCCCCCGTGCCTCTGTGGTGGATTTGCTTTTGGTTGCCAGCGCTACGGGTGAAAGGCCCGGCTGGAGAAACAAAAAGGGCCGCCCGCTTTGAAAGCGGGCGGCCCTTTATATTCTTGAAACAGGAATAGACTCTAAGCGGTTTTGTTCTTTTCCAGTTCGCTCTTGAGCCTTTCGACTTCCTGCTTGTACTTTTCAGCTTCGTCTCGCAGCTTGGATTCGCCTGCGTCCTGGCATTCCGCGCTTTTCCGGAATGGGAGCTTTTCCTTGACTTCATCGTAGCCAAGATATGCGGCCATCAAACCGCCAAGCAGCAGGATGAGCGGGATTGCGCCTGCGATAAAACCCATTACATTGTGAAACCCGATGATGATGCCCAAAAAGCCCAGGAACGCCGCAACGACGCCGCCCACAAAAACCTTCATGTCCTACCTCCTTCAAATGGTTCGCGCCCAAGTATCAGAATCGTTATGCATTTTTCGAAAATTAAAGCTTCCGCCAAGCCGCTTTATTGTCTGAACTGTTGAAAAATAGCAACCTCATTTCAATAATGCAAGCATAAATTGCCGTTTCTCCGGCCCTACTTCTCCCTTGATGGAGGTTATGGGGATAAGAGCTTCCAGGCTCACCTCCCCCCATCCTTTTTTACGGATTCACCGGCTCTTGTTTTTCCGATTCACCGATTCACCGACTCACCGATTCACCGGCTCTTATTTCATTGACATTGCGCGGTGCCCATAAGTATAAGTAAAGATTTCATAATAGTAACTTTACGCAAATGCGGGAGCAGTCCCGTCGGGGCCGGATTGCCCGATTGAACTCCGGGAAAGCCGGGCGGCCCTCGGGGGGGCTCCTTTGCAGGACATGCGCTTGCCCCCCGGCGGTTCCGCGGCCGGGCCCGTTTTGAGAGAAAGGCATATTGGAAGGGTAATGTTTCATAACGATTTGACGTGTGTTGAAAGACCGGGCCGATACATAGGCCTTGAAATGAACGCTTACCGCAAGAGTTTCGAAGACGCTTCGGTCCGCTTTGTCCTCGCCTTCCCGGATGTCTACGAAATAGGCATGAGTCATCTCGGGCTTAAATTGCTCTACCATCAATTAAACAGGGCTGAAGGCGTGATGGCGGACAGAGTATACGCTCCCTGGCCCGATTTCGAGGAAAAGCTACGGAGTGCGAACGAACCGCTAAGAGGGATCGAAAGCGAGCAGCCTCTGTGCGATTTCGATTTCCTGGGGGTGAGTCTCCAGTATGAACTCAGCTATACGAACATTCTGACCATCCTCGACCTTGGCGGTACGCCCCTTTATAGCCGGGAGAGAACCACGGCCCACCCGTTCGTGATCGGGGGCGGTCCGTGCGCGTACAATCCCGAGCCGCTGGCCGATTTTTTCGACTTTTTCGTCCTGGGTGAGGCCGAAGAGGTTTTGCCCGAGATCATCGCGGCCTTCCGGGTCTGGAAGCGTGGAGGCGCGAGCTCGCGGGAAGGTTTTCTCTGCGCGCTTCGCGGTATCCCCGGTGTCTATGTGCCTTCGTTTTTCGATGTCTCCTATGGGGAAGGGGGCGAAATAGCGGCCGTGGCGCCGAAGTTTGCCGACTACACCCGGGTGGTGAAAAGAGTCGTGGCCGACTTTGACCGGGTGTGTCCCATACCCGAAAAGCCTCTTGTGCCCGTAATCGACATCGTTCACAATCGCCTGGGGATGGAGATCGCGCGGGGGTGTACGCGAGGCTGTCGTTTTTGCCAGGCCGGCTATGTTTATCGGCCCGTGCGGGAGCGAGAGCCCCGCCACGTGCTCGATGCCGCAAGAAAAGCGCTGGCCGCGAGCGGCTTTGAAGATGTGGCGCTTCTTTCTTTGAGTACCGGTGATTATTGCCGGATACAGGAGTTGCTGGGGGAGCTGGTAAGTGAGCTCGAGCCCCGCAGGATTGCCGTCTCATTTCCTTCGATGCGTGTTGGAACGCTTACCCCGGCCCTCATGGAGCGTGTCAAACGGGTGCGTAAAACCGGTTTTACCCTGGCCCCGGAGGCCGGCAGCGAGCGCTTGCGGCGAATCATAAACAAGGGAATATGCGACCAGGACCTGCTCGATGCGGCCGAAACCGCCTTCGACATGGGGTGGCGGGTCCTGAAGCTCTACTTCATGATGGGCCTTCCCGGGGAGACCGAGGCCGACCGGGAGGCCATTGTCGATTTGTGCATGAGGGTCTGGGAAAAGGGTAAGAAAACGCGGGCTACGGTGAATGTGTCCGTATCCACCTTCGTGCCCAAGCCGCTTACTCCTTTCCAGTGGTCGGCTCAAATGGATGAGGCCCAAATGGAGGAATGTCTCCTGATGTTTAAGGGGCGCCTCCGAAGGCCCGGTTTGAGATTCAAATGGAACCAGGCGGGCAGCAGCGTCTGGGAGGCCGTATTTGCGCGGGGGGACCGCCGGCTGGCAGGGGCCATAAAGCGTGCCTGGGAGTTGGGGGCAAGGTTTGACGGTTGGAGCGACCACTTCCGGGAAGATATCTGGCAGAAGGCCCTGGAAGAAAAGGGCTTGAACACCGGCTTTTATGCCCGGCGCCCGAGGGGGCGCGATGAAATCCTGCCGTGGGACCACCTGTCGGCCGGTGTCTCGCGCAGTTTTCTGTGGAGTGAATATGAAAAGGCCATGGCCGAAGAATTTACCCCCGATTGCCGCCAGGGGCCTTGCACCGTGTGCGGTGTCTGCGATCATGACGTGATTTCTCCCGTTATCCACCGGGAGTTTGAGCCCGAAGCGGCGGATCGTAAGGTCCAAGCCCCGGTCATGGCCGGCGGGGAGCAACAGGAATTTCTCTACCGGGTGATTTATTCCAAGCTGGGCAATGCCCGATTTTTCGGACAACTGGAGATCGCTGCCGGTCTGGAAAGGGCTCTTCGGCGAGCGGGGCTTCCGGCGGCCTTCAGCAAGGGGTTTAATCCCCATCCCAAGATTTCCTTTGGAGAAGCGTTGCCGCTTGGAATGGAGACCATAGTGGGCGAGGCTTACATCGGGTTGACCGAGAAGGTCGATACCGCTTTGATGCGCGAGCGGTTAAACGGCCAGTCCAACGGCTTGATCAGGATAAGCGTTGTGGAGCGCATCGACAAAAAACCACCGCCCGCCCCCGAAAGCCGGGGCGTGTATCTGGTGACGGGTCTAGCGCCCTCCCTGGTCGGTTTTCTTCTCGACACCTGGCCCGGGAGCGGCGAGACTATGCTGACCAAAAAGACAAAAAAGGGGCAGGTAACGGCAAACCTGGGGCGAGTGCTTCTGGATATGCGTAAATCCGGGGAAAGTTCCCTGGAAATGGATATCTATGAAACACCGGCCTTGTGCTTCAGGCCCATGGCTATTCTTGAAAGCCTGGCCGGCGCACGGGCCCATGAGCTGAAAAACTGCCTGATTTGCAAGATCGGATCACACCGGTCCATTTGAAAACCCGCGGGGGAAAGAAATGTCGGCTGAACTAATCATAAACAGCAATGCATTTGAAACTCGCGTAGCTCTGGTCGAAAACGGGCAGGTTGCCGAACTCTACATCGAAAGAAGCTCGGATAGGGGCATCTCCGGAAACATTTACAATGGGCGGGTAGTACGTGTTCTGCCCGGCATGCAGGCGGCCTTTGTGGATATCGGGCTCGATAAGGCCGCCTTTCTGTATGTCAGCGACGTCTATCAGCCATTGGGTGAACTTGACCAGCTGCTGGTGTCCTCGGGCGCTGATGACAACGGGGACAATTCGGCCGGGGAGAGTTCCGGGGAGTGCTCGGACGAAGAAACCGACCTTAACCGCGCCTTCAACTCCATTCCCATAGAGGACAGGCTTCAGGAGGGCCAGGAGATCCTGGTGCAGGTGGCAAAGGAGCCTCTCGGGAGCAAGGGCGCCAGGATAACCTCTCATATCACCCTGCCCGGCAGGAACCTGGTTTTCATGCCCACCTTGGATCGGGTGGGTGTCTCGCGCAGAATCGAGGACGAAGAGGAACGCAAGCGGTTGCGGGACATAATGTGTGAAATAAAGCCGCCGGGCCGCGGCTTTATTGTCCGCACCGCGGCCGAGGGGGCTGAAATGGAAAAGCTTTCCTCGGAGTCCGACTTTGTGGCCAGGTTGTGGGAAACCATCCAGCGCAGGGCCGAAAACGCTCCGGCGCCCTGTTTGATCTACCGGGAACTCGATATTACGCTTCGGGCGGTGCGCGACCTTTTCACCAAGGAAGTCGACAAGCTGGTGGTGGACTCCGGCGCCGAGTATCGAAAGATTCTCAATTTTACCGAGACCTTCATGCCCTCGCTGGGCTCCGAGGTGGAACTCTACGAGGGAGAGGAGCCCATATTCGACGCCTACGGGATCGAAATGGAGATCCAGCGGGCGCTCAGCAAGAAGATTTGGCTCAAATCCGGCGGCTATATCGTTATAGAATCCACCGAAGCGCTTACGGCCATAGACGTTAACACCGGCCGCTACGTGGGCAAGCGCAACCTGGAGGAGACGATATTAAAGACCAACCTGGAGGCGGTCAAGGAAATTGCCTATCAGCTGAGACTCCGAAACCTGGGCGGAATCATCATTATAGATTTCATCGATATGGAAAAGGAAGCCAACCGGGAAAAAGTCTGGAACTGTCTGCGGGCCGCCACCTACAAGGACAAGAGCAAATCGAACATCTTGCGCATGTCCGACCTCGGGCTGATTGAGATGACCCGAAAGCGCACCAAGGAAAGCATCGGGCACATACTGTGCGAGCCGTGCTTTTACTGCGACGGCGAAGGACATCTCAAATCCAAACAGACGGTTTGCTATGAAATCCTGCGGGAACTGGAACGGCAAAGGGCGGATTTTTACGGCAGAAAGGTCCTGGTAATGACACATCCGGAGGTTGCCGCCATGTTTTGTGATGAGGAAAGGGCGGCCCTGGAACGGGTCGAGGAGAGAATGCACGCGCTTATCTCGGTCAAGGCGGACCCTGAACTCCATCTGGAAAGCTATGACATTGCGATGCTGGAGGTGGAATGAACCGGAGTATCTCAAAAAGGCTCTATGAGGAAGCCCGCACCCTGATGCCGGGGGGGGTGAACAGCCCGGTGCGCTCGGGCAGGGCGGTGGGTGTGGAGCCACTTTTCATCCAAAAGGCCGGCGGCTGCCGCATCACCGACGAAGACGGAAACGTCTATATCGATTATGTCGGGTCGTGGGGACCGCTCATCCTGGGGCATTCGAACCCCGAGGTGGTCGCGGCCGTGGCCGCAGTCCTGGAGCGGGGCACTTCTTACGGCATTCCGACCCGGATCGAGATTGAAATGGCCAGGAAGGTGGTCGAGATGGTCCCCTCCATAGAGATGGTCAGAATGGTCAATTCGGGGACCGAGGCGGCAATGAGCGCCGTCAGGCTGGCGCGCGGCTACACGGGGCGAAAGAAAATCATAAAGTTCGACGGCTGCTATCACGGGCATGCGGACTCGCTGCTGGTAAAGTCCGGCTCCGGCCTGGTGACCTTTGGAATTCCAGGGACCCCGGGGGTTCCCGATGAAATCGTAAAACACACCCTCTCGCTGCCTTATAATGACCTGGAGTCCGTGCGCCGGGCCATGAAGGAGGTGGGCGATGAGGTGGCGGCCATAATTGTGGAACCCGTGGCCGCCAATATGGGGGTTGTGGCGCCGGCGCCGGGCTATCTGGAAGGGCTGAGGCAAACTTGTACCGAGTACGGCGCCCTGCTCATTTTTGACGAGGTGATCACAGGCTTCCGGCTGGGGCCCGGGGGAGCGCAGGAGTACTTCGGGATCACGCCCGATCTCACCTGCCTGGGAAAGATTATTGGCGGCGGACTCCCCGTTGGCGCCTACGGGGGGAAAAAAGAGATAATGGAGCACGTCGCCCCCGTTGGCAACGTTTACCAGGCGGGAACACTTTCCGGAAACCCGCTGGCCATGGCCGCGGGGCTGGCGATGCTCAACGCGCTTGGCCGGGGCGGGATTTACGAGCAGATTGAGAAAAATAATGCTTATCTTTGTGAGGGTCTCCGTATGGCCGCGGTCTCGGCCGGCGTATCCGTTACGCTTAACCGCATAGGCTCGCTGGGATGCGGGTTTTTTACCCCCGGACCGGTCACGGACCTGGAGAGTGCGGCCAAATCGGACACCAAAGCCTATGCACTGTTTTTCCGGGAGATGCTCGATAGAGGGGTTTATTTCGCACCCTCCCAGTTCGAAGCCTTTTTTGTGGGCGCCGCTCACCAGAGGGAGGATCTCGACCTCACGATCCAGGCGGCGCATGAGGCCCTGAGGGTCGTCGGACAAAAATGCTCGCCTCAATCATGAAAAAGGTTTGACTGAAAAGGGGTTTATATGGTAGTAACGCCCGGAAATCGTTTTGTGAAAAGATGATGAAAAAAGAAGACAAACAAACATTCAAGCAGGCCGTTATGGCCAGCACCATCGGCTTCCAGGTGGCTTTCGCGCCTTTTATCGGAATAGCCATCGGAATTTTTTTGGACTGGAAGTTCAACACCTATCCCTATCTGACGCTGATATGGATGTTGATCGGGGTGGCTGCGGCCGGTCTTAATTATTACCGTTTTGCCAAGCAGCAGCAGGACGAGGACAAGGGTCAAAAGAAGTAGTGGCACAACCTGACGAGAGCGAAAAGCTCCTGCGGCGCATCGAACTGGTTTCGGCAATCGTATTGATTTCACTGACGCTCGGTGCTGCTGTTGTTTCTTCCTGGAATGCCGCCTTCGGGGTTCTAATCGGCGGCGGGATAGTGGTCGTAAGTTTCCAAGTCCTGAAGTGGCAGCTCAGACGCACCCTCCAGAGACCCGGACGGCTCCCCGGCAGGACGGCCGTGTTTTTAAGCTACTATATCCGATTCCTGGCAACGCTTTTTGTGATTTTTCTGGTGCTGTATTTCGGAGTGGTCAAGCCTTTTCCGATTCTGGTAGGCCTCTCCGTGATGGTTCTAAGCATTGTGTTGGTTGGGGCGTTCGAATTTATCACGATGAAAAAGGAAGAGAGCTAAACCTATGGAAGAGCATGTGCTTCTGATCAACCTTCTTCTCGAAAAGCTGGGGGTCCACATTTCGGAAACCCCGCACTCCTTCACCGATTTCCTGGTGCAGCCGCACGTCACCTACACGTGGGTGGTCATGTTGTTTCTATTGACCGTAAGCGCTCTTGCCGTACGCAGCATTAAGATGGTGCCGGATGGCGGACAGAATTTCTTCGAGCTGGTCATTACCGGCATTGAAGATTTCATGATCGATATTACCGGGGAAGAAGGGCGGTTCATGTTTCCGCTGATCGCCAGCCTTGGATTTTTCATCCTGTGTTGTAACTACCTGGGCAACATTCCCGGGTTTACTTCGCCGACCGCCAATCTTAACACCACCCTGGCCTGCGCTTTGATCGTTGTGGTCATGACCCATGTACTGGGCGTCAAATTCCATGGCGCAAAGTATGTCAAACACTTTATGGGGCCCGTGTGGTGGCTTAGCTGGCTCATTATGCCGATTGAACTGGTGGGCCACTTCTCCAGGGTTCTCAGCCTCTCCATCCGTCTTTTCGGAAACGTGTTCGGTGAAGAGCTGGTTTTGAGCATTCTCTTTTTCCTGGCCGGTCTCTACCTGGCCCCGGTACCCATGATGTTGCTCGGTCTTTTCACCGGCTTCATCCAGGCCTTCATCTTCTGTCTTCTTTCCATGATGTACTTTGCGGGCGCTATCGAGCACGCTCATTAATATCGGCGAAATCTTGGTGGGGAAGGCCAAGTGCGCATATTCCTGATCAACTAACTATTCAAGCTACAAGGAGGGTTTTTTTCATGAAGAAAAAAGTTGGACTTTTGACCACGCTCATGGTTCTCGGATTTTCTTGTGCGGCTTTCGCCCAGGGCGCGGCTGGCGATGCGAAGTCCTCGGCTGTTTCCTTCTTCCTGTACTCCGCCATTGCGGCCGGTCTTGCGGTAGCCATCGCGGCCCACGGTTGCGGTATCGGCCAGGGCATGGCGGTTAAGGGCGCTGTTGAAGGTATCGCCAGAAATCCCGAAGCTTCCGGCAAGGTAACGGTTACCATGCTGATTGGTTTGGCCATGATCGAGTCTCTGACCATTTACGCTCTGGTTGTTTCGTTGATCCTCATCTACGCCAACCCGGTCGCCAAGATGATTGAAACCTATGTGGGTCTGACCAAGTAAGGCCCCCAAGGCATCGGATTCATGCAGGGGCAAGCAGCGTTCGCGTTGTTTGCCCCTTGCCTGATTGGTGCTCCAAGGGCTTTTTTTCTTTCAATTTGTGTGAACAAAATCACATTGTTGACGGCAAGTGGTATGGTTTTTTCCCGGCTCGAGGATAAGAAATGAAGTTCGCCAAAATACCCATGGCTACTATCGTCAGGCTGTCGATCTACATGCGCGCTCTGGAAGAATTGCTGGACGGCAACGTGGAAGTGATCTCTTCGGAACGTCTTGCCAGGCAGTGTGGTGTGAACCCCGCACAAATTCGCAAGGATCTGGCCTATTTCGGTGAATTCGGAGTAAGAGGGGTAGGCTACCGGGTCAGTGAGTTGGTGGCCGAGATCAAGGACATTCTCGGGTTGAACCGACCCTGGAACCTGGCAATGGTCGGGCTTGGCAATCTCGGGTCGGCGCTGCTGGGTCATGAGAATTTCCTCAAGCACGGCTATGTCTTCACGGCGGCCTTCGACACCGACCCCGAAAAGATAGGCAAGATACTGCCAAACGGGTTGATCATCAATGACGCCAGTGAACTCGAAGACATAGTGCGGGAGCGGGAAGTGCACGTGGGGGTTATCGCCACCCCGCCGGCCGCGGCTCAAAGCGTCGCCAATCAGCTGGTACTTGCGGGAATAAATGGAATCCTTAACTTTGCTCCAGTCCAGATCCAGGTGCCGGATTGCTGTCGAGTGGAAAATGTGGACTTCACCATAAAGCTCGACTCCATCGCCTATCATCTTTCCTTTGTGGATTAGCCCGCGGAAAGGTAGAGACTGTGAACAAGTTTGATTCTATTCGCGCCGAACTTGCCCAAAATCCCCGCAAATGGCTGGTGACCGGCACTGCAGGGTTCATCGGCTCCAATCTTCTCGAAGCGCTTCTCGAACTCGATCAACAGGTGGTCGGCCTGGATAATTTCATTACCGGGTACGAACACAATCTGGCCGACGTCAGGAAGCGGGTAGGTCCCAAGTGGGAAAGGTTCGAATTCATAGAGGGAGACATCCGAAATCTTGATGATTGCCGCCGGGCCTGCTCGGGGGTCGATTACATACTGCACCAGGCGGCCCTGGGAAGCGTCCCCCGGTCCATAGACGACCCCGTAACCACCAACACGTGCAACGTGGACGGGTTTTTGAATATGCTGGTCGCGGCCAAGGAGGTGGGCATAAAAAGGTTTGTCTTCGCCAGTTCTTCCTCCGTTTACGGTGACAGCCAAAAGCTGCCCAAAACCGAGGATGAAATCGGAGAAGCTCTATCCCCTTATGCGACTACCAAGCTGGTAAACGAGCTTTACGCCGGAGTCTTTTCAAAGGTCTACCATTTTAGCTGGATCGGGCTGCGCTATTTCAATGTCTTCGGAAAACGACAGGACCCCGACGGGGCGTATGCCGCTGTTATTCCGCGCTGGATCGACACGCTGATAAAAGGTGAAAGTCCTGTGATCAACGGTGACGGGGAGACCAGCCGCGATTTCTGCTATATAAAAGACGTGATTCAGGCCAATGTCCTGGCCGCCGTGTGCGAGCGTCCGGCAGGAGTGAACAAGGCCTACAACGTTGCCTGCGGGCATCGCACCACCCTGAACGAGTTGCTGGGTGTCATAAAGGAGTGGCTTGGCGATTTCAACCCGGCAGTCAAGACCATAGAGCCCGTTTACGGGCCCTTTCGCCAGGGCGATGTCCGGCATTCGCTGGCCGATATTTCGCGGGCCAACGGGCTGCTGGGATTTGAACCCGCTTATAGTGTGCGGGCAGGAATGCAAGAATCCATCGAGTGGTACGTCAAAAACTCCAAACCCTGACCGGTCGGCCCTTGTCGCTTGGGCCGCCGCGTCATCCGTCATCCCCCGATCCATTTTCTTCAGCACATCCTCACCTATTTCACTTCAGGCCGCGTCATTTAAAAAAGACGAAAGGCAAAGGCGCTTTGTGCTGAGCCTCTCGCGACCGGCCGCCGCCTCAAATAGACACGGTAAATTGGTTCTGCCGGGAATTCTTAGTCTTTGTAGGAGCGGCTTCCAGCCGCGCTTTTTTTTGATCGCGGCTGGAAGCCTGCACCTCAACCCAACAACACCAACGATCTATAATCGTCCCACGATCCAC
>JARLHP010000027.1 GCA_031292195.1 Syntrophobacteraceae bacterium
CATGAACGATCTGGAGACCATCCGAGAAGCCGGGTTCAATGGACATGGGGCAGAAGCAGTATTGAACCAAGCACCACAAAGTCCGCTGATTCGAAGGCGCCTTTACACTTAGCTCCTGTCGAACCCTGCCCGGACGGCATCTTCCATGCCGGCCAGCTCGGCATCAGTCAGGAAGCTGAAATGTGATTCACGCTTTCTGGTTGAAAGGCGGTCGTTGTTCTGCAAGCAAAATTGGATGAAGAGATCGATCAGGCGGTCAGGCATGTCCACGATCTGCTGAATAGCCTGCTTGGTGTTGTCGTAGCTCGCAAGAAAGTCCAGCTCTTCCATCAACTCGTGCTCGATGGTGAGCTTCACAAAATCGTACAACGCCTCGGCTTGGGCCGTCATATCGATGTAGCGGTACCATCGGAAGGTCTCTCCTGCAACGCTCATCCGGCCGAAATCGTCCAGATCATATTCGACCAGCCGCATCAGGGGGATCGAGAACGCCTCCAAGGATTGATCGTAAAGCGCCGGGTTTTTCAGCATGGCGGCGGAGACCGGGAACATGAGGCCTTTGGGCACCGCGCCCCTCAGGAACAGGATATTGTGGATGAGAAACCGGTGAATGCGACCGTTTCCATCCTCGAAGGGATGCATGAAGACAAATCCGTAGGAGATCGCGGCGGTATGGATAATGGCCGGGACCGCACCTTCTTTCATCATCCGGTGTGAAGCGAACAGGCCCTCCATGAGCTCGGAAAGATCATCAGGTTTCGGGCAAACATAATGAACGAGCTGCTTCTGGTAGGAAATTGTCTGCCCGACGTAATTCTGGTTCGTCCGGTAATCAGTATCCAGGAAACGGGGATCGACGATGCGGTTCTGCACGTCGATCAAAAGAGGCTTTTCACAAAAGTCCCTATGCTCCGCCATCTCCAGCAAGCCGATGAATTTTTCGGTGCGGGAGGCACTTGGCTTAATGTGCTCGATCTCGAATGAGGACTTGGTCTCCTTGTGGTAAAGATAGCTCAAGGCGCGCCTGAGCAGCTCCGGTGGATAGGCGGCGGCGATCTCTTCGCAGCGCCGGCGCAGATCGATTCCTTCCATGGCGGTCAGCTTATCGGTGCGCCGGATGAGAGGACAGAAGGACCGCCCGCCAAGCAGATTGTCGATGACCCGCTGGCGCTGTACTCGCCGGCCCGGCACCGTGGTGTAATAACGATCCGCCTCCAGAAGCTCGATGTAATTGCCCACGGTCAGATCGCGCAGGGGGAGCTTAATCCCGATCAAGAATTCATACAGGAACCAGATTTTGCGGGTGTATTTCCCCATAGGTTTCGAGGTGATCCAGGCAGTGATCTCGTCTTCCGCGACCGCCTCGAAAAGAGCGGACAGGATGCCCAGGTTGACACCGTCATACTTGAGGGCGAATTCCAGATGATCGCCCGTGCTGTCTCCAGGCCAATATGACTGGGGGTAAACGGATTCGACCTGGCCGTCCTGAATGTTCGAGCGCAGCACCCCTGTCCGGCTGACCGAGGACATGTGCCAGTTCGGCAAAACGCACAGCCGGTACTTCTCGACCAGGAACGCATATCCTGCTAACTGACTCTGTGTCGCTTCCGAGGTCATCTCATTCCTCAAAAAATCGTTACAAATCCCCCAAAACTGTTACCAATCATGTTTAATTTCAAAATATAGTTATTTTAGCTGCTGATTTAAAGAAAATTGTTGCGAAGGACAGTGGATGGAGCGAATCAGGCTGGATTCTTGAAAAACGTTTTCGGTCGTTTACAAATAAACGATTAAAACACTTTCAAGTCTTTAATCTCTTCCACCTCTTCTCCTGTATTCATTTTACAGGCCTGCTCGACCAGTTCCACGCTGGTCTTAATTCACAAAAAATGACATCGCCCAGGCCGGCGCGCCGACAAATCACCGTTTGGGCGGTCCCGAACGAGACACTTTCCTGCCCCGCAAAACCGCCGATAATCCAAAGTCACGATACCGCAACAGGAGCCGTCGTTACCGTCCTCCAATTTAGAACAAACTGTCCTGTTTTCTGCAAAAAGCGCACGGTTTCAGGACCTGGCGACTCGGCCCTTTGTCCGACACCTTTGTCGGCGGCAAACCCTGGAACTTCTTCGTTTTGCTTTTTCTAACTCGCGGCCGGCTTCCCCCGCTCAATGAATTTGCTCTAAGGCCTCTCCACCTCTATGATCGTAACCTCGGGGCGGGCAAGCACGCGCACCGGAGGCCCCCACGACCCCGAACCTCTGCTGACGTAGAGCACCGACCCCTTTGAGAGATGATAGGGACCGTTTTGGAGGGGATAGCTCAGTTCGACCATATACCGGAAGGGAAAAAGTTGACCGTAGTGAGTGTGCCCGGAGAGTTGCAGGTCGAAAAGGCCGAGGCTTCCGCCGGCCGGATGAGGCCGGTGTTTGAGAAGAAGGGTGAACAGTTCATTTTGGGCACTCTCCAGAATTTTGGCCTCATCGCCGTTAGAATCAGCCGCCGGGTCGTCCACCCCGACGATATTCAAGATATCGCCGACCCTCCTGGCCTCACCTCTCAACACCGTGAATCCCCAAGCCCGTAACGCCTCGATAGACTTCTCCAGACCGGCGTAAACCTCATGGTTGCCCGTTACGGCAAACTTGCCCAGCCTGGTCCTTATTCTCGAAAACAGCGCAGCCACAGCCTCACTACTCTCCAGTTTTCCGTCGATAAGATCTCCGGTGCCAACCAGTATATCGGGCCTTTCCGCTTCAATTCCGCGAAGAATCCGCTCCATGCGTTTGGGGCCGGCCGTCAGCCCCAGGTGCACGTCGGAAATCTGCGCTATCCGCAGCCGGTCGATCCCCGCCGGGAGTTTGGAGGATTTGAGGACCAGCCTTTCAACGCGAACGGACCGCGCCTCGAAATATCCATAAACGTTTATGCCCGCCGCCGCGGCCAGAACGCAGATCGGCGCCGCGGGGCCGGCAAAAACCGGCAGGGAAAAACCTCCCACAAAATTGGCCACTCGCAACAGGGCCCCGGCCGTATCAACCAGCAGAACCCCCCAGAAACAATAGAAAATGAATCCCAGCCAGACGTATCCGGCCCTGGCGCAGGCCCGAGCGGCCCGCAGGCTGCCGGAACGCTCCAACATTCGGGACCCCACGGGAGCAAAAATCATGAGGGCCATGAACAGGATCGCCGCAACGCGCTCCGACGGACCCAGAAGGATTACGACCCGCGAGTAAACAAAAGCGTGCATCAGCGAATAAATAGCGAAAAAAACAATCAGGAATCCGGCCATTACGATACATCCACCGGGCCGACCACCCGGAAGACCTCCTCGATCGATGTCGTGCCCGAGCACACTTTGAGCGCTCCGGCGATATTAAGAGGCGTCATCCCCTCTCTTATCGCCTGTTCCCTGAGTTTTGAGAGTTCGCAATCAGACCTTATAAGGCTGCGAACGGCGGGGCTGAGCACCAGCATCTCGTAGATCCCCACTCTTCCCAGATAGCCGGTTTCCCTGCATTCCAGGCATCCGACGCGCCGGTTGACGATACCGGTGCGTTTCATTTTGAAGGGGGCGATCAACGACTGCCACAGATCTTCGTCAACGACCCCCTCGTTTCTACAGTGCGGGCACAGGGTCCGCACCAGTCTCTGGGCGACCACTCCCAGCAGTGTGGCCCGCAGCAGGTAATGGGGCACCCCGATGTCCAGCAGCCTGACCACAGCCGACGGGGCATCGTTGGTGTGCAGCGTGGAGAAGACCAGGTGACCGGTCAGGGCAGCCTGAACGGCCATCTCCGCAGTCTCCAGGTCACGGATCTCGCCAACCATTATGATGTCGGGGTCCTGTCTCAAGAAAGTCTTGAGACCGGTGGCGAAATCAAGTCCAATCGCGCTGTGGACCTGCATCTGGTTAAACTTTGGCTCGACCATCTCGATGGGGTCCTCGACCGTGCAAACGTTAACTTCGGGTCTGGCCAGGTATTTCAGTGTGGAGTAAAGCGTGGTGGTCTTTCCCGAACCGGTCGGTCCCGTAAGCAGGATAATTCCGTGAGGAGCGTTTATCAGTTTTTGCCATTGCCCCATTTCCTGCTCTGAAAATCCCAATTCCTCGAAGCTCCTGACGGTGACTTCAGGATCGAAAATACGCATGACCAGCTTTTCGCCAAATACCGAAGGCATGGTTGAAAGACGCAGCTCAATCTCCCCGGAAGGTCCTTTTGTCTTGATCCTGCCGTCCTGCGGACGCCTTTTCTCCGCCAGGTCCATCCGGCCGAGCACCTTCAGCCGGCTGACTACAGCGCTCATCACCACCGTGGGCAACTGGTAGACGGGGTGGAGGACTCCGTCGATTCGAAAACGCACGTCGCTGTTGTCTCGGCGCGGCTCAAGATGAATATCGCTCGCCCGCTGCTCGAACGCATATTGCAGCAGCCAGTCGACGATATTGACCACGTAGCGATCGTTTGCGTCCAGTTTGCCGGCACGGCCAAGCTCCAGCATCTGCTCCAGATTCATCCCGGTGGCCCGAGAAGACCCGTCCGCCTTCCCAAACGCTCTTCTGACCGACTCGGTGAGCGCATAGAATTCAATCAGGTACCGGTTGATGTCGTTGGGGTTGGCCAGAACCCTGCTGACTTTTTTCCGCAGGATACGGCCCAGTTCCTCTTCCCACTCGAAATTGAACGGATCGGCAGTGGCGATTACCACCCTGTCTTCCATCACTTCCACGGGCAATATTTTATAGCGTGAGGCGTAGGCATACGTGACCAGTGTGGTTATGGCCCTGACATCGACTTTCAGCGGATCGATCCTCAAATACTCGAGCCCGCATTTCCTGGCCAGCCAGGCGACCAGAAACTCCATGACAACGGGTTCATGAGGCGGGGTGGTCCGGCACAAACCGGCATCCGCCAGTACGGCCAGGGGGTGCTTGGCTGAACCGCTCTCCACCGATCTCGACCTCCCGAGAACTTTTCTCGCATCCGCCTCGGCAATTACGCCGTCTAAAACCAGATTGCGCAGAAGACTCCTCAGGCTCAATTCCAGGGGCCCGTTGTCGTTCTGCCCCACTTTCGGTTCTGTACTCACAACATCTCCCCGTTTGGACGCTTTATCATTGCCAAACACTGATCCGTTCAATTCTTTGCAATGCCGAATGAAAAGAATTAACAGTTTGCGCCAAGTTGTGGAAGTGAAATCGAAAAAGGCTGTGAGGAGGGAGCGATGAGCGGGGAGCGGGGAGGGATTTTAGATTTGCCGGGAACGCAAACCGATTTCAGCCCTGTTGGGACCAGGGATCAAAAACGACGTTTCAAGATTTGACTGCAGGCCCGCTCGTTGTTGCGGAGAGAAAGACCCGATGGTGACCATCGGGAAGGCCCGTGGCGTGAGGGTGGCGGGGAACGAAGCGCAATGGGGGAGAATGCCCACTCTTACCCCTGTATGAAATACCAGATGAAAAGAATTGACAGTCTGAGCAACGAGCCGTGCCGGACCGGGGCAGCCCGGACACATGGTGTCCGGGGCCCATAGCGCCGGGAGGGTCGGCAGGGTCTGATGCGAAGTTGCGTTCAAGACGCGTCAAACAGATGGGTTTCACTGCGTTTCACCCATCCTACAGCGGCTCTCGACGGGCTGGCGTAGGATGGGTGGAGCGAAGCGCAACCCATCAGGCAAATGTTGAATGCAACCTGGTATGAAACCACGAAAAGTCCGTCCGGGCCTGGCAATCCCGGCCGCGGCGGAACGCCGCCCGCCCTAATTGACAAACCCGAAGTTCTCTATGAGAGTCTCATAAAGACCGCTGCCCAAAAAACTCTTCAGTTTCAGGCTCTGCCGCCGCCTGGATTCGTATTCGAGCCAAAACTGGTCAAATTCGTCATGCGATGCGCCCAAGCCCGATAACATCTCTTTGAATTGGCCCTGCCACGTATAGTAATCTTCCAGCATCGCACAACCGGAGGCATCCAATACAAGCAGAAACATGGCATCCGAAGCCGACAGGCCGCTTTCCTCACTAGGGACCGCCACATAGACCTCTATTTCTTCTCCGTACCTTCCAATCCGGCACCTGTAACGGTCGACCGCTTCATCGCGACCGCCGCTCCGCGCAGCTTCCGCCTGCATCTTCATCAATTGCATCGAAATTCCCTGACCGTCCATAAACGTTTCGATCGAACCTCTCTGCATATTTTCTCCTCCCCAAGACACTCCGGGATAAAAAAACTTTCCGGCCGAGTCAATACAACTGTAGCCAATATCATTTGTCGGTATATTGATACAATGGCATCAAGGAAACTTATATGGGGTAAACGGAGTAATTACTGATATACGGAGTGTATTTTGATGGTGGGGACAAGTATGCTCTTAAAAGGGTTGCCCGATGCTGAAATAAAACTGATAAGGAGCGAAACTGACGTGTTCGGGCGCATTGAGCTCATAGCCCACATCGAAGCGCAGCGGCCCGACGATCGTTAAATATCGCACTCCGACGCCTACCGTGTAACGCGTTTCGCTCAACGAA
This sequence comes from Syntrophobacteraceae bacterium, assembly GCA_031292195.1. Lineage (GTDB taxonomy): Bacteria > Desulfobacterota > Syntrophobacteria > Syntrophobacterales > Syntrophobacteraceae > SbD1. The sequence continues at coordinate 6,527 of JARLHP010000027.1, forward strand.
AAACTGCCTATTTCCGGGGCAATGTTTCCAAAATCTGAAAAGAACGCGCCTTCCAGGGGCATCCTTATTGGAAATCTATATTCCAGGCTTCCTTCAAGCAGTTCCATTCCCCCGATCGGGTTTCCATCGGGGGCAAGCGGACCAAGCTTCTGGTAGGGATAGCCCCTGACGTCGTCGGCGCCCCCGCAGAAAAATCTTTTAAAAATCGGCACATCCGAGCTCCCCTCCAGGGGCTCGATTGCGCCGTATTTAAGCTTTCCGGCAAGAGTACCGTACTTCGACAGGGGAACGTATCCCCTTGCGTCCAGACTGAACTTGAAATAATCCACCTGGGAACCCAGCAGGGAACTGGCCCATTCGGCGTATTGTAAAACTCGCCAGCCCCGGCTCGGATTGAGAATCGAATCCACCCGGTCCCAGGTGGTTCCGCTCACCAGCGAGGACACAAAATAGGCCTGATGCACCTGGTCGGTGGAACTGGGCGGGATGACGACATTGCTCAGATAATTGGCCTCGAAATTATACCCCCAGTAGGAGGAGAGCCCACTGAACCATTTATACTGGTAGCGCGGCTGCAGGTAGGTTTTAAGATTTTCAAACGATACCTCGCTCTCCCGCATCACCCCTCCGTCGACTACCAGCGACCCGGTACTGTCCAGGAAGTAGGGCTGTGTGAATTGAGCTTCCAGCAACTGCACAATGGAGCTGGCCTTGAGGTTTATCTGAAGACGTCTGCCGTCGCCAAGAAAATTCCTGATTTCATACTGCCCCAGCCCCCGAAACTGATCCTGCGTGCCGTAGCCCACTCCCAGACGCAAGGTCTTCTTTTTGGCTTCTTTTACCAGGACCCTGATCGGCAGCGCCGTGGTTTTCTTATCGAGGTCTTCGACCGAGATATCGATAAACTGGAACAAGTCCAGGGCAAACAGACGCTGTCTTGCCGCTTCGATCTTGGAGCCGTCAAAGCGCTCTCCGGGGTAAAACCGGAGTTCCCTCACAACTACATGCTTTGCAACCGATTCATTTCCTTCCACCCGAATCGGTCCGAAGGTGCAGACCGGCCCGACCCGGATCCCCACCGTCACTTTTCCACGGTTGGTGGCCTTGTTAAGAATCGCCCGCATGGCCAGCTTGGCCTTGGGATACCCACGGGCGGCCAGAAACATTCCGGCAAACTTTTCTATGTCCTTGTATTTGGGCGTTGTAAATCTCTTGTCAACCTTGATGGGAATAAGCTTGAGCAATTCTGTCCGCCACTTCCCGGGACACGGACCGTCGATTTTCAAAACCAGCCCGCCGACCAACATAGGCGGCCCTTCCCGCAGGCGGATAACGATTTTCACGTTGTTGCCGCCCACCCGCACCACCTCATGGGATAATAGGCGCATATGATAGAACCCCTGGCTGACGTAGAATTCAGGAATTCTTTTCAGATCCTCGGAGAAGACCTTCCGGTCGAAGGGCGCCTTAAAAAACCAGCGGAATTTCATTTCTTTTGTGGAAAGGATTTTTTTCAGGGCGGAGGACGCAATACTCTTATTACCCCTGAAAGAAATTTTGAGGACCTGGAGGGACTTCGTCTTGCCCCCGTGCACCTGTGACGGATCGCTTTCGGCGGCAACGACGCAGCCGCACCAAAGCAAAGGGACGAGCAACAAGACAAGTGCGGTGGCTCGAAACTTGTATTCCAATACTATTCCTGGCCGAAAACGCTTGGTCTACATCTTGTTCAATTTCTTTTCAGCCGTCCGGGCCTGCGCCGTGCCGGGATAGTCTGTTACAAGCCGGGTGTAGATGATGCGAGCCATGGTGTTTTCACCTATCCCCTGCCACCCCATGCCCTCCCGCAGAAGGGCGCTGGCGGTCTTTCCCCCCTTGGGATACTTGTCCACCACGGCCTGGAAAGCCTTGATAGCGTCTTCATAGTGCCGTTGGCCGAAGCAGCACTCCCCTATATTGTACAGGGCGTTTTCTCCCAGGCCCGACCGGGGATACCGGGTCAAAAACGCTTCAAATACTTTCTTTGCGGCTTCGTAATTTCTTTGCTGCAGCAACTGCACGCCCCTGTCGAATTCCACCTGCTCGGCGCTTCTGCCCGCAACGGCGCCGGGACGAGCGCGGCTGACCGGCGGGGGGGAAACCGCGGCGCCGGGCGGAACCCTCTCGGCAGGAGGAGCGGAAGGAGGCGGTATGACCCGGGGCGGCTGCGCGGGTGGCGGTGATGCATAAACAGGAGGGGCTCCAGGCATAACGACGGTCCCGGAAGGAGGCATGGCGGCGGGCGGCTGCGGCGCCGGCTGGGGCTGGGCGGCGGAAGCCATGTTCTGCTGGAGTTCGTCGACCTTATGTTGCACTTGATCGATCCTGCCGTTCAAACTCCTCATCTGGGCCTGTAAATCCTGCATCTGCGAGTACAGATCGCCGCTTCTGCGCGAAGACCCCTCTTCATCTTGCACGCGCTTTTCAACGGCCGCCTGGCGCTGGTTCAAAATGGCCAGATTCTCCTGAAGGGTCGACGTCTCGGAAGTCGAGGCGCAGCCCGCAAGCAGTCCCGCAAAGACCACCACCACGCAATACCACAGCACCCTCTCTTTGATCGGACCCTTCATAATTTTTTTCCTCCGAATACAGGAAGCAGGGAGCCGGAGGGAAACAGACGCTTCCTGCCCCCCGCTCCCTGCTTCCCGCTTCTTGCTGCTTAGTATTTCAAGGCGAAGTGGTCCCGCCTGTTCTTTGCCCAGGCGGCCTCATCATGCCCGGTGGACACAGGTCGCTCCTTGCCGTAACTGACAGTCTTCAGCTGAAAATTCCCGCCGCCCGCGGTCGTGATATACTGTTTGGAGGCATCCGCGCGTCTTTCTCCCAGCGCCAGGTTGTACTCCTCGGTGCCACGCTCGTCACAATTGCCCTCGATAGTGACCGAAACTGCGGAGTATCTTTTCAGGAAGTCGATCTTTTGATCGAGGATCCTTTTTGCAGGATCGGATAGCGTATAACCGTTGAAGTCAAAATAGACGTCCTGATTTTCGAAAGCCGCGGCCCTGTCCTCAAACTCTCTTTTTTGGGCTTCAGAAGTGATCCCAAGCCGCTTCCACTTGTCACCGCTTACCCCACCCATTTCACCCGAAGAGGGTCCACCCATGCCGGCCCCATTCTCGGGCCCGTATCCGGGTGGTGGGGGCGGAACAGTCTTTTTCGCGCACCCGCACGCGGTCAGCATTACGATAGCAAAGATCATCAACAACGGATAAATGCTTCTTTTCCTTTTCATCCTTTTTCCTCCTGGCGATTCTTCTCATTTACCGTTCACGCGAGGCGACCAGTCCGGCAGTCCCTGCGCCCCACCCGGACTGCGCATCAACTGCCAGTCCCTCGTGCCGTTGGCATCCATTATCCGTATGGCGTAACCGGAACTGTAGACAATCATTCGACCGTCTGGCGACCAGCGCGGGGCCTCATTTCTGCCTCCGTGAGTCACCGCGTGGGCGTCGCCGCCGTCCGGGCGAATGACGTAAATATCGAAACCGCCTCCACCCTGGGCGCAATAGGCGATCCAGTCACCCTTGGGCGACCAGGCTGGAGACGTATTATACTTTCCGCTGTAGGTAAGCCGTTTTTTTTGGCCGCTCGACAGATCGTAGATGTAAATCTGCGGCCCTCCGGCTTCATTGGAAACATAGGCCAGCTTCCGGCCGTCGGGCGACCAGTTTGGCGACACGCTGATCGAAGAACCAAAGCCCACATTCAATTTTCTCTCTATCCCGCCCGACGAATTGACCAGGTAGAGATCCTGGCTTCCGCCCTTGCTCAAGGCCACGGCCAGTTCATTGCCCCCCGGCCTCCACGCGGGTGTGATGTTCATTCCCGGGTATCCGCAGATCAGGTGCGTGGCGCCGCTGGCCACGTTTATCACATAAATTTTCGGACTGCCGTCCCGGTAGCTCACGTAGGCAATGCGGCTGCCGTCCGGGCTCCAGACCGGCGAGAGATCGATACTGTTGTCATGGGTCAGTTGAACGGGATTGTATCCGTCGAAATCGCAGACAAAAATCTCCTTGCCCCCCCCTACCCGCTGGACAAAGGCTACCTTGGTGTTGAACACTCCCGCCTGACCCGTTACCATCTGCAGGATATCGTTGGCAAAGGCATGCACCATCTGGCGCCAGGCCCCGGCATCGCCGCCGTAGCTTTTGGGAGTTCCCACCAGCTTTCCGGCGGTGGCGTCGAACAGCCGGCCGTCCAGCCTGACCGAGCCCCCCTGGACCTGGTAGGAGGCGCGCGCCAGGAAGTTGGCCCCCACCTGCTTCCAACTCTGAAAATTGATCTGGGAAGCCTCCAACCCCATCCTCTGCCCGTCTTCGGGAAACCCTTTGGGATCGAGGCATCGGAAGACCCCCGAGATATTGAGATCGTTATTGAGTAAGTCCGCCATCTGGTGGGAAAGCTGCTGATCCGACGACATGGACTTGAAATCGGGAACGGCGATGGGAATTTTCTGGAAATTGGCGTTGTTAATATCCAGGTAAATTGTCTGGGCAAAAGCCCCCCGCAATCCCGCCGCCCCCAAAAGGAGCAGACAACAACCGACCAATAACAAACTGCGTTTAGCTGCAAACATAGCGCATACCACCTCTTCAAGGCCCCTTCGAAAACCCGCCGAAACACAACCGTTTTTTTGCTGTCAGGACACCTTCCCGGGCTTGAACGTCAGGATGAAATTGGGGGGGTTCCCCTGGGCAGCCGCTTCAGGAACAGGCGGAAGCGGAGCGGCCATGTTCACCGCCCGCACCGCGGCCGCATCGAAAAGCTCATTTCCGGACCTTTTCATAACCACCACTCTTACCACTTCCCCCGACCGCCTGATCTGAACTTCCAGCACGGCCATCAACCCATTGATGCCCTGGTCGTTTGCCAGTCGCCACTGGCTCTGGATCTTCTCCTTGACCTGCTGACCATACAACCCGAGCACCTGGGTGATAGCAGCGCTGCCGTTGGGGCTGCCGAACGCGCTGCCCGCGCCGGCCCCCTGGCGGCCTCCGCGCGCGCGCCCGTTCGTAGACCCGCCAGGCGCCTCGCCACCCTCTTCTTCCGTGTCCTCATCCGAGCTCTGAGCGCCGGAGGAGGCCACCTGCTCCGAGCGCCGCGCGGCCGAGCGAGCCTCCAAGGCCTTCTCGCGGGCGCTCAGCCGTGCTACCGGCGGACTGAAGTGCGGCTTGGTCTTCGGCCTGGCCACCAGCTTCTCCAGGTTCCGGTCGATGGATTCCACGCCCCGGGTCCTCTCCGGCGGGACAACCACGTCCTTAGGTTGGAGCTGCTTTATGCGGGGCGGTTCGAAGTGTGTCTTCGCTTCACTCACCGCCAGGCGCCTGACGGGAACGACAGGCTCACTCCTTCGGTGCCCCGCGGCAGCGTGGTGCGCTCGTCTTGCCACCGACTTTCCGCTCGCCCCCGGTACCCCTTTGGGCTCGGCCGTACCCGCCCCGATATCTTTTACCGACACCAGGTCCACCGAGCAGTAAGGGACCGCTAAGGGTTTGTGAGGAACCAGCAACGCCCAGAAAAGGGCGCTGCCGAAAATCAGCACATGAACCAGGACCGCCGTTCCAATCCCGGTCGCCAAGTCTTTTTTGGGAATTACCCTGTCAAAAGGTTCCATCATGAGATAGCACTCCCCATCACCCGTATAGCCGGCGGGTGCGAAGGGACATCAGATCCTTTTTTTGACCTTTTTTCCACCACTGCCGCCAGAGCTCTTCTCGGGCTCGGTCACCATGCCTATCTTGGTAATTCCGGCCTGCCTGATCAGTCCCATGACCTGCATCACATATCCGTACGGTATGGAATCGTCAGCCCGCAGAAAAACACCTTCCTGATCCGCCCTGTTCTGATTGATGGCGGCCAGCTTCGACGGAAACTCGCCAAATTCGACCTGCTGCTCATTGATGAAAATTTTGTGGTCGCCGGTAATGGATACGACCAAACGCTCGCTTTTGGTTGGAATGGCCGGCGCGGAAGTCTCGGGCAGCTTCACATCCACCCCGTGAGTCATCATCGGCGCCGTCACCATAAAGATGATAAGCAGAACAAGCATTACGTCCACAAGCGGCGTAACGTTTATATCGGAAACCATGCCATTCGAATTGGAGTTTGACTGCATCGGGGTCTATCCTCTTAATCGACCGTAAACCTCTGTTCGGAAGCCTGGTTCTGCGCAGCCTCCTCCTGTCTTCCCTTCCGCATCAGGTCCCTTTTGAGCATATTGAGGTAATCGGCCGCAAAATGGCTCATCTCGCTTTCGATCCCCCTCACCTTGGTAGCGAAATGGTTGTAGCCCACAACTGCCGGGATGGCCGCCAGAAGGCCGATGGCGGTGGCAATCAGCGCCTCGGAAATGCCCGGCGCCACTACCGCCAGGTTCGCCGCCCCCCTCACACCGATTTGTTGAAAACTGGTCATGATGCCCCAGACCGTTCCAAACAGCCCGATAAAGGGCGCGGTGCTGCCCGTGGTGGCCAGCAGCGGCAAAAAGCGCTCCAGCCTTTGCCGCTCCGCGGCCATGCCGCCCTGGATGGCCCGCTCGACGTTTTCCAGCAGGACTTCCGGGTTGGACGAGAGTTCCTGCACGTTCCGGGAGTCCAGGGATTTGCCCACCCGGCTAAGTTCGGCGTAGCCCACGCGGAAAATCTCCGCCAGGTGGCTGTCCGAGAGCCTTTCGCTGTCACGGTAGAGCGCGGAGTAGTTTTTGCGCTGCCGGAAAAGGGACATGAACTGGCCCGATTCCCGGTTTGCGCGCCGGATCAGGCGATATTTCAGCACTATAACGCTCCAGCACGCCACCGATAGCCCGATAAGAACCGACAGGACCCCTTTTACCATCGGCCCCGCATTGATGATCATATCGACAACGCTGTCTCCCGACTGTGCACAAGGCGCTTGAAGGGCGGATTGCGCATAGGCGGTGGCTGTCAAAAAATGCGTAAACATCAATTTTTACCCTCGGTCTGCATGGATTTGACAATTTTCATAATATTCCTGAAAGCCGCCCCGGCCGGCGCCATGATGTGCATCTCCGTCACCGAGCGCGGCAACTCGGAGGCTTCCGGGTTGATTTCAACGATGCGGGCCCCCCTCCTCCTGGCAATCAGCGGAAGATCGGAAGCCGGGGCCACGCTGGCCGAAGTACCCACCACCACCATCAGATCGCACCGCGAGGCGCCATCGAAAGCCCGCGAGTAAGCCTCATCGGGAATGCCCTCACCAAAGAGCACCACGTCGGGCCGGATCGGTCCCCCGCAAGTACACCGGGGGGGCAGTTCCACCAGCGAGACCTCGCGGCGATGAAAAGACTTCAAGCAATCGTTGCAGTGCATCGTGCGGAAACTCCCGTGAAATTCCACGACGTTATTGGCGCCGCCCTTCTGGTGCAGACTGTCCACGTTCTGGGTGATCACCATCTTTAAAACGCCCAGCTTTTCCAGTTCCCCCAGGGCGTAATGAGCGTCGTTGGGACCGACGCTCTCCACCATGGCGTCCATCTCCTTAAGCAAATTCCATACCTTTGCGGGATCGGCCTGAAATGAATCAATATGCCCGTATTCGAGCGGATCATACCTCGCCCACACCCCCTCATCACTTCTGAAATCGGGTATTCCGCTCTCCACCGATATTCCGGCCCCGGTGAGGGCCACCGCATACCGGCTCCCCAGAAGCAGCTCCGCAAATTTATGATATTTATCCATATTGCACCAAAATAATTCGCTTTTTCGGACTCACACGGCGCGTTATGGTAGTTCTCCACAAAATGCATGTCAAGAACTTAAGCCACCTCCACCGCGCTCCCTCATCTTCCCCGCTCCCCGCTTCCTTCTCACCGGTGAATCTTCAGCTTCTGGCCGATCCGCACCTTCTTTCCGGCGATATGATTCCACTGGCAAAGTTGCGCTCTTGTGGCATTGTAATGGCGGGCGATCGAATCGAGCGTCTCACCCCGCAAAACCTGGTGCACCACCACGGCTGGTTTGTATGCGGACTTCCATGCGGCCACCCCCTTTTCGAACTGCTTCGCCCGGCCTTGGGGAACGCGCACCGCTAAATCCCCCGCGGGGATCACATCGGAGATCAGTTCGGTATTGAGCATCTTGATATCCCGGTAGGTGACCCCGGCCGACTGGGCTGCCACAATTATGGGCATCGGACCGGGAAGACTGACCTGGACACTGTCGAAAAGCAGCGGCGGATAACCCGATCCTTTCGGAAGGTAATAACCGTATTTTTCGGGGTTTTCCATCACTTCTTTTATGGCCAGTATTCTAAATACGTAGCGCTCCGTTTCCAGGGGCAGCACGAGATCGTAATAGCTGCTGCTCTTATCGAGCTTCATGGCCGCCGCCAGCCGATTTTCTCCGCAATTGTAGGCGGCCGCGGCCAGCGTCCAGCTGTGAAATATGTCGTGGAGGTGCTTTAAGTATTGGAATGCCGCGGTGGCCGATTTTTCGAAATCGTAGCGATCATCCAGCGCCGAGTTGCACTGCATCCCAAACCGGCCGGCAGTCTCGGTCATAAACTGCCACGGACCGCAGGCCCCGACCCGCGAAACCGCATGCGGCGTAAGATCGCTTTCAGCCACCGCCACATATTTCAGATCGCCGGGCAACCCCATGCGCGCCAGCAGCGCCTCGACCCACGGAAAATAGCGCTCTTTTCTTTTCAGCCACAGATATACCTGCGCATGACTCTGCGTCACCAGAGTAAACTCCCGGTCGAACCTTTCGAAAACGTCTGAAGAGCTAAGAGGCGCCGCTTCACCGCAAAAGTCGGCTTCACCCGGCAGCATGAAACAGGGCACGAAATTGGAGGGAGCGGGCGGCGCGCTGGTGACCGGTTCCCGCCCCCCGCCCACATAGAAACCAAACATCAGCCAAAAAGCCAGAATAAGGATCCCGACCCTGCATTTTCTTTCCAGCCGCATCGCAAAGCCCCCGCCCACATATCGTTAAAATGCCGCCATATCGTCACTATTACGAAGACCCGCCTTCGCCCCGCCCCCCAAAATCGGGCAACAACGGTGGTGAATTGACAAAAATTCTGTATTATCTGTGTCCTAAATTCCACATAATTCGCTTCAAAATTAGGAAAACAGTGAATATGGACATCATAGTGGTTGGCGTTTTTGCCGCCGTCTATTTCGCCATGATGCTGGGAGGCATTCCCTGGTCGGCGCTCGACCGCACAGGCGTAGCGCTCCCGGGGGCCATAGCGCTTGTGGCCGCGCACAGGATCAGCCCCGAGTCCGCATGGCAAGCGGTGGACGTGCCCACCATCTCTTTTCTGTTCGGCCTGATGGTCGTGTCCGCACAGCTTCGCCTCAGTGGTTTCTACACCCGAATCGGACGGAGGCTGGCCCAAATGCGGGTCTCCCCCCAGATGCTGCTGGCCATCCTGATAGCAGTGGTGGGGCTCCTGTCGGCGGTGCTTGCCAACGACATCGTGTGCCTGGCCTTGGCCCCCGTATTGATCGGCGGGTGCGCGCAAAGAGGACTGGACCCGGCGCCCTATCTACTGGGGCTGGCGTGCGCGGCCAATGTCGGCTCGGCGGCCACCCTCATCGGCAACCCCCAGAACATGCTGATCGGGCAAACGCTTCACCTCTCATTTGCGCGCTACCTCTTCATTGCCTCGCCGCCGGTGCTGGCCGGACTGATCGTCGTGTGGCTCCTAATTCGCCGCCGGACGGCGGGTCGATGGGCAGGCCCGGTTTCGGCCGCAAGTCCAAACGAGACTCACTTCCATACCTGGCAGGTCTGCAAGGGGCTGGGAGTGGTGGGGCTCCTGGTGCTGGCCTTCCTCCTGACCTCCTGGCCGCGGGACGTATTGGCGCTTTGCGCCGCGGGAATACTTCTCAGCAGCAGACGCATGGCTTCTCACGATGTTCTGGGCCTGGTCGACTGGGACATACTGGTTTTGTTCATCGGGCTCTTTATTGTCAACCACGTTTTCCAGACTTCAGGCATGCTGGCCGGCGCGGTGGCCGTCCTCGAGTCCGCCGGCGTTCATTTCCAGACTCTTCCCTGGCTGTTCGGCCTCACGGTTTTACTCTCGAACCTGGTGTCCAACGTACCGGCAGTCATGCTGCTGCTAAAAGTCGCCCCCGGCGCGGCAACGGGGCCGACCCTGGCTCTGGCGAGCACCTTCGCGGGCAACCTCCTGCTGGTCGGCAGCATAGCCAATATCATCGTTATCGAGCAGGCGGCCAGGCTCGATGTTCGCATATCCTGGAGAAAACACGCCTCCGTGGGCGTGCCCGCCACCCTGCTGACGCTCGCGCTGACAGCCTTGTGGCTATGGGCTCCGGGATAAAGAAGGAGCGAGGAGCGGGGAGCGGGGAGCGGGCAAAAACTTTCTTTTTATTCCCGCTCCCCGCTCCTTGCTCCTCGCTTCTGCAACGTATCACGGCGTGATTTCCAGAATTTCCATGTTCCGCACGCCCTTTGGGGCCTGAACCTTGACTTCATCTCCTTCTTCCCGGCCGATCAGCGCCTTTCCGATCGGAGAGGTAACCGATATGGTTCCCTCCGTGACGTCGGCCTCGTAGGGTCCCACCAGCCGGTATGAGCTGACCACGCCGGTTTCGAGGTCCTCCAGGACCACCTTGCAGCCGAAAATCACTTTCCCGTCGACCTCCTGGGGCAAATCGACGATTTCCGAATTCTGCAGCCTTTCGGTCGTCTCCTGGATCTTTCCCTCGATGATGCCCTGTTTTTCCTTGGCGGCATCATACTCGGCGTTTTCAGAAAGGTCCCCGTGGCCACGGGCTTCCTCTATCGCCTTTATGACCGTGGGGCGCTCTTCTTTTTGCAAGCGTTGCAGTTCAATTTTAAGCTTTTCATACCCGACCTTGGTTATGGGGACTCTTGCCATTCCCACTCCTTTCAAGATAAAAAAATACGCCGTCGCGTTTCCGGGCGCCTTCAAGGCGTCAACGGAAGCGGGACTGCGCCACATGATCAAACTTTGAGATCCTATTTTAATACAAAAATCGCAAAAAAACTCCATCAAAAAGCGCCCGGAATTTTCTCACATTTCCACCCCATGTCAATTTTAAATTACCCTCCGCGCACCGCCTCATGCTACACTAGCGTGTTAGCGCGCGGGTGTTTCACACGACCGGCCCCGTGCGCCGCGCCTTCCCAGGGCAGCTTGACTCCAAAGTCAAAATAAATCCGGCAGACCTCGTGAGGGACTTTTATGCACTTTAACCGGAAAGACCTTCTGGGAATTCAGGAACTCGACGTCTCGGAGATCGAGTTTATTCTCGACCTGTCCCGTTCTTTCAAGGAAATCAACGAAAGAACCATCAAAAAGGTGCCGACCTTGAGAGGCAAAACGGTCATTCACCTCTTTTACGAACCGAGCACCAGGACCAGGACTTCTTTCGACGTGGCCGCCAAACGGCTCAGCGCCGACACCTTCTCCGTCACGGCCTCGACCAGTTCGATAGTAAAGGGGGAGACCGCCCTCGACACCCTGAAAAACCTGGAGGCCATGAAGCCCGACGTGTTCGTCATTCGCCATTCCGCCTCCGGGGCGCCCTGGCAGCTGGCCGCCCGGACTTCCGCCTCGGTCATAAACGCCGGGGACGGCATGCACGAACACCCGTCCCAAGCTCTGCTCGACATGCTCACCATCCTGGATAACAAGAAGAGCCTGCGCGGCCTGAACGTTCTCATTGTCGGAGACATATTTCACAGCCGGGTGGCGCGTTCCAACATCTGGGGCCTTAAGAAGATGGGGGCCACTGTGGTGGTGTGCGGCCCGGCCACCCTCATTCCCCCCAATATCGATGCGATGGGCGCGGAAGTTTCCCACTGCCTGGACCAATGCATCCCCGAGGCTGACGTCATCATGGTTTTGCGCCTTCAAAAAGAAAGGCAGCAGCAGATGCTTCTGCCCTCCCTGCGGGAATATTCGACCTGGTACGGCATAAACGGTGAGAGATTGAAAAACGCCAAAAAAGACGTTTTGATCATGCATCCCGGCCCGATCAACCGGGGAGTGGAAATAAGCTCTGAAGTCGCAGACGGCCCCTGCTCGGTCATCCTGGACCAGGTGACTAACGGGGTGGCCGTCAGGATGGCCCTGCTCTACCTGCTGGGGCAAAGATAAAACGAGGAAGCGGGGAGCAGGAAGCAAGAAGCGGGAAGAGGGCGGGAACTCAACTTTATTCCTGCTCCCCGCTCCCTGCTCCTCGCTTTTTCTTTCATCACGGAGTGATAATGAAACCGAACGAAAAGCCGGCCAACCTGATTTTGCGAAACGGCAGGGTGATCGATCCGGCGCAGGGGCTCGACGCTGTGGCAACCGTTGTCATCGAGAACGGCAAAGTTGTCGAGGTCGGCCCAAACATCGAAATCGGCGCCCAAAGGCGCGGGGAATTCGAGCAAATCGATGCGGGCGGCAAATGGGTGGTCCCCGGCCTGATCGACATGCACGTTCATCTGCGCGAGCCGGGAGAAGAATACAAGGAGACCATCGCCTCAGGCACACGGGCCGCGGTTGCGGGAGGATTCACCGCTGTGGCCTGCATGCCCAATACGCGCCCGGTAAACGACTGCGCGGCGGTAACTCAGTTCATTCTAAAGAAGGCCGCCGAGGAGGGGGCCTGCCGAGTGTTTCCGGTGGGCGCTATCAGCAAGGGGCTTGAGGGCCGAAATCTGTGCGAACTGGGAGAGCTTCGCGCCTCGGGGGTGGTGGCGGTATCCGACGACGGCAGGCCGGTGGAGAGCAGCATGCTCATGCGCCGGGCCCTCGAGTACGCCAAGACCTTCGGCCTGCTGGTCATAAGCCACTGCGAAGACCTCGGCCTTTCCTCCGGGGGTCTTATGAACGAGGGGCGGGTATCCACAAGGCTGGGGCTTAGAGGCATACCCCGGGCTGCCGAAGAAGTCATGGCCGCCCGCGATATTCTTCTGGCCGAACTTACCGGCGCCCGGCTGCATCTGGCTCACATCAGCTCAGCCGGCTCGGTCGCTCTGATTCGCGAGGCCAAAAAGCGGGGCCTTCAGGTCACAGCCGAAACCGCCCCGCACTATTTCACCCTGGACGAAGAACTGCTTTCCACTTTCAACCCGGTCTACAAGGTCAATCCGCCGGTGCGCACCCGGGAAGACATGGAGGCGATAAAGGCCGGACTGGCCGACGGAACTCTGGACGCCATCGCTTCGGATCATGCCCCTCACAGCGCGGTTGAAAAAGACCTGGAATTCGAGTACGCGGCAAACGGCATGATCGGCCTGGAATCATCCCTGCCCCTGATTCTTCGCCTGGTAAGACAATCCATTCTCTCCCCTTTGGACGCCATTGCCAAGGTGTCCCAAAACCCGGCGCGGATACTTTCCATTCCTTTCGGAACGCTGGCCAAAGGGGCTGCCGCTGATTTGACGGTGATCGATCCCGAAGCAACCTATACCATCGATGCGCGTAAATTCGAATCCAAGAGCAGGAATTGCCCCTTCGACGGCATGGAAGCGCAGGGCCGGGCGGTTATGACCTTTATTGACGGCAGGGTGGTCTTCACCGCCCCCGATTGAGATTTTTGGGCGCATGTCATGCTGCAAAACAGCGAGCCTTACAAAATTTTAGTGGTTGACGATGACAGTGGCATGAGGGAGCTCTTAGAGCTCCTGCTGCTAAAGCACGGCTACCACGTCCGGTGCGCCGAAAGCGGGTCGAGCGCCATCGAGGCCATCCGGAACGATTCTCCCGACCTGGTCGTGACCGATATCAGGATGCAGCCGGTTAACGGTCTGGAGGTGCTGAAGAAGTGTAAAACCATCTCGCCGCGAACCATCGTCATAATGATATCGGCCTACGCCAGCACCGAACTGGCCGTGGAGGCCATGAACGAGGGCGCCTACGATTACTTTCCAAAGCCGTTCAATAACGATGAACTCCTGTCGGTAATTTCCATCGCTCTGCACAACCGGGGCAATGAACAACCGGTGAGCGATTCCCGGGAAGGCCCGCTTTATTTCGGCGGCATGATCGGCGAAAGCGCTCCCATGCTCAAGGTCTATGAAACCGTGCAGCGCGTGGCGAATATCGGCAGCAACGTGGTCATCACGGGAGAAAGCGGGACGGGCAAGGAACTGGTAGCCAGGGCGATCCATCGCCAGAGCGCCCGACGCGACCAGCCCCTGGTGATCGTAAACTGCGGCGGGGTTCCGGAAAACCTGGTGGAAAGCGAACTTTTCGGCTACCGCAAGGGGGCCTTCACCGGCGCCGCCGCGGACCGCAAGGGTCTTGTGGAGGCCGCCCGCGGCGGCACCCTGTTTCTCGACGAGATAGGCGAACTCACTCCCATTCTGCAGGTCAAACTGCTCAGGCTGGTCCAGGATAAGACCATTAAAATGATCGGCGGCACCGAGGAAATCCCGGTGGACGTCCGCATCATCTCCGCCACCAACCGCGACCTCGAACACATGGTGATGGAAAAGACTTTTCGAGAAGACCTCTATTACCGCCTGAACGTACTCCATATACGCGTGCCGCCCCTCAGGCATCGCCGGGGGGACATCCCGCTTCTCGCCCGCTATTTTCTGGCCAAGTTCACCAAAGACTTCGGAAAAGATATCCATAAAGTCTCCTCCTATGCCATGGACATATTGTGTAACTATGAGTTTCCGGGAAATGTGAGGGAACTCGAACACATCATCGAGCGCGGCGTGGCCATGGAATCCTCGCGGATCATCCTGCCCGACTCCCTGACCCTCTCCCTGCACAGGCGAAAGCAACAGGAACGGACCACCCTTCCGGAAATCTGCGAAATTCCGGCGAAAAACTTCGAACTGGACAAACATATCGCCGAAATTGAAAGTCGCCTGCTCCAGCAGGCCCTCAACCAGACGGGCGGCATAAAACTCAAGGCCGCAAAGCTGCTCGGAATTTCTTTCCGCTCCTTCCGATACCGGCTGCTAAAATACGAGCTTGCCACCGAAGACGAATTGAAGGAGGGTTGAACCGGCCGTCCCGCCCTCTCCTTGACAACTCACCGAACCGCCTTACTTTCCAGAACACTTTAGTTCCAAGGTTTCCTTACACAAGGTGGACCTGGATGAAAAAATCCTGGCAACTCCTCACTCTATTGATTCCGGGTTTTGTGCTGCTCCTGCTGGCAACACCATCCGCACCATTTAGCCCGCATGGCTCCCGGACCGCAAAACCGGCCGGCCAATCTTTCAAAGTGGGCGCCGACCCCTACGGTATCGCCTTCGACGGAACGAACATCTGGGTAACCAACAATGGCGGCGATACTGTCACCAGGCTCCAGGCCGCCAACGGCTCTTTGCCGGGAACGTGCGCGGTCGGCTCCCGGCCGCTCGGGCTGGCCTTCGACGGGCAAAATATCTGGGTGGTAAACCACGCGGGCAATACCGTGACGAAGCTAAGGGCGAGCGACGGGTCCCTGGTCGGAACCTACAGGGTGGGCGCCGGGCCGATCGGTATCCTGTTCGACGGCAAATACATCTGGGTGGCAAACGAGAAGGACTACAGTGTCACCAAACTCAGGGCCGGCGACGGGGCCCCGGTCGGGACCTATTCCGCCGGGCCTCAGCCGCTCGGTTTGGCTTTCGACGGCAAAAACATCTGGGTTACCAATGGTCAGGCCAATGTCGTTACCAAACTGAGGGCAAGAGACGGTTCCCTGGTTGGGAGGTATCCCACGGGCCCCGTCCCCTGGAACCTTGTCTTCGACGGGACAAACCTCTGGGTGGTCAATACCGGCGGCAATTCCGTCACAAAGCTAAGGGCGAGCGACGGGTCTTTGGTCGGCACGTATGCCGTCGGCTATCAACCCTGGTCGATTGCCTTCGACGGCAAAAACATCTGGGTATCAAACAGCGGCGACAGTACGGTGACAAAGCTGGAAGCAAGCGGCGCGGTGTTCGCCGGCGCCTATGGAGTGGCTGGAGGCGCGGAGGCTTTGGTCATCGCGAAGAAAGACCTCTGGGTTACAAACATAGGACGGGATACCGTCACAAAGCTCCCCCTTTCATCGCTGAAATGACCGGAGGCGAACCGGTTCATCTCGCCCGGTCCTGTTCCAGAGGCTTCCTCCCCGCTCTTGTCACCCTTTCATGAACTGCCGTATAAAGGCCGCCACCTCGGCTTTTCCCCGGTAGACACCGTAGTGGCCTTCGCACAGGATATCCGCCCCGATGGACAGAAGCATTTCGAGGCTTTTTTCATAGTCACCGCGGTTGGAAAGAAAACCCGGATCGAGCGGGCCGTGAACGTCGTGGGCAAACACAACCCGCAGTCCATCGGACTCCGTGAGATAGACGACCGATCCCGGTGAGTGCCCCGGGGCGTGGAAAACTTCGATTTTCCTGCCGCCAAGAAGTATTTCGCCTTGGGGCCCGGCAAGTTTTCTGTCCACCCCGAATGGCGCCAGCGCCGCCCCGTACCAGTCTGCCGCCGTCACCCGGTTGTCGCCGGTTTCAAGGTAGACCGCATCCAGTTCATGGGCCACGATTTCGAGCCCCAACCGCTTTTTAAGATCGGCTGCCCCGCCGGTGTGATCGTAATGGCAGTGGGTGATCAGCAGGTAGTTTATCCGCTCCGGCTCGACCCCGCATTTCCTGATATTGGCAAGGAGCCTCTCGGTTCCCCGACCCGCTCCGGCATCGACCAGCGCGGCTTGCTCCCCGAATTTGACCAGGTATATGGCCGCGTCGTCGGGCGCGCTGAGATTGCCGCCGCCAACCTCGAATATCTCGCTGGTGATTTTCATGATGGAGCTACCTCCTTGCCTTGGAAGGTCGGTTGCACTCACAGTGCGGCTCTTATCCGGGCCAGTATCTCGGCCAAAGAGCCCGGCGGACCATATTTGCCCGGCCACATGTGCAGGTTGTCATCGGAGAAGCGCGGTATGAGGTGGAAATGAACGTGGTGAACGATCTGCCCGGCCGAACGGTAATTGTTCTGGAGTAAATTCAACCCCGTGGCCTTCGTGGCGGTGAACACGGCCTTTGCGATTTTTTGGGAGGCGGCCACACAGGCCTGGAGGTCTTCTTCATCCATATCGAAAAGAGTGGCGAAGTGCTTTCTGGGAAGCACAAGCGTGTGGCCGCGGCTTATTGGACTGATATCCAGAAAGCTGATCACGCGCTCGTCTTCGTAGACTTTTTCGCAGGGACTCGCTCCCCTGATTATTTGACAAAATATACACTCAGCCATGGTCAAGCCTCCCTGGTCGATCCGTAAGATGCAAAGGGTAAGGTAACAGGGAAATTTTTTCTGTAAAGATAAAACAGCGGCGGGCCTCTCTTATGCTTATCTTACTTAAACAAAAATCGAGAGGTTACAGCCCACCGGGAGAGGAGGGACAACAGAAATGGAAGAATGGACAAGCTGCGAGTTAGGCGAGATTTTCCTGGAAGGCAGCGTCACATGCCTGGATGAATATGGCCTCTGCCTGCGATGTTCAGGGGGGATATGGGAGCCGGTCGATTCCGAACCCGCGCCGGACGCAGGTCAAGATTAGACCGGAGCCAGGGCTCAGGTGGCATTAACGCTTGCGCATCAAACATCTCCAGGCCCCGGGCGGGTTCGGATGATTGGAATCAAAATGGCTGGACACAAGCGAGAGGCTCCGACAGTTGTGGAGGACCGTGGCCCCCGCAGTCCTCGTCACCATTTCCGGCGATCCACAACTCGGCGCTTTCCAGATTGGCGGCTATCTTTTGGGCTCTCTGAGAAAATCGGCCGGTATGAAAGCGGCAATCCGCGAAAAGTCCGTGGTTTGGGCTTGGCAATCCCGGCTGGCGGTCCCACCGCCTTCAGCGCAGGTAGTCGTGTTCCATGGCCCTTACGAGATTAGTCATGGTTACATAGTACGGCGTGGGTATTCCCGCTTGCCTTCCGTACTCCACCACTTTCCCCCCCAGAAAGTCGATTTCCGTTTGCGTCCTGTTGGCAATATCCACACACATGGAATCCTTGTGCACGCCCACTTTCTCCAGGTAAGCCATGGCCTGCGTCAAATAGTTCTCGCCAAGATCGTATCCCCTGGCTTTGGCCACGGCCAGGATTTCAGCGAAGCACCCTTCCGCTATTTCCCGCGTGGCCGCAAGCTCCAGGGCTTCCCGGATCGTTTTGTTGGTGACCGCGCAAATCGAGGCCATGGTGCATTTCAGGATCATTTTCTTCCAGACCTGCAGCTTGATGTCCTCGACGAATTGCGTATCGAGGCCCCCTTTGGAGAAAAGCTCCGCTGCCCGCAGGCCCATTTCGCGATTCTCGGGCGCCAAAGCCCCCAGGTGGTTGGGACGGTTGAAGAAGTTCACATGTGCGGCGCAGGCCCCTTTCAGGGATGCGCCGAAGTTGAGCGACATCCGAAACGCCCTCTGCGCCCCGAAGAGCCCGGCAATCACGTCTTCTGTGCCCAGGCCGTTGTGGGCGCTGACGATCCCGGTTTGCGGCCCGGCCACTTCCCGCAGGGAGTCAAGAACCGGCAAGAGGTGAAATGTCTTGGTGCAAATGAAAATGAAATCCGGATTCAGTTCCTTTATCTGCGACACGTTATCGAACAGGTTTTTGACCTGCACATGACAGTCGAATTCTCCGGTAATCGTGATGCCGTTTTTGCGAATTTCGTCCCTCTGCTCGGCTCTTCTGACCACGAGCATCGTTTCCGGGTCACGGGCCAGCAGGGACGCAGCCACAACGGCCCCCGTCGCCCCAATCCCGATAACTGCAACCGCAGGCTCTTTCATAACTCACACCGCCTCTCTTTTTAGTCCGGTCCCTTGCATCAGTTGGAATCAAAGCCCCCACGACTCCAGCACGCCGGCCGGTTCATGGTTGCACAGCGCCCGCGGCGTGTCGCCGCTGACCGCTTGCCAAGCCCCGATCTGCCCGAATGGCTGCGCCGGCGGGCAGATCGGCCGGGGGCGGGTACCACCGCCTGGCTGCCGGCCATCAACTCGCGGGCGGTTTTACCTGTTTCCTTCATTGGTTCGTTCTCCAACAGTCGCGGTAGAAAATTTCGAGCAATTAATGATTATGCTGGATGTTGACCCAATAGTCACATGGTATCAGAGGCAGTGAGAGTTCGGCAAGTACGAGTGTGGCGGTGGCTCCGCTTATGCCTGTCGCCGGCGGACGACATGAGGGCTGTCTGCTCTCATGCCGTGCCGCGCGGATCATAGGGGTTGCGTTTTCCGGCGAAAATGAATACGGATCAAACCACGGGTGGTTTGATCCTGGCGCCCCGCTTGGGCAGGCCGGACCGCACGAGCGGCGGCGGGAGCCGCCTCACACCGTCCAGCGGTACCCGATGCGCACGCCGCCCCAGTGTTGTCCCCGCACCAGGATGGGAGCGCTGACGTCCTGCATCAGAACGTATGCCCCCCCGCCCATGTCGCGCACATAGGATTGCAGTAAAACCGTCCCGGTGTTGACCGCCCCCGAAAGTCCAACACGATCGTTGAATATGCGGCGATTTCGGCAATTGGCGTTGTTCCATGCCGGATCGTTGGGACGTTGCGGCTTGGAGTAGTTTTCGTTGTGGGTAGGCAAATAACCGTTACGGTCGACCGGCACACAAAACACAGCCCCCGGCAACACCGTAACGACTTTATCGATGATGGGCGGCAAAACTTCGTCGCACAAGGAAAGGCATCGGGTGGTAAACTGCGCCGGGTCGCTGCCCGGCACCGGGACGTAGTTGGTGTCGAATAACGCGTCCAGGGTGATTCGCCGAGTCGACAAGGCCCCTTCAAAGGCCGCCGATACCAGGACCGACGCTTCTTTTACCAACTGTATGTAGGGAAGATCGATACCCTCGGGGCTGGACAGAATTTTATCCATTTCGCTCGCCGGCGGTGGCCTGAAGCTCAAGTGATCGGAGTCGGCGACTGTGGCTTCAACTGTTGCCAGACCACAAAGGGTTAACCACAATCGGGTCCCGCGGGCGGGCAGTGCTTTGCCTTCTATCCGGCATTTGCCTGCCCCCAGTTCCCAGGCCTTTACCACTTGCCCGGCGTGATCGAAGAGCTTTACGGGAATATTGGGACGGGAGGTATGCAGCAACACCGGGTAGGGAACCGGCAGCACGGCCGACCCGCGTGCGCTCCCGCTAGAGACCACCAGTTGGTTGATCCCTCTCAGTTTTTCTCCCATCTCACGCAGACTGCCAACCCCCGAAGAGATATTCGATGCCGAATCATTGGACATCCGGTTGGCGGTCTGGCACAGCTCGGCAATATCCGTAGCGGCTTCAGCCGCCAGTTTGGCTGCATCGGACATGCTCTCCGCCGACCGTCGGATTTCAGCCGCCACCACCGATTGTTCTTCCACCGCCGAGGCTGTTGACTCCGTGGTTTCCTGCATCGTGGTAATGTTTTCGGCTATCGACTGTGTCACGGTCACCAGTTGCCCAAAGGTCTGGCCGAGGCCTATCAGATTCTTGCGGATCTCTTCCGTGGCTTTTGTGGTCTGGTTGGCCAACAGTTTGACCTCGTTGGCCACCACGGCGAAGCCCCTGCCCTTTTCGCCCACCCGGGCCGCCTCGATGGTGGCGTTCAGCGCCAAGACGTTGGTCTGGCTGGCAATATTGCTCACCACCTGTACTATTTTGCTCGACTCATCCACGGCCTTGCGCATGACGTCGACTACCTGTACCGCATTATCGACCTTTGAAGAGATGCTGCCGGCGGCACTGGCGGCGTTTGCCATCTGGGCCGCTATCAGATGGACCGCGGCCCCCATTTCTTCAATGGAGGAGGCTACGGTGGTTGTCAGTGTTTGCACTCTGCCGGCGGCCTCGGCCCCCTTATTGGAGTTGACCAGGACCTCGCTGACGGTCCTGGCGGTATCCAGGACGGAGCCTTCGACTCCGCTCATACCATCGATCACCGCGTGGACAACACACTGGGTTTCACCGTCAATGGCCGAAGAAACAGCTCCCACCTGGCGCTGCGACCAAAATTCCAGCGCCCCCCGCAGTTGGGCGAGGCGCCCGTCAACTGTTTTTTGTCCGGCGGCAACGAAACCACCGGTAACCCGCCTGCTCCCGGTGATTACGACGGCTTCAATCAGGCAGAAGGCCAAAAACGCCGCCAGACGGTAGCCTGCACTCCATGCCAAGCCCGCCACCAAAATACTCAGTACAGCAGCCCCAAGACCCACAACAACCAATACCGCGGCGGAAAAGTAATTGTTCGCCTTCATTTTTCCTCCACCAAGCCGAAGAGGACAAAGCCCTCGCATTCGGATAGAGGCATGGCTCATCTTTGGATCCTTCTCATCTGCGCAAATACGTCGCAGCCAGCCCAAAGCGGCCATGCCCGGGAAAATACTTTCCCGTAAGTCGCCCTCGCTAAACTCTAAACCGGCCCACCAGCGACCGGAGTTGTTCAGAAAGCTTGGAGAGTTCCAGGGCGCTTGCCTGAACATGCCCGCCGTCACTGCTTATCTGGGTAATGGTGTCGTTAACCAGGGCGATGTCGGTAGCTATCGATTGTGACACCGTGGCGGTCTGGGCTATGCGTTCGTTGGAATCCTTAACGCTCGATGAGGCTTCGGCGATGTTGGACGCTACGTCTTTAGTTACTGCGGCCTGCTCTTCGATAGCCACCGCGATGGTGGATACGATTTCACTCACCTGGTTTATCACCTGTGCGATCTGCTCGATATCGTCGATAGCCCCGCCGGTGGATGCCTGAATGGAGGCGATCTTCCCCTTGATGTCTTCGGTGGCCGTAGCGGTCTGTTGGGCCAGCTCCTTTATCTCATTGGCCACCACGGCGAAGCCTTTACCCGCCGCACCAGCCCGGGCGGCTTCGATGGTCGCGTTCAAAGCCAGCAGGTTGGTCTGTGCCGAAATACTGGTGATGGTCTCCGTAACCTGACCGATTTCCTGCGCCGCTCTGCCCAGTTCCTTCATCATGCTGGTTATCGCACGGGCCTGCTCGGTCGCATCGCTGCTGATCGATCTGGCTTTCTCGGAGTTGGAAGCGATCTCTCCAATTGTGGCGCTCAGTTCTTCCGTAGCCCCCGCCACCGAGGTCAGGTTGCTTGTGGCCTGCTCCATGCTGTCCGAAACCGAATTGGTGTTGATGCTGGATTCTTCGGCTGCCGCCGCCACGGTTCTGGCTCTCTGCGATATCTCTTTTGTTCCCGAAGCCATTTGCCCCGAAATGGCGGAGAGTTCAGTGGAGGAGGCGGCCAGCATTTGCACTCCATTGTTACTATCGACCACCATACCGTGCATTTGTCCCCGCATTTCGTTTAGCGCCGTCGCAAGATCTCCGATCTCATCCCTTTGTGAAACCTGCAGGGTCTGAGTCATATCCCCTGCCGCCATCGTTTTGGCAAAAACGACCCCTAGCCTTGCTAGGGTTGACTATGCTGCGAGTGACAAGGAACGAAAAAGTGATTGCAAGGCGATGATTCCCACTGCGATCAGCAACGATCGCAAATTTGAGTAGACTGAAGCGGCATTTTCATCTATTTGCCGCAACTTTTTTGCCCGAAGCTCGTTCATGGCGGTTAAGACCTCCATGCACATCCGTTTATAAGCTTGATTGGTGTACACGTCGATGGCCTTGGATTCATTACCTGCCATGGAAAGCTCTATGGCCTTATTATCCGCTTTTTTTACGCTGGCAATTGCCTCGTCAAACCTCGCCATCAATTCACGACCTTCAGGTGTTTTTGTCAACATCCTCAGGGTATTCAAATTGTTTTCATAAGCTACCATTATTTGAGCCAGACTATCCTTGATTTCATTTTTTTGTGCAATATCCTTGTGCAGAAGGATAGCTGCTACGGTGCCCATGGCATCACGCACGTTGTCGTTAACACTAGCTGTTAGAGATTCCTTATTAGATTCTTCCGCTGTATCAATTCTAAGTTGGTTGATTGAATATATTCCCCAAAGCGCAAAAGCCATTATTAGATGACGTCATCGCGCATACGACGACCTTATCCCCATCGAGCCTGACAGGACTCCCGGTTACACCCACCGTCTTTGCCTTAGCGATGACGTCATCTCCGACGAGAGACTTCAACACAACTTATCGGCAACCATTACGAGAAGCTTCAATAAAAAAGGGGACAGCCGGGTATCGTGAGCGTCAGCGGATCCACGAAGCACACGAAGGAGCACGAAGCAACAGCCCAAGTTCCGATCTTTCTTAGTGCTCCTTAGTGTGCTTAGTGGATAGAATTTCTTTTTTTACCGCCATTCCCAGTTTTTCCAACGAATAGGGCTTTTTGAGATACCCGCCGGCTCCCAGCTCCTGGGCTTTCTGTACCCGTCCTGTTTCAGCGAAACCGCTTACGATGATCGCTTTCTGACCAGGATGGATTTGGAGTATTTTGATGTAGGTATCCAGTCCGTCCATGCCGGGCGCCATGATCATATCCAAAACAATCAGGTCGACCGCCTGTGTTTTGAGGTACTCCACTGCCGCCTCTCCGCCGGACGCGCTCCGCACGCGGTAGTTGAGCTTTGTCAGCATGCGATCCGCCAACTCACGCTGAGCTTCCACATCATCGACCACCAGGATGGTCTGGCCATTGCCCATGTATTCGAGAACGGAGGAGGAAACCTGATTTTCCGCGACTTGCTTTCGCGTAATCGGAAAATAAAGGCTGAAGATAGTCCCTTTGCCCTCCTCGGTCTCGACGTTGATGTAGCCGCGGTGGTCTTTCACCGTACCCCAGACCACGGAGAGTCCCAGCCCCGTTCCGCTTTTCCCCATAACCTTTCTGGTATAAAAGGGTTCGAAGATGTGCTTCAGATCGGTAGGGGCTATCCCGTCACCCGTGTCCGAAACCGACAGCACAACATAGTCTCCTTCCCGGACCTCGTCGTATCCCGTGACCGGCCGGTCCAGATAGCGGTTCTCGGTTTTCACGGTCAAAACGCCCCCCCGGGGCATGGCTTCAGCAACATTGGAAACAAGGTTCATGAGCGTCTGGCCCAGGTGAACGTGGGAGCCTTCAATATTGAAGAGTTCCGGATCGAGACAGGTCTCCACCTTCACACCGGGATGGCTGGACAGAAGCCTTTCAAACACCAGTGTCTTTTGATAGTCTTCAACGACCCGGTTCAGATTGTATACCTCGACAACAGGGACGCCCCGCCTTGCCAGGGTCAACAAGTCCTGAACAATCGCGGCGGCTCTTTCGCCCGCCTGTTTGATATGCAAGGCATGAGATCTGGCCGGATTGGATGCCTCTATTTTATCGAAAAGCAGCTCCGAATAACCGATCAGGATTCCCAAAACATTGTTGAGATCATGGGCCACCCCCCCCGCCAACATGCCCAGAGCCTCCATTTTCTCTGCCCGAAACAAACGCTCCTGGAGCATTGTTTCATTCGTTAAATCCTTGATTACTCCCTGATAACCGATTATGGCGCCGTCCTGGTCTTTTTTGGGAACCGCGGTGATGAGAGCATTGATGATACTGCCATCCTTTTTTCGCAGGTTCACTCTATAGTCCTGGCTGAACCCCTTTTCCTTTATGATTGCGACGTGATTTTGCCTGTCCTGCCCGTTCTCATAAAAATTTGCTATTCTAGTGGTGCGCAGTTCCTCTCCGTCCTGGTAGCCAAAGAGAACCACGGCGGCCTCGTTAAAATCTATCCATCGACCGTCCGTGGAAGTGATGAAGACGCAATCTCTCGATGTTTCAAAAAAGGTCTTATACTTTTCCCTGATTTTTTCCGCTTCTTCTTCCGCCCGCTTTCGTTCGGTGATGTCGCGGTTGGCGCCCCAATAACCAGCCACCTCCCCTTGAGCATCGAACAAAGGGGCCCCGGTGCATTCCAGAAAGACCTGATGTCCATTGCGGTGGAGGTGCTTGCAGGCGATACGAAAAAATGTCTCCTTCCTGTCGAAGTAACCTCTCATCTCTTGCACGATCCGCTCTTTTTCTTCCGGATCAAAGAACTCCCAGTGGAGTTTCCCGATTACTTCCGCGAGCTCATAACCCAGGATGCTTCTTACGGCCTGACTGGAATAGACGTACCGCCCCCTGCGGTCCACCTCCCATATCCACTCTTGGGAGTTCTCGCCCACCTGCTGAAACCGTTCTTCGCTCCTGCGCAGGACCTCGGCCGATTTCATGGTATGATAGGCCAGGCTGATGGGTATTATGAGTAAAAGCAGGACAACGACCGTCAAAATCACGCCAATCGACTCATAGATCGCAATCCTTCCCTGCGGAGCCAGGATCACGATCGACCACCCTTCCCGGTCGACCTCCCGGCGCGAAGCCAGATACCATTTACCCTCCAGACGCACTTCCATCCCGTCGGTGACTTCCCTTGGCAGGAGAACTTCGAAGGGTCCGTTACCAAACTGCCTGGAACCAATCAACTTATTGCGCTCACCGGGCTGCAGGGGCCAGAGGCTCTTTAAGAGCATCCCCGCTTTGCCGGAAAGAAAAATGATGCCCTGGGGACTGACGAAAAAACAATAGGACTGATGGCGAAATTGCGTTTGAAGTTGGTCGAGATCGGTCTTCATCACCATAACGCCCACAGGGGTGTTGGCAGGGCCGGTAACAGGACAACTGGCAAAAAGCCCTCTCTGCAGCGATGTAACCCCGAGGGCGAAATAATGCCCGCCATGGCCTCTTAGCGCCTCTGTGAAATAAGGGCGGAACTGGTAGCCTTTGCCGACGAAGCTGTCCGCTTCCCTGCGGTTGGAAGAGGCAACAGCGCGCCCGGTCTTATCCAGCAGATATGTCACGGAAGCACTCAGAGCCTCGTTGTACCTGTCAAGAGTCGAGTTGGCGCGCTCAATATTTTCCTTCGTGGGGGCAGTCAGCGCCGGAGCGATCCAAGGCGAGAGGGAAAGCGATTTGACCACCCCTTCCATCTTTTTGACTTCATAGGTCAGGCGAGCGGCCAGGAGCATGGTTGTGGCATGGCTCTCCTTGATAATCTCGCGGCGGGCCTTGGCGCCCAGGTAGTCCGCCACACCCCATCCGGCAACGATGGTGAACGAGGAGATAATCAAACACCCCATCAGCCATCGCCGTCCCGGAAAGCTCATCCCTTGGAGTTTAAAGCGCATCGTCTTCATGAGCCACCTCGTCGTGGTCCGCGCAAATTTCTTTTCTTTAAAAAAGCGAACAAGACTATCTCTCCGCAAAAATTTTGTCACACCTGTCGGAAAATGTGTGCAGCTTTTTAGCGCATTTGAAGGGTGAAATCGACCCCCTCGCCACCACCACGGGGCAAGGAAGACGATAGAGCGGGCGCCCAACGACCCGGGGCCTGCGCTCAGTCGCCGTTGGGCTTCGCTCTTGCCCCCCGCGCAACTATCGCCCTGCAAAATGTAAAGTTATAACAGCAAACTACGTGCCACCCAAAGGTTATTATCGAGGTTTATACTTCCCATGGATTCTACGACGGAGCGCACCCCACTTGCGCAGGCCGGGATGATGCTGCATAATTGGTTCGCATCCGATAACCCGCGTCGTGCCTGTGCCCCCGGGCCGATGCCTTGAAATCGACTTTTGCAAAAATCCGGGCGGCAACCACTCAGGCCCCCGCTTTTCAATGGAGTGAGCCGTGAAAATGGTGGAAGAGATTTGCAGCAGTGTGGAACAAATCAGGAATATTCATCCCCTGGTTCACAACATCACCAATTACGTTGTCATGAATTTTACCGCAAATGTGCTCCTGGCCCTCGGCGCCTCCCCGGTGATGGCCCACGCCGAGGAAGAAGTCGAGGAGATGGTCGGGCTGGCCAACGCGCTTGTCCTAAATATTGGGACACTGTCCCAACCCTGGATCGATTCCATGGCGAGGGCCGCCCGTGCCGCCCGGAACCGCTCTATTCCGGTGGTGCTCGATCCGGTGGGAGCGGGAGCCACCAGATTCAGGACCGAGACTGCCCGGCGCCTTCTGGGCGAAACGCCGCCCGCCGTGCTGCGCGGCAATGGTTCCGAGATTATGGCGCTGGCCGGCTCGAAGGGGACCACCAAAGGCGTTGATTCCGTCGCCGGGTCGCAGGACGCCAGGCAGGCCGCCATGGATCTGGCCAAAAGCTACGGCATGGTAGTGGCCGTCACGGGCGCGGAGGATTTTGTGACCGACGGGTCGAGGAGAGCGCTGATTGCAAACGGACATGGACTCTTGAGCAGGGTTACGGGAACCGGCTGCGCGGTCAGCGCCGTCACCGGCGCCTTCTGCGGGGTCCAAAAGGACCCCTTTACAGCCGCCCTCGGTGCGCTGGTCACCTTCGGGATTGCAGGAGAGATTGCCGCCCGGGAAGCCCCGGGGCCCGGAAGTTTTCAAATAAGGCTTCTCGATGCGCTCGACGCCGTTGACTCCCCGGCCATAAGAGAGCTCGCCCGGGTGAGCCTGTCATGAAAGAGGGCCAATCGATAATTGATCTGAGGCTCTACCTTGTGACGGACAAGGGCCTGTCACGGGGCCGTCCCATGGAGGAAATAGTCCGCCAAAGCGTCGCGGCGGGTGTGACCGCTGTGCAGCTCCGCGAAAAGGATGCCCCCACCAGGGAGTTTTTGGAGCAGGCCTTTGCGCTGAGGCGGGCGACCTCGCAACTCTTCGTTCCGCTCATAATCAACGACCGGGTGGATGTGGCGCTGGCCTGCCGCGCCGATGGAGTCCATCTGGGTCAGTCGGACATGCCCTGCGCTCTTGCCCGCGGGCTGGTCGGACAAGAGATGATCATCGGGGTCTCCGCGAGCACCCTGGAGGAGGCACTGGAGGCCGAAGCCGACGGGGCGGACTACCTGGGCGTGGGGCCCCTGTTTGCCACCTCCACCAAGGCCGATGCCCTGCCGGCCACGGGCCTCGACCTTTTGCGGACTATTCGCCGCGCCGTTCGCATCCCCCTGGTGGGGATCGGCGGCATAAATCACCAAAATGGCGGCGAAGTCATTCGCGCCGGGGCCGATGGAGTGGCGGTGGTATCGGCCATAGTCGCCGGCGCCGATCCCGGCGCGGCGGCACGGGCGCTGAGAGCCAAAGTCGACGAGGCGCTGGAGGCGGCGGGCGGTGGGACCGCCGGCCGGGATTGCCAAGCCCAAACCACGGACTTTTAGCGTTCCTGCTCCTTTTTAGAGATCCGCATATAATGAAACCGCAATCTGGAAAAAACTCTCTAAAAATAGTAGACTATCACCTTTACGTGATACTATCGACCAATCCAACCCGGGCCGTTAAATGACGCTGATATCCAAGATCCATACCTACGGCAGGCTGATAAAGTTCAGCCATACCATTTTTGCCCTTCCATTCGCCCTGGCGGCCCTGCTGCTTGCAAAAGTCAATCACCCGGTGAGTTTTGGAACCGTGGTCCTGATAATCGTGGCCATGGCTTCGGCCAGGTCCGCGGCCATGGGATTCAACCGCCTGGCCGATCATCGCTATGACCGGTTGAACCCGCGCACGGCAAACCGTCCGCATGTCACCGGGCAGGTTGACCTCTTCTCGGTGCTGCTTTTCATTTTGTTTTCCGCTCTTGTCTTCCTGGGCGCCGCAGCGTTGCTCGGCCACCTCTGCTTTGTATTGTCCCTCCCGCTCCTGGCGATTCTCCTTTTCTACTCGTTTACAAAAAGGTTCACCACCCTGTGCCACCTGGCCCTCGGCTTCGCCATCGGCCTGGCGCCCGCCGCGGTCTGGATCGCGGTCACCGGCGGCTTTAGCTGGAAAATTCTGCTGCTCTCCCTTGCCCTCATGACCTATATCGCCGGCTTCGATATCCTCTATGCCTGCCAGGACATCGATTTTGACAGGCAACAGAACCTTTTTTCCCTGCCCGCCTGCTGGGGAGCACCCAGGGCGCTTTTCTTTTCCACCGCGCTCCACGTTTTAACGCTCCTCTTTCTACTGCTGCTCTATTTCGCATTCCATCTCGGCTGGATTTACCTGCTTTTCCTCTTTGTGATAAGCATCCTGATATTCACCGAGCATAAACTCGTGAGGCCGGACTGCCTCGATAGAGTGAATATTGCCTTTTTCCACGTAAACAGCGCCATCTCCGTCCTGCTCTTCCTGGGGATCCTGGCGGGAAGATGATAGTGTGACCAAAATGAAAACCGCGTTCCAAAATCTGGGTGAATTCGTATCCGAACTGGAAAAAGCTGGAGAACTGCTCCGAATAAGCGCTCCGGTTTCCTGCCGGCTGGAGATCTCGCGCATCACCGACCTTGCGTCCAAGGCCCCCGGGGGCGGCAAAGCGCTTCTTTTCGAACGGGTCGGCGAATCGCCCTTTCCTGTCCTGACCAACGCCTTTGGATCCGAACGTCGTATCTGCATGGCCCTGGGGACCCAATCCCTGGACGATCTGGCCCGAAGGATCGAGCGTTTCGTGCGCCTTGGACCGCCCAAGTCGCTCCGAGACCTGGCGGACATTATTCCCATGGGGCTCGATCTCCTCAGGTCCCTTCCCCGCAAGACCGCCACGGCCCCTTGCCAGGAAGTCGTCCTCAGGGGAGAGCAAATCGATCTTTCCAGGCTGCCCGTCCTCAAGTGCTGGCCGCAGGACGGGGGCCCCTTCGTTACGCTTCCGGTGGTGTTCACCCGCAGTCTCGAAACGGGCAGGCGCAACGCCGGCATGTACCGCCTCCAGGTTTTCGACCGCAATACGACCGGAATGCACTGGCACATACACAAGGACGGATCGCACTATTTCCAGGAATACCGGAAGGCGGGCAAACGCATGCCGGTGGCCGTGGCCATCGGGACCGACCCGGCGGTGACCTGGGCCGCCACAGCCCCTCTTCCGCAGGGAATGGACGAAATGATGCTGGCGGGCTTCATCCGTAGAAGCCCTGTCAAAATGACCCGCTGCGTCTCCATTGACCTGGAGGTTCCGGCCGAAGCCGAGTTCGTGCTGGAAGGCTATGTGGACCCCGAGGAACTGCGCACGGAGGGTCCCTTTGGAGACCACACCGGCTATTACTCCCTGGTCGGAGAATACCCCGTCTTTCACCTGACGGCCCTCACCCATCGCCAAAACCCGGTTTATTCGGCCACCCTGGTGGGACGGCCACCGATGGAAGACTGCTGGCTCGCCAAGGCCACCGAACGTGCATTCCTGCCGCTGATTCGCGCCGTTCACCCCGAGGTGCGCGATTTCTGGATGCCCTGGGAGGGGGTCTTCCACAACCTGGTGGTAATGGCTTTGGACAAGGAATACCCCGGCCATGCCCGAAGGCTCATGAGCGCGGTCTGGAGCCAGGGGCAGATGAGCTTCACCAAGGCCGTGGTGCTCCTTGACGGCCATGTCGGCCTGAAGAATCCGCGCCGGGTGTTCGAGACGATTCTCGAATCCGTGGATCTGGAAAGCGATCTCTTTATGACCGAAGGCATTCTCGATGTCCTGGACCACAGCGCCCCCGACCCGCTTTTCGGAAGCAAGATAGGAATCGACGCCACCCGCAGGCATCCCGGCGAAAGAGAAAGACCCGTCGCAAAACCCCTTCCCGTCCCGCCCGAAGACGTCATACAAAAGCACCTGGGAGAGGTATCCGCCCTGCTCTCCGCTTGCCATCGCCCCCCCTTCGAAACTCGAAACCGGCTGCTGCTCCTAAGTTTTGCCAAAGACGGCAAGACCCCCGGCCGGACGCTCTCCCCCGAGCTTCTAGAAAACCCGGCGCTCGTGCCTTTTTCCATCTTCGTGCTGCTGGACTCCGCGATAGATCTGCGCGATTACTCGCTCGTTCTCTGGAAAGTGTCCAATAACGTGGACCCGGCACGAGACATCGTAAAGCAGGACGGGCGACTGGTGATCGACGCCACCGCCAAGGGCGCCGAAGACGGCCACACCCGCCCCTGGCCCGACGACATCGAAATGGACCCCGAAGTGGTGCGCAGGGTCGAAATACGTGCTCGCGAACTGGGAATCGAGGAGTTTTTGGCCCGGGGCTGAAACAAGAGATCAAAAGAGCGGGGGGAACCCTTTTGACCGGCCGCCGTCTCCCGGCCGGTCAAAATAAAGATTCTCCTCTGTGCCTCCGTGCCTCTGTGGTTGATTTTAATTTTTTCGCAGTTCACCGCCAACGCGCTCCGAAAGGGTGGATAGCCATGCACAAGGTTCCGCGATGGCTTACGGCCATGTTTGTACTGGCGCTAATGGGTCTAGCGACTGGAGGAGCGTGGTTCTACCGCGCTCAGGAGCGCTCCGTCCGGGCACGGGTGGAAGCGAACCTGGAGGCCGTCGCAAAACTCAAGGTTGAAGAAATTGCCCAGTGGCGCTTGGAACGACTGGCCGATGCTACCGAGCTCATGAAAAGCCCGTTCCTGTCCAAAGCGGTAACTCAGTGGCTGGCCAATCCGCAGGCCGGGGCCGGCGATGTGATTTTGGAACGCTTCCGCTCGCACCCCGGGTATTCCGATATCCTTTTAGTCGACGCCAATGGACAGGTACGGCTGAGTCTTTCCGGTCGATCCGGAACCCTTGACGGGGAAGCCGCGCACTGTGTGACCACCGCGTTCCGTGAAGGGCGCCCCGTCCTCACCGACCTGTCTGTCAGCTCCGCCCAACCCTTGCCCCACATGGAAGCCGTCACACCGATTTTTGCCGCTCAATCTGAAAGGTCCCACCCCGTCGCGGCAATACTGCTCCAGAGCACCGCCAAAGACTCTCTTTATGAGATCACCGGGAACTGGCCCGTCCCGACCACGAGCGCCGAAAGCCTGCTCGTTCGCCGCGATGGCGATAGTGTGCTATTTCTCAACGACCTGCGCTATCGGCCTCATACGGCGCTAAAACTTCACATTCCCCTGAACCGTGCGGATGTGCCGGCGGTCATGGCCGTAAAGGGAAAGGAAGGGGTGGTAGAGGGCAGG
The DNA here is from genome assembly GCA_031292195.1 of Syntrophobacteraceae bacterium. Taxonomy (GTDB): domain Bacteria; phylum Desulfobacterota; class Syntrophobacteria; order Syntrophobacterales; family Syntrophobacteraceae; genus SbD1. The sequence continues at coordinate 38,373 of JARLHP010000027.1, forward strand.
GATTACCGTGGCGTCGAAGTGCTCTCGGTCCTGGAAGCCATCCCGTACTCACCCTGGTTCCTGGTGGCAAAGATGGACAAGGCCGAAGTCCTGGCGGACTGGCGTTCGCGCTCCCTTCTCATCCTGGCCCTGACCCTGGGGCTGGCTATGGGGACTCTGGCCGCCGGGGGAATGGTCTACCAACGCTTCGCCAAGGAGCACTACAGATCGCTTTTTCGCTCCGAAGCGGCCCGGCGGGAAAGTGAAGCAAAGTACAGGACAACACTCATGAGCATCGGCGATGCGGTGATTGTCACCGACATCGAAGGAGGGGTGCGGGTCTTGAACCCGGTGGCCGAGACCCTCACCGGGTGGCGCCAGGAGGAGGCTTGCGGAAAACCGTTCGCCGAAGTCTTCCCGATTCTGAACGAACAGACACGGCAACCGGCTAAAGACCCCGTGGCCAGCGTTCTAAGGGATGGGGCCATTGTGGGATTGGCCAACCATACCGTGCTGATTTCCCGCGACGGCAGGGAATTCGCCATTGCCGACAGCGCCGCCCCCATTCTCGATGAGACCGGCAAGGTAAACGGCGTGGTTGTCGTGTTCCGCGATCAGACCAGCGAGCGCCGGGCGGAAAAGGAGCTTCAGCGCAGCAACGAGAACTACAGGCTGCTGGTTAGAAACATTCCGGGGGTGGTTTTCAGAGGATATGGAGATGGCGGCGCGGAATTTTTTGACGATAAAATTCGCTTCCTCACCGGATATCCGGTTGAGGACTTCGCCTCCCGTAAATTGAAATGGACTCGCCTGATCCACCCCGAAGATCTGAGCCATGCCGAAGAATCTTTTCTGCGGGCCCTGCGTGAAGGGCGGGAATGCATTCGGGAATACCGCCTGAAACGCTCGGATGGCGAATATGTCTGGCTCCAGGAAAGGACCCAGATCATCTGCCAGGAAGATGGGCGCCTTGACTACGTCAGCGGCATCATGTTCGACATCACGGAGCGCAAGCTGACGGAGAGGTCGCTGGAAGACACTGAGACCAAAATACGCGGTATCCTGGACAACATCGGAATTGGCGTGGCACTGCTCAGTCCCGGGATGGAAGTTCTCGAGATGAACCGGCAGATGCACCAATGGTTTCCAGCCGTGGAGCCGGCCAAACACCCGATCTGCTACCGCGCCTTCAACGATCCCCCGGGTGAAGCGGTGTGCCACAACTGCCCCGCCTGCAAGACGCTCCGGGACGGCCTGCCTCACGAAGAAACCACTCAAATCGTGCGCGACGGCCGGGTGCGCAATTACCGGATCGTCTCCTCTCCGATTCCCGGCCCCTCGGGCAAGATCACCGCGGTGATCGAGATGGTCGACGACATCACCGAGAAACTCTCCCTGGAGGCCCAGTTCCGGCAGGCCCAAAGGATGGAGGCCGTTGGCCGGTTGGCCGGCGGTGTGGCTCACGATTTCAACAACATGCTGGGGATTATCCTGGGTTACACGGAAATGGCTTTGAGCAAATTGAGTCCGGACAACCCCCTCTTTGCCAATCTGCAGGAAATCATGAAAGCCGCCCAGAGGTCCGCCGACCTTACCCGGCAACTGCTGGCCTTCGCCCGCAAGCAAACCGTGGCCCCCAGGGTGCTCGACCTCAACGAGACCGTGGAAGGGATGCTCAAAATCCTGCGGCGCTTGATCGGCGAAAATATCGATCTCACCTGGCTGCCGGGAAAAAACCTGTGGCCGGTCAAGATGGACCCCTCCCAAATCGACCAGGTCCTGGCCAATCTGTGCGTCAATGCCAGGGACGCCATCACGGACAACGGCATGGTCACAATCGAAACCAAAAATGTTTTTTTCGACCACATCTCCCCCGTGGAGCCTGTCGGGTTTGTTCCAGGCGAATATTTGCTGCTGGCCGTAAGTGATGATGGTTGCGGCATGGACAGGGGAACTCTGGACAAGATATTCGAGCCTTTTTTTACCACCAAGGACGTAGGGAAAGGAACAGGGCTGGGGTTGTCGACGGTTTATGGCATCGTAAAACAGAATAACGGTTTTATAAACGTGTACAGCGAGCCGGGCCAGGGGACGACTTTCAAGATCTACCTGCCGCGACATGAGGGCCGGACCGTTGAACCTCTCGCGACAAGTGGTGCGGAGGTCCCCACCGGGCATGGCGAAACGATACTGCTGGTCGAAGACGAATCGGCCATTCTCGATATGGCCGCTGACATGCTGCAAGGCCTGGGATATAATGTGCTGGCTCTCTCCACGCCGGGTGAGGCCATAAACTTTGCCGTAGAGCACGCCGACAAGATCGGGTTGCTCATCACCGATGTGGTCATGCCCGAGATGAGTGGCCTGGATCTGGCTCGAAACATCCGCTCTTTGCAGCCCGGCTTGAAGGTTTTGTTCGTCTCCGGCTACACCTACGATGTGATCGCCCACCATGGTGTGCTGGAAAGTGGCATCAGGTTTCTCCAGAAGCCCTTCTCCACCAGGGACCTGGCCGTGAAGGTCAGGGAGGCCATCGAGGGTGTATGATAGCCCGGCGGCCTTCGCCCGGGCACCCAATCCCGGGGCGGCAGCGGATCCACGAAGCACACGAAGGAGCACGAAGCAACAGCCCAAGTTCTGATCTTCCTGAGTGCTCCTTAGTGTGCTTGGTGGATAGCTCTTTTTATCTCTTTCCGCTTCTATTGCCGCTCTTATAGCCGCTTGTCGTCGCCGCTTCAGGATGCCGTTTTGCAACGGGAGCAAGGCCGAAAATCGGTCAATCCCGCTGCCGGTTCCAGCCGGGGCGAACTTCCCCCCGGGCGCTCGCCGACCGGGTCGATTTGGATTGAAATATGGCCCGGGAAATGCTATGTATATATACTTTTCCGTGCAGTTCCAATAATTTATACGCTTATGGCCTTCATGCCTGATACCTTCGAAAATTAGGTGCATGAAGAGCGAACAGAGGGATTGCCGCTTTATGCCAGATACCGAAACGTTGCCCCAAATTTACAGGGACGACTACAACGCACAGCAGATAACCGTGCTGGAGGGGTTGAGCGCCGTGCGCGTGCGCCCTTCCATGTACATTGGCAATATCTCCACCGAAGGTCTGCATCACCTCGTCTACGAGGTGGTGGACAACAGCATCGACGAGGCTCTGGCCGGCCACTGCAACCGTATCCGGGTCCAGCTTCACGTGGACGGCTCGGTCACCGTGGACGACAACGGGCGAGGCATCCCGGTTGACATCCATGAAAAGGAAAACATCCCCGCGGTGACGGTGGTCATGACCAAGCTCCATGCGGGCGGAAAATTCGACGACTCGTCCTATAAGGTCTCCGGAGGTCTTCACGGGGTGGGGGTCTCCGTTGTGAACGCGCTTAGCGAGTACCTCGATGTCGAAATCCGGCGCGATGGCAAGGTTTACCACCAGCACTACGAACGCGGAGAGCCAAAGACCGATCTTGTGGTAAAAGGCGAGGCCCGCACACGGGGGACCCGCATAACCTTCAAGCCCGATGGGCTCATTTTCGAAGTTACCGAAATAAGCTTCGACGTGCTGGCCGAACGTATGCGGGAGCTTGCCTTTCTTAATTGCGGCGTGAAAATCGAGCTTATCGACGACCGCGTCCCCAAGGAAAAGCTTTTCTTCTATGAAGGCGGGCTGGTCTCGTTTGTGGAATACCTCGACCGGAACAAGGAACCCATCTTTCCCGAAGTCATTTCCATATCGGGCGAAAAGCAGGGCATCGCGGTGGGCGTTGCCATCCAGTACAACAGCACCTACGCCGAAAAAATATTCACGTTCGCAAACAATATAAACACCAAGGAGGGCGGGACCCACCTGATCGGCTTCAAGGCGGGCCTGACCCGGTCCATCAAGCAGTACGCCGCCCAGAACAAGGCCATAAAGCAGCCCGATCTGGACAAGATGATCGGCGACGATGTGCGCGAAGGGCTGACTGCGGTCGTCAGCATAAAGATCTCTCAGCCCCAGTTCGAGGGCCAGACCAAGACCAAGCTCGGCAATAGCGAGGTCAAGGGTATGGTGGAAAACCTGGTCTACGAGAAGCTCTCCGCCTATTTTGAAGAAAATCCCAAGATCATCCGGGCCATCCTGGACAAGGTCATGGAGGCCGCAAGGGCGCGGGAAGCCGCGCGACGAGCCAAGGAGCTTACCCGCAGGAAGGGCGTGCTCGGCGATCACTCACTTCCCGGAAAACTGGCCGACTGCCAGGAGCGTGACCCGGCCAAAAGCGAAATCTACATTGTGGAAGGCGATTCGGCCGGCGGCTCGGCCAAACAGGGTAGAAACAGGGCCTTTCAGGCCATTTTGCCCCTGCGGGGTAAAATTCTCAACGTCGAAAAATCGCGCTTCGACAAAATGCTGGAAAACCAGGAAATCCGCAACATGATCTCCGCGCTGGGCACCGGAATCGGCAAGGACGAATATAATCCCGACAAGGTGCGCTATCATTGGATCATCATCATGACCGATGCCGACGTCGACGGCGCCCATATCCGCACCCTGCTGCTCACTTTCTTTTTCCGCCAGATGCCCGAACTTATCCGAGACGGGCGTCTCTATATAGCCCAGCCGCCACTTTATAGAATCGCGGTGGGCAAGTCCGAACAATACCTGAAAGACGACGACAGCCTCAACGCCTTCCTTCTGAAGCGGGCCTCCGAAAAGAAACAGGTCTTTTTGCCCGGGCGCGACGCCCCTCTTCCGCCCGATGAGCTGGTAGCACTCCTCAAAGCCTTCTCCAAGTATGAAGCCTGGCTCGACCGCCAGGCTCAAAGAGGCATCTCCAAAAGGCTTCTCGAACAGACCGTCACCATCTTCGATGCCAACCGGCTCGATGAAGACGAGCAGCAACAGTGGGCCTCAATTATCAAGGAAAAGCTGGAGGAATCGGGCTGCAAGGTGATTCTTATCGAACGCGCGGAAGAAGATACGGACTACGACCTGGAGGTTGTCGACTCTTCCAATGGTTACAAAAGAGAACGGATCAGTCATCACTTTCTGGCCTCCGCCGAATTTCGCAAACTCCTTTTGCTCTTCCGGCAACTAAGCGTCCTTCATACCGCTCCATCCGTGGTACAGGACAACCTGGGCAGGCTGGAGTTCGACAACCCCAGGGCCCTTTTCCAGTATCTCATGGACGAAGCCCGCAAGGGGGCGACCATTCAGCGCTACAAAGGCCTGGGTGAAATGAACCCCGAACAGCTTTGGGAAACCACCATGGATCCGGAGAAAAGGACCCTCCTGCAGGTGAAAGTGGAAGATCAGTTTTCCGCCGACGAACTTTTTACAACCCTGATGGGTGACCCGGTGGAACCAAGGCGCGAATTCATCCAGACAAACGCACTCGATTTCCGGGAACTCGATATCTGATGTCCACAATGGAAAGGAGCTATTGTCATGGGCTGGATCGCGTCAATAAACGCTTAGGGGATTTGGAGCAGCGGGTGTCCCGCCTCGAAGGGACCATTGAAGGCACGATGCGGGCCTATGAAGCCAATCTGGCGCGAATGTTCGCTGAATTTCAGCGAAACATCGAACGCGATCTTTTCCCCAGGCTGCTCGAGGATAGAGGCAAGTCAGCCGCGTAATCTCGCACTTTTGGGGAATGAACAGGAATATGGACCTTAAAGCCATAAAAACCATAAATATTGCCGACGAAATAAAGCTTTCCTATCTCGATTATGCCATGAGCGTCATAATCGGGCGGGCCATCCCCGATGTGCGTGACGGCCTGAAACCCGTGCACCGGCGCATCCTATTTTCGATGCACGAGGTCAATAACGACTACAACAAGCCTTACAAGAAATCGGCGCGCATCGTCGGCGACGTCATGGGTAAGTATCACCCGCACGGGGACTCGGCCATCTACGACGCCACCGTCCGCATGGCCCAGGACTTTTCCATGCTGCACCCGCTGGTCGACGGCCAGGGCAACTTCGGCTCCGTGGACGGCGATCCTCCGGCCGCCATGCGTTATACCGAAATCCGCATGTCCAAACTCGGCATGGAGTTCATGCGGGACATCGAGAAGGAAACGGTCCTCTTTCAGCCAAACTACGACAATACGCTGCTCGAGCCGACCGTTTTGCCCACCCGCGTGCCCAACCTGCTCTTGAACGGCTCCTCCGGCATAGCGGTGGGAATGGCCACAAACATCCCCCCACACAACCTGCGCGAGCTTTGCTCCGGCCTGCTCGCTCTGCTCGATGATCCCGAGATCACCATCAAGGGCCTCATGAGCCACATCCAAGGGCCGGACTTTCCGACCGCCGGTTACCTCTGCGGCTGCGATGGAATCAAGGAAGCCTATGAAACGGGCAAGGGCGTCATCAAGATTCGCGGGCGGGTCGAAGTCGAAGAATCGGGCAGAAAGCAGCACCTGATCGTCACCGAACTCCCCTACCAGGTCAACAAGGCCAGGCTGCTCGAACGGATCGCCGAACTGGTCAAGGCCAAAAGAATCGAGGGAATCCAGGACATTCGCGACGAGTCCGACCGCCATGGCATGCGGGTAGTGCTCACCCTTCGCCAGGGCGACGATCCCAAGGTGGTGGAAAATCTGCTCTACAAAAACACCTCCATTGAGACCACATTCGGAATCATCATGCTCGCGGTGGTGGATAACAGACCCGAGGTCATGAACCTCAAGGACATCCTCCAGCATTTTCTCAATTTTCGCCGCGAAGTGGTGGTTAAGCGCACCCGCTTCGAACTCAAACAGGCCGAAAAACGGGCCCATATCTTGGAAGGCTTGAAGAAGGCCCTCGACAATCTCGACGCGGTGATCGCCCTCATCAGATCCGCCACGAATCCGCCCGAAGCCAGGCGCGGCCTGATCGAACGTTTCGACTTCAGCGAAATCCAGGCCCAGGAAATCCTGAACATGAGACTCCAGCGCCTCACGGGTCTCGAGCGGGAAAAAATCATCCAGGACTACATCGAAATCATGAAGGAAATCGAGCGGCTAAAGAGCATTCTGTCCTCAGCCGCCCTGGTCGACCAGGTGGTGCGGGACGAAATCGGTGAATTGATCAACGAATTCGCCGAACAGCGCAAAACCCAGATCGTTCCGGACGCCGGGGACATTTGCCTCGAAGACCTCATCGCCATCGAGGATATGGTGGTCACGATGTCTCGGAACGGCTATCTCAAACGGACCCCCCTGACGGTCTATCGCAACCAGAACCGGGGCGGCAAAGGCCGCACCGGCATGAGCACCCGCGAAGAAGACGTGGTGACCAGCCTATTTACGGCCCTCACCCACGACCACCTGCTGGTATTTACCAACCGGGGCCAGGTCTTCCGCCTCAAAGTCTATGAAATACCCGAAGTGGGGCCTACAGCTCTGGGGAAAGCCGCCGTAAACCTTCTTCCCCTCCAGCAGGGCGAAAAGATCCAGACCATCTTGCCGGTGCGTGAGTTCTCACCGGGACACTTCGCCGTAATGGCCACCAGGAACGGGATCATCAAGAAAACCGATCTGTCCGCCTATGAAAACCCCAGGTCGAGCGGCATCAGGGCCATCAACCTGGACGAAAACGACGAGCTTATTACGGTTGTGATCACCGACGGGCAGCAGGATATTTTCCTCATGAGCCGCGAGGGCAAATGCATCCGGATCCGGGAAGATGAGTTCCGCCCCCTGGGACGCGTCAGCCGCGGCATCCGCGGAATGAACATCAAGGACGGCGGACTGGTCGGAATGGACGTGATCGACCCCCACAAATGCATCCTGGTGGTTACGGAAAAAGGCTTCGGCAAGCGCACCGCGGAGGAAGACTACCGCTGCCAGGGCCGAGGCGGACAGGGTGTTCTCAATATCAGGGTTATGGATCGAAACGGCAGCGTGATCGGCTTCCGCCAGGTGGCCGAAGAAAACGGAATAATGCTCATCACCGACAAGGGCCGCCTCATAAGAATGCCCGTGGCGCAAATCAGCAAAATCGGCAGGGTGACCCAGGGAGTGAAACTCATCGGCCTGGACGAAGGCGAAAAAGTCGTGGATCTTACCGTTCTCGACGAATCCGAGAGCCCCAAAGACGACATAAGAGAGGAAGAAGAGAATTGATCGCAGATATCGGAGCGGTCGGAGTAATCGGGGCCGGGAGCTGGGGCACGACCATCGCCCACACGCTCGCCTCAAACGGCGTGAAAGTTAATCTCTGGGTCTTTGAACAAGACCTGTGCGAAACCATACGCAGGACCAGGGAAAACACCATATACCTTCCGGGCTTC
>JARLHP010000252.1 GCA_031292195.1 Syntrophobacteraceae bacterium
AACCTCAGATGGCCACTGGATTGAGTTCGTAGACACGTGAGTTCTGCGCGGCTCGCCTTATGTCGCCTTTCCGTAAGGATTCTCTCACATCGTCGAGTTTCCTGACGTCATCCGCAGACAAATAAGGCGACCATCCCTCATCTGTGTATATAAGTTCGACATCTACCTCGGCAACGAATTTGCCTTCATGAACAAGCTTTGTACGATGCCTTTTTCTCATGGTTTTTCCCTTAAAAAATCCTTTGACTACCGGAGTGGATCGGGTCTGTAGCCGGTGACCACTACGGCAGGGGAATCCTCTCCCTTCGGGATTCCCCAGACGATGTGTAGATGAACATAACATTTTCTGGAATGAGTTGCGCTTTGCAGTTCCAGACGGCTTGGCGGGATCTGCCTTTTGCCTTCCTGCCAAGACCGCCGCAATATGGAAAACTAATCATATCTTCGCTTTCACACCTCAACCGCTTCCGGTTCGCTAACATGCGTCACCACCAGTTCGCCCTCCTTGCAGTGCACGGTTATGGTCGACCCGTCCATGATCGATCCGGCTATAATGGCCCGGCCTATCCGGGTTTCCACTTCCCGCTGCATGTAGCGCTTTAGAGGCCTTGCCCCGTAAACCGGGTCGTAGCCGGCCTTGGCGATGAACTCACGCGCTTCGACGCTCAGCTGGAGAGTCAACCGCCTGGTCTTTAGCCGACGATTGAGATCTCCTACCAGCAGGTCGACGATCTTCTTTATCTCGTCCAGCGTGAGCGGCTTGAACATTATGATCTCATCGACGCGGTTAAGGAATTCGGGCATGAAATGATGCCTGAGGGCCTCCATTACGCTCGACCTTGCGTCTTCGCGGAGTTCCCCCTCTCTTGTCACCCCCTGGAGCAGGTACTCCGAACCGATATTGCTGGTCATGATTATCACCGTGTTCTTGAAATCTACCGTCCTCCCCTGGGAGTCGGTCAGTCTGCCGTCGTCCAGGATTTGGAGAAGCGTATTGAACACGTCCCGGTGCGCCTTTTCGATTTCGTCGAACAGAATAACGGAATAAGGCTTTCTGCGCACGGCCTCCGTCAGCTGCCCTCCTTCTTCATAGCCGATGTAGCCGGGAGGCGCCCCGAGCAGGCGGGAAACCGTGTGGCGTTCCTGGTATTCGCTCATGTCGATTCGCACCAGGTTCTCTTCGGTATCGAACAGAGCTTCCGCCAGGGTTTTCCCAAGCTCCGTCTTCCCGACCCCGGTCGGGCCCAGAAAGATGAAAGACCCGATCGGGCGCCTGGGGTCCTTTATGCCCGACCTGGCGCGAATAACGGAGTCTGCGACCAGCTGAACGGCTTCATTCTGGCCTATAACCCGTTTGTGCAGCACTTCGTCCAGCCTCAGGAGCTTTTCCCTCTCACCTTCCACCAGCCTGGTCACCGGGATGCCGGTCCAGCGCGCTACGATGTCGGCTATTTCCTCCTCGGTCACCATCTCCCGAAGGAGGCGGGAGCCCCCCTGCCGGTTGGAAAGCCTTTCCTCCTCCTCCCGCAGCCTCTTTTCAAGGTCGGGGAGCACCCCGTATCTCAACTCGGCGCTTCTCTGGAGGTTGCCTTCTCGCTCGGAGGTCTCCATTTCGTGACGGACCTTTTCGATCTCCCCCCTATGGGCCTGAACCTTTTTGATCGACTCCTTCTCGGCCTCCCACTGGGCTTTCATGGAATCCGACCTGGCCCGCAGCTCGGCCAGCTCCTTCCTCAGGGCCTGGAGCCTTTCCCGGCTGGCCCTGTCCTGCTCCTTGGCCAGCGCCACCTCCTCGATTTCGAGCTGGCGCGACCGCCTTTCCACTTCGTCCAGTTCGGAGGGCATCGAGTCGATTTCCGTCCTGATCATGGCGCAGGCTTCATCCACCAGGTCTATTGCCTTGTCGGGCAGAAACCGGTCGGAGATGTAGCGGTTGGAGAGCACCGCGGCGGCCACCATGGCGCTGTCCTGGATTTTAACGCCGTGATGGACCTCGAAGCGTTCCCGTAAGCCGCGCAGAATGGAAATGGTGTCTTCGACCGTGGGCTGATCGACCACCACCGGCTGAAAACGCCGTTCCAGGGCCGCGTCCTTTTCGATGTGCTTGCGGTATTCGTCAAGGGTGGTGGCGCCTATGCAATGGAGTTCCCCCCGGGCGAGCATGGGTTTTAACATGTTGCCGGCGTCCATGGAGCCTTCGGCTTTTCCCGCGCCCACTATGGTGTGGAGTTCGTCGATAAAGAGTAAAATCCTGCCCTGGGCATCCTTTATCTCGTTTAGAACCGCTTTGAGCCTCTCTTCGAATTCGCCCCGAAACTTCGCCCCGGCGAGCAGAGCCCCCATATCCAGCGAGAAGATGGTCTTTTCCTTGAGGCCTTCGGGAACATCCCCCCGAACGATACGATGAGCCAGACCCTCCACTATGGCGGTTTTGCCCACGCCGGGTTCGCCTATCAGCACCGGGTTGTTCTTGGTCTTGCGGCTGAGGATGCGGATGACTCGCCGTATTTCGGAATCCCTGCCTATCACCGGGTCGAGCTTTTGGCTGCGCGCCTCGTCGACCAGGTCTCGACCGTATTTCTGGAGCGCCTCGTAGGCCGATTCGGGCGAGGCACTCGTTACCCGCTGACTTCCGCGAACGGAGGTGAGGGTGGAAAGAAGCGAGTCCCTCGTCACTCCGAATTGCTGGAGCGTCTGCCCCGCCGCACTGCTCGTTCCCTCCTGGAGGAAAGCCAGCAGGATGTGTTCGACCGACACGTATTCGTCTTTCAGCCTTTGGGCCTGCTCCTGCGCCTCGGTCAGAAGCCGGTTCAAACGGTTGGTAATGTAGATTTTACCCGGTTCGACCCCCGGGCCGCTGACCCGCGGTTTCCGGTTCAGCTCCTCTTCCAGCCGTTGCCGCATACTCTCCACCGGAATGTCCATCTTCCTGAAAAGCCGCGTTGCCAACCCGTCGGGCTGTTCCAGCAATGCCATCAGAAGATGCTCGCCGTCGACTTCGATATGGCCGAAGCGGATGGCCTTGGTTTCGGCGGCCTGCAGGGCCTCCTGGGATTTGGTCGTAAATTTGTTGATATCCATAGAGATAAAGTGCCTCCAGAGATAAGGTCGGTGATCAGTGATCAGTGCATTTTCCGCTCACTGCTCACTGTTCACTATTCACTGATTTAATTTCAAGCTCTCTTACCCGGCTTTCGAGCGCTTCGACCCTGGCTATAAGCTCCAGGATCACCCCCACGCCCGCGTAATTTACTCCCAGTTCGTTTCGAAGCCTCTGGATTCGACCAATGACCGGGATTACATCCGGGCTGAATGTCAACTCCCCGTCCAGGGAGCTTTCGCTAAATTCGATCAGACCCAGACGGACGAACCTTTCCAGCAACTCGGGGTGTACTCCGGCGCGGGCCGCTACCTCCGTCATGGTGTAGCCGGCTGAAATCTCGCCGCCTCTTCTTACCTGAAGCATGAAAAAACGTGTCTCGGACATGCCGGCTATACTCCCGCGGGGCTAACCTCTCGGATCGAAATTCGATATCTTCTTCAATTGCTCGAACAGTTCCACTTCCTTGGGGGAAGGGTGCGTTGGAACTTTCAACACGATCGTGACGTACAAATCTCCGGCCGCGCCTTTGGGGTTTGGCATTCCCTTGCCCCTGAGCCGCAGTTTCTGGCCTCCCTGGGCGCCGGGGGGAACTTTGAGGTCCACACTGCCCGAAAGTGTCGGTACCCGCACTTCGGCGCCAAGCACCGCTTCCCAGGGCGAAACCGCAAGCTCCATGGTGATGTCGCGTCCGGTGAGGCTGAAAACCGGGTGCGGCTCGATTTCCACCTTCAGGTACAGGTGGCCCCTCTGGCCTCCTCCGGTCCCTTCCGCGCCCTGCCCCGAAAGGCGAATTTTCTGGTTGGGCAGAATGCCGGCCGGAATTTTCACGTCATAGCGTTTTTCGGCCACCTCCAGCTGGCCCTGAGGGTTGACCGACCTGCTTTGGAGTATGATGGGCTTGACGCCGCCGTGGAAAGCATCTTCCAAAGAGATCCGAATAGAGGTCTCCTGGTCGGCCCCGGGCTGGCGAAGAACACCTCCCCGGCCGAAACCTCCATGTCCGGCCCCGCCCCGGGTCTGCCGGAAACCCGTTCCTCCAAACATGGATTCGAAAAAGTCGCTGAACCCCCCGGCGCCGCCCCCAAAGTTGAATTCCGTCTGGTGAGGGCCCCCACCGCCAAAATCATGGGTCTGCCAACCTGGAGGAGGTTTGAAATCCTGACCGGCCCTCCAGTTGGACCCCAGTTGATCGTAGAGTTTTCTTTTCTCAGGGTCTTTTAGTACCTCGTAGGCCTCGTTTAATTCCTTGAACTTGTCTTCGGCATTGGAGGCTTTGCTGACGTCCGGGTGGTATTTGCGCGCAAGTTTCCTGTATGCCCGCTGGATCTCGTCCTGACCGGCCGTCCTCTTGACTCCCAGTATTTCGTAGTAGTCTCTGTATTTAACAGCCATATGGCAACGACACGCCCCTTCAGATTGGTTGCAGCGCTTCTCTGAAAAGGGGGAGCAGGAAGCGGGAAACAATAAGCCGGGGAAAACCCCCTCTTTTTGCTTCTTGCTCCCCGCTTCCCGCTCCCCGCTCCTTTTTTCCTATCTTTACCGTGAGATAGTACGCCTGTCAATGCTCGGTGAATTCGGCGTCGATTACATCCTCGCCGCTGCCGCCGGGATGCGTTCTGTGTGCTCCTTGCGAATAATCTCCCTCTGGCGCCTGCGATTCGTGCTCACGGCCCCCCGCCTCGCTCCGGCCATAAGCCGTGGAATCAATCATCTGGGAGGCCTGCTGCAGGTCGCTTGCCAGTTGCCGGAACCGTTCCATGCTCGTGCTCTCATCGGCCACGGCCTTTCTGGTCTCTGCGATCAAGATTTCCGAGCGAGCTTTTTCGTTCGCCGGGACCGTATCGCCAAGGTCCCGCAGAGAGCGCTCGAGTTGATAGGCCAGAGTGTCCGCGCTATTTCGCGCCTCGATAGTCTCGCGGCGACCCTTGTCTTCGGCGGCATGGGCCTGCGAGTCGCTCACCATCTTGTCCACCTCTTCCTTCGAAAGATTGGTGGACTCCGAAATCGTTACGGTCTGTTCCTTCCCGGTTTCCTGATCCCGCGCCGTAACGCACAATATTCCGTTTGCGTCGATATCGAAGGTCACCTTGACCTGCGGAATCCCCCGGGGCGCCGTGCGGATGCCTTCCAAGCGGAACCTGCCCAGAACGCGGTTATCCCGGGCCATCTCGCGCTCGCCCTGAAGCACCACCACATCGACCGCGGTCTGCTCGTCCTCGGCGGTCGAAAAGATTTCCTCACGCCGGGTGGGTATGGTGGTGTTTCTTTCGATCAGTTTGGTCATGACTCCCCCCAGCGTCTCGACGCCGAGCGAAAGCGGAGTCACGTCGAGCAACACCACGTCTTCGACCTCGCCCTTGAGCACCGCCGCCTGGATCGCGGCGCCCACTGCCACCACCTCGTCGGGATTGATGCTCATGTTGGGCTCTTTTCCGCCCGTGAGCTTTTTCACCAGTTCCTGCACCGCCGGAATTCGGGTCGATCCGCCAACCAGTATCACTTCATCGAGGTCCCTTTCGCTAAGACGCGCATCCGACAAAGCCTGCCGCACCGGACCCAGGCATCGCTCCACCAGGTCGTGAGTCAAGTCCTCGAATTTTGCCCTCGTAAGCTTTTGCACCAGGTGCTTCGGCCCATTGGCGTCGGCGGTGATAAAGGGCAGGTTGATCTGAGTCTCCGAAGTGCTCGAGAGTTCCACCTTGGCTTTTTCCGCCGCTTCGTAAAGCCTCTGAAGGGCCTGGCGGTCCTCGCGCAGTTCTACGCCGCTCTCCTTTCGGAACTCCTCGGCGATATGGTCGACCACCCTCTTGTCGAAGTCATCACCGCCCAGATGCGTATCACCCGAGGTCGCCCGGACTTCAGCCACCCCGTCTCCGATGTCCAGGATCGACACGTCGAAAGTGCCTCCCCCGAGGTCGAAGACCATTACGGTCTCATTTTTTTTCTTTTCCATCCCGTAGGCCAGGGCGGCGGCGGTCGGTTCGTTTATGACCCGCAGAACCTTCAGGCCCGCGATTTCGCCGGCGTTTTTGGTCGCCTGGCGCTGAGCGTCGTTGAAATAGGCCGGGCAGGTGATGACCACCTCCTTGACCCTCTCTCCCAGATATTTGGAAGCGTCTTCGGCCAGTTTGCGCAGCACCAGGGCAGAGACCTCCTCCGGAGAAACCTGCTTGCCCTCGATCTCGAATCGGACCGCGTCGCTTTGCCCCTTGATCACCTGATAGGAGACTATTTTGGACTCTTCGTCCACCTCACCCCACTTGCGGCCTATGAACCTTTTGGCGGAGTATATGGTAGCTGTCGGGTTGAGTATCGCCTGACGCCTTGCAATCTGGCCCACCAGTCGTTGCCCGTCTTTCGTGTAGGCCACCACCGACGGTGTCAGCCGGGATCCTTCGGCGTTCGGTATTACAGTGGATTTTCCTTCCTCCCAGATCGCTGCCACCGAATTGGTAGTTCCCAGATCAATTCCCACTGCTTTAGCCATTTGAATCCCTCCCAGTCAAGAAATCTCCGGTCCTTTTTTAGCCGAAGCCCGCCCTTGCCGGCATCGGCAAAACCGGAAGCTTCCCTAAGATAAGCACCTGGTTGGGGGGCAACAAGGTTTTGCTAGCAGTTAAATGAGGTGAGTGCTAAATTTCGGAAATCCGCGGCCAGAAAACCGCCATGCTTACCCATTGCCGATCAAAACCAAAACTCCGGATACCTTCTGGTTTTGGGGATATTGTTCACCAGCAAGGCCACGGCCAGCATGATCGCGGCGCCGGCCCCCACCGGCACGGCGGCGTAAAGATAGCCCAGGCTGTGGATCTTTGCGCCGCCGATGACGGCGATAAGGGCTGTAGCCCCTCCGGGCGGGTGAAGTGTTTTCGTGGCGTGCATGAGGGCTATGGCGGTGGCCACCGCGAGGGCCGATGCCAGCCAGATGTTTGTGGGGAATAGATTGTAGGCGGAAACCCCGACCAGCGCGGAAATCACATGCCCCCCGAGCAGATTTCTCGGCTGGGCCAGGGGGCTCTTTATGGCCCCGAAAAGGAGAACGGCCGAAGCTCCGAAGGAACCGATGATGAGGACGAGTTCCGTCCCGGTGCAATAACGGCAATCGAGGAAACCGACGGCCGCGATGCCCAGAAAACTCCCCATCCATGACCAGAAGATCTCGGGCATATTTACCCGCGGGGGACTCTGAGTAATTCCTTTCATCTTTAAGAAATAATCGCTTCGCATGTGGCGTTCCTTGAAGAAGTCCTGATCAGGTCGTTTCGTGTGATGATCCCGATGACACGGCCCCCGGCGTCGGTAACCGGCACCCTGTTGATACCCCTTGTGGCCATGAGGTCGGCCACTTCGGCGTAAGAGGCGCTTTCGTCAACCGTTGCAGCCGGTGAACTCATTATATCCCCGGCATTTTTTGCTCGAATGGGCAGAGCAATGCAGCCTTTGGCTCTTAGGCAGTTGGCGATAACGGTCATGAAGTTTTTGGGACCCTCCTCACCCAATCGGGAAAGAAAGTCTTTTTCCGAGATGACCCCCAGCACCTTTCCCTCGGAATCGGTTACCGGAAGGCCGGAAATACCCCGGCGTCCCATGAGTTCGGCCACTTCGTCGAGCGGGGTATCCTTAGAGACGGCGACCACCTTCTCCGTCATCATGTCCCGCGCCAAAACGGACTTTGAAATCCGCTCCGTTGCCTGCCGATAGGCATGGCAGTAGAGTTCCTTGAAGTCTCTCGGGGTGATATCGAGATAGCCCGGAATGGACTTCATGGCTTTGAAGATATCCTCATCGGTTAGCCCCACATCGTTAGCGAACGCGGTGGAACCCTTTTTCTTTTCGACCATTTTGTCACTCCTTAACCGGAAGCTCCTGTCCCGGCCATCAAAAGGTCGGCATCTATAAACCGCTTCCCCATGGTCCGTGATTTGGGCTTGGCAATCCCGGCCGCGGCGGCACGCCGCCCACCGTTGTTTGGCCCCGGCCTCTTTCGTTATGCCCATGAATACAACAAGCGGCAACGGGCGGCTTTGACTCAGGTCAAGGTTGCACAAAAAACGAAAGACCATTGCGCTTTGCGACGCTCGATGACCGCTCGGAAACTATGGAAAAGGTCAAGAGTTACCTGGTCGACAGGTCTGTGTGGGATATCGGCTGTGGCTACGGGGTTTTTATTGCTTCGCCAAGAGATAAAATTGAACTTCAAGCGGTTTTGAATCTATCATAAGTAGGGTTCAAGATTTGCCTGATGGGTTGCGCTTCGAGACTGTGTCTTAAGAGAAATTAGCAAACCGGGCTGCCGGAACCTGTGAGGGGCGGTAATGTTGTTGAGTTAAGCGACTCAACTGGAATCGGTGCGGCTCTTTTAGAGCGACGATCGTGATCCCGAAGGGATCAAAGCTATTAGCCGGGGGTTGAGGCCGTGAGGCCGATACCCCCGGAAAGGAACGAAAAAGAAGGAAACGACCCCGTGAGGGGTCGCAGATCAAGCGGTGCTCAGACAGGCGGGAAAAGCTTGGGATTTCTTAAATCAACAACATTGG
>JARLHP010000253.1 GCA_031292195.1 Syntrophobacteraceae bacterium
AAGGATGAATACATTTCACTGCGGCTTTGGTCCACTAAAAACGTGATCAAATATAATCTCCACGACAGGAAATTGCCGCTCATTCTTTTGCTGCTTGGGTTGAGCTTTGCGGCGCAAATGAGCGGGTTTCTGTTTGCAAAATACAAATTCGGAAAGGCGCGCGCATGCGAGTGCTGATAGTTAATCCACCGTGGCCCGGGAAAGGCTTCGGCACAAGGTCTCAAAACCGGATCATCAAGCACCGGAGCGACAAGTTTCTTCAGTATCCCATTTATCTGGCCTACAGCGCCGCACAACTCAAAGAGGCAGGGCACGAGGTCTCTTATATCGATTCGGTGATCCAGGATTACGACCTGTCCCGCACAATTTGCGAGGCGGTGAAGACCGCGCCGGAGGTGATCTTCATGGAGACCACCACCCCGTCGATCGTGGCCGACTACGAGAACCTTACGCGGCTAAAGGAGGCCACAAACGCCAGTGTTGTGGTAGGGGGGCCGCACGCCACCTACTTTCACCGGAGTGTGCTCGAAGAGTGCCAGGCCATTGACGTGGTCATTCGTCATGAATTCGACACCAAAATTTCCGCGGTGGTGTCGAATATGGGAGACCTGGACGGCATACCCGGAATTACCTACCGGAAGGGACCCGACATCGTCGATAACGGGGATGGGGAATACGCAACGGATTTGGATTCCATTCCTTTTCCCGACAGGGAAACCGTGCCGTGGCATTGGTATCTGGAGGCGTGGTATTCACGACGGCCCTTCATGAACCTGATGACCTCGCGGGGATGTCTTTACCATTGCAGCTTCTGTCTGTGGCCCCAGAGCATGTACGGACACAAACAGAGATTCCGGAGCGTGGAGAACGTGATTTCCGAGATTCGGTTGCTTGTGGACCGCTACGGTGTCAAAGAATTGAACATAGATGATGGTACGTTTACCACCAACCGCAAAAGAGTGATCGAATTTTG
The DNA here is from genome assembly GCA_031292195.1 of Syntrophobacteraceae bacterium. Lineage (GTDB taxonomy): Bacteria > Desulfobacterota > Syntrophobacteria > Syntrophobacterales > Syntrophobacteraceae > SbD1. Next base: position 974 of record JARLHP010000253.1, read on the forward strand.
CCGCAGGGTGCGGGAGGAAAAATTCGATCTCCGGTGGACGTGCAACGGCCGGGTGGACACGATCGATGACGAGATGCTCTCCGAGATGAAAAGGGCGGGGTGCAAGATGATCCGTCTGGGAGTGGAAAGCGGCTCCCAGGAGGTGCTGGATAAGATTAAAAAAGGGCTGACCCTAAAGCAGATCGAAGAGGGGGTCCGGATGGTCAAAAGGCACGGGATCCAGGCCCTGGGCGGCTTCATGTTCGGGTTTCCCTACGATACGAAAAAGACGGTGGAGGAAACTATTCAGTTCGCCAAAAAGATTTCCCCCGACCAGGTGCAGTTTTCCATCTCCATGTGCTACCCCGGCACTTCGCTTTACGAATACGCGAAGGAAAACGACCTGCTGCTGGCCAAAAGTTTCAATGAATTCGACATGACTCACGGGCCGGTGGTAAAGACGGTGGATATGGAGCGGGCCGAGCTTGAACACATCCTGGCGCGTGCGTACAAGGAGTACTATTTCAGGCCGGCGTTCATGGTCCAGACGCTCTTCAACATGGCCGATATGGATGAAATCCGGCGGGTAATGCGCTCGGTAAAAAGTCTCGTAAAGACTATCAGGCTGCACAGATGAGCGAGAAGGGGAAGCAAGCCGGCGTGGAAGAGCGAAAAGATTTGCTTCTTGCGCACGGCCATTCGCCAAACACAGATGCCGGCGGAAACTCCACGCGTCCCCCCTCATGCTCGGTCTGCATAGCCAACTATAACGGGATCGACCTGATTGGGCCTTGTATCGAATCGGTTATTGCCCAGGATTTCAATCTTCCTGTCGAGATCATTGTGCATGACGACGCATCTTCGGACGAGTCGGTTTCATTCATTCGCACACGCTATCCCACGGTGAAGCTCATTCCGAGCAAGGAGAACGTCGGTTTCTGCGTGAGCAACAATCGAATGGCCGAGCAGGCCCGAGGGGAATACCTGCTTTTATTGAATAACGACGCGATACTGCGCCCCGATGCCATTAAGACCCTGTATGAGTTCGCCTCGAAACAGGAGACGCCCGGAATTCTCGGAATTCCGCAGTACGACCTTGGAACAGGGGAGCTGCTTGACATTGGAGACAGACTGGACCTATTCCTTAATTCTGTTCCGAATCGTGAGAGGAAAATACAGGAGGTGGGGCAGATCATGGGTGCCTGCCTGTGGGTTCCGAGGCGTCTTTGGCATGAACTCGGGGGGTTCCCGGCCTGGTTTGGAAGCCTTGCCGAAGAGACCTATCTCTGCTGCCTTGCAAGGCTCAAAGGCTATTCGGTGACAGCTCTTCCGACATCGGGATACGATCATCTGGTTGGAGGCAGTTTTGGCGGCGGACGACTCGTAGGTGGGCGGATGCGCACCTCGTACCGCAGGAGGGCGCTCGCGGAGCGCAACAAATCATTCACCATGGCTATCTGCTATCCTTCGCCATACTTCTATGTTATCTTCCCGCTCCACCTGAGCGTCCTTGCGCTGGAAGGCCTTCTTTTGAGCTGCATTAAACGGGATTTGACTTTATGGAGACAGGTGTATGTAAACTGCATGCGGGAACTCTGGACCAACAGGAAGAAGCTTAAGCAGCACCGCAGAGATGCACAAAAGTATGTCGGATGCGGCCCTGACTTTTGGAAACGCCACACTGTGACGCCTCATAAACTCAAGATGCTGATAGGGCACGGTCTGCCAAGGATCGAATAGCCTGCAAGTGTGACACCCACCAGAGAAATGGCATAGGATTCAACTTTATTAACGTGTTTATTGTAACCCAGAGTGTGCTTTTCTTATGGCCCCTATCATATCGCTTATCATTGCAACATACGGCAGGTATACATGCCTTGAGGCTTTACTGGAATCATTAACTCATCAGAATATTTCGCGTGATGAATTCGAGGTTATAATCGTTGACCAAAACGATAACCTTGATGTTGGCTCACTCGTTAATCGGTTTAGTTTTCATGTGGACATACACTGGATCAGATCCATCCGGAGAGGCCTGTCATGCAATAGAAATAAAGGTATTCATGTGGCCAAGGGACGTTATATAGCATTTCCGGATGATGATTGTATATACTATAGCGATACATTGCGTCAGATTATACGCAGTTTCCGTATTTATGACGTCGATGTTCTGATTGGTAGAGTTTATAATAGAGATACTGGAAGGAATGCCGTAAGATATTGGTCTACCTGCTCCAAAAGGTTGAGTCGGATTAATTTTTACTGGAATTTTGCATCCGTTGTCATATTCACAAAAAAACCAGGTTTGTTCGACGAGCGGCTGGGCGCCGGCCAGCACTATGGCTCGTGCGAGGACGCCGATTGGATTTATTCGGCCCTTAAAAACCATCAAAACATCCTCTACGTTCCCGAAATAGAGGTTTGGCATCCGGATCCCGACAACGCGGTCCCCGGCAGAACAGAGTCTTACAGCCGGGGCTTCGGCGGCTTCTGTCGAAAGAACATGGACTTTCCCATTCTATTCCTCTTTTGCTTTTCCCTGGGCTCAAATCTGGTTCGTTCGATTTTGAATTTCTTTCTTAACAAGAAAGCTCAGACGAGAAACGCGCTTTTTTCGTGCTATTGGAGGCTGAAGGCATTTGGCGAGTGGCCCAGGGGGCCCGAATACGGCACACCGCCCTCCCATGGTGGGCTGGATCGCACAAAGGCGCCCGGGTCCTGCTCATTGACGGAAAAAGAAAAGAGTTCGTAAGGGCATTGCTTGCTACCAGGAAGACCTTTTGCCCCAAGACTTGTCAAGGGGAGCGTACGCCACCATTGGGGAGCATAAACCGAGCGGAGCAGCAAAGAAATGGGCAGTCAGGCAGACAGGATCAAAGGCTATCAATCGGCCTATTTGGGCGATTACGGCTTTGAGAAAACAATGGTGTGGGCGAGGCAGAAATATCTCGTGTCGCTAATCAAAAATACTATGCCTGAATTGGTATTGGAGATAGGATGTGGATACGATCAGCTTTTCGAAAAGGTCTCCGACATCCCCTCGATTCGGAAGTGGACCATCATCGAACCCTCCGATATTTTCTTTGCGGCGGGGCGGGAAAAAATGGCGGGCGATCCGCGGGTTGAAATACTTCAGGGGTATGCTGAAGAGATCATCGGGCGCACCTTCCCAGACAAGGTGGAACTGTGCATCTGTTCGAGCTTACTTCACGAGGTGGAGCAGCCTGAAAGGATCCTGCATGCAGCAAGACAATGTCTGTGCGAGGGAGGCGCCTTGCATGTCAACGTTCCCAACGCGAAGTCTTTTCATCGCTTGTTGGCCTGTGAGATGCGTCTCATCTCATCGCCTTACCAGTTGAGCGCAAGAAACCAGGACCTTATGCAGCGCCGTGTCTTTGATATAGAGACCCTCAGGTCTCTTGTGGAGAACAATGGTTTCGTGGTGGTGAATTCGGGGGGATATTTCCTCAAGCCATTCACACATGGGCAAATGGAAAAGCTGGTAGAGCAGGTCGGAGGCAATATCCTTGAAGGATTGTGGCGAATGGGCGTCAACTTCCCCGATATGGCGGGCGAGATTTTCGTTAACGGCATCCGAAAGTAGCCTGTGGAGTACTATACGGTGGTCAAGAGGTTTAATTGGCTGCTCGATGAGGCGCCAACAGCACTCGCTGAATTAAGCGAAACGGGAAATAAGTCCTAATTATCTGATCGGTATAAGGGGAGTGGCGCCATGGCCATGCCTAATTTGTTTATTCCCGGCGCCGGCAAATCCGGGACGAGTTCTCTGCACGAGTACCTAAATCAGCATCCGGACATTTATATGTCGCTTGTTAAGGAGCCCCACTTTTTCAGCCGCAGATGTTTTCCCGAAGGTCGCGTGGAATATGAGCGGCTTTTCGAATTTGGCAAGAACGCAAGGTATCGAGGGGAATCGAGCACCGGATACATGATTTTTGCGGAGTCGATCGGAAGGATGAGGGAATACACGCGTGAGCCCAAGTTCATTTTTCTTCTGCGCAATCCAATCGACAGAGCTTATTCGCACTATTGGTGGCTGAGGGGTTCGGGATTTGAAACCAGTGGATTCCGCCATGCGATTGAATCGGACATGTTTGAGACACCAGACCCGCAAAAAATTGTGGGTATAGGCTATAAATATTATTTTCAGGAAGGATGCTACGCAAAATGGATCAAACGCTACAGCGATGAGTTTGGAATGAAGCGTATCCATATTATCACCAGCGAGTCGTTGCGGGCAACTCCTCTGCAGGCACTAAACAGCTGCGCGACCTTTTTGGGAATTGAGCTTTTCCGGGCCATGAAGGAGACCAACCTGAACACCACCGCCGTTTTCAAGGCCCCAAGTCTCTACAGATTATCCAGGAATATTGTCAATACGGGCTTCGGCATAAAACGATGTTCTACGATGAGACGCATGGTTAAAAGAGTCACGGATGCGATCAGTGAAGACTTCTCCGCACATTTTTTGCATCTCTCCAACGGTTTGCTTGATCGCTTTTTTCGCAGCGATGTCAGATATCCGAAAATTTCGGCCGAGGATCGCCATTGGCTACAAGAACTCTATAAGGGCGAGGTCGACGAATTGCGCGAACTGCTTAGTAGCCCATTTGACGAGTGGAACGAGGATTTTTAGCACATCCGCACGAGCCTCGTAGCTAAAAGGTACAATGGGGATGCACATAGAAAGCTATAACCCGGCGCTTTGCGGGCTGTGGGACGAAGCGGTGGCTGCTGCGCGTAACGGCACATTTCTCCATCGGCGTGGCTTCATGGATTACCACGCCAACCGGTTCGAAGATTGCTCTTTGCTCCTTCTGGATGACAAGGACAATGTTTTGGCGCTGCTGCCTGCCAACCGTATCGAAGATATCGTCTTTAGCCATGGTGGACTAACTTACGGGGGACTTTTGCTTGGCGCGAGGTTCACGCAAAGGGAATGCTCAGAGGCTTTCGAAAGGATCGCGCAGCACTATTTAGCGCGAGGCATTCGACAGGTGGTCTACAAACCCGTTCCTCACATTTTCCACCGCTGTCCGGCAGAAGATGATCTTTATGCGCTTTATCGAATCGGGGCGCGGCTGGTCAGACGTGATCCGTCAAGCGCAATTGATCTCGGTTCGCCGCTTCCTTTCCAGAAGGGCCGCAAGTGGTGTATAAATAAAGCTCGTAAGGGCGGGGTAGTGTTGAATACAACTTCGGATCCGACCGATTTCCATGCCCTGCTGACTTCAGTATTGGCTCGTCATGGGGCTGTCCCGGTTCACAACCTCTTAGAGCTCGAGCTATTGATTGGCAGATTCCCTGATTCGCTGAAGTTGTTCGAGGCCAGAAGCAACGACAATCTGATGGCCGGCATCCTTATTTTTGACTTTTCTTTAGTTGCGCACACTCAGTATATGGCCGTTTCCGAGGAAGGAAGGGAGTTAGGTGCACTCGATCTTTTGATAGCCTATCTCATTCGGGATGTCTATGCGTCGCGCCGCTATGTAAGTCTGGGTACATCCATTGACCCGCGCAGCTCCGCCTTGAACGTAGGGCTCATCGCTCAGAAAGAGGGTTTCGGCGCACGAACCGTGGTAAATGATACGTATGAATGGGACCTGACTTGATCCGATCAGCAACTGTACTGAGCCTGTTTATGGCTAGCTATTCCAGCCAATCACCAGCGAAGGAAGAATATGTCTCTTGAAAGCTGCGAGCTTATAGACTTACCCAAAATCCAGGATCCGAGAGGTAATCTCACTTTTGTCGAAGGACATAACCATATTCCATTCGATATCAAGCGTGTTTTCTATCTCTATGATGTTCCCGGCGGGGCGGAGCGTGCGGGGCACGCCCTTAAAACCTGCCACCAACTACTTATTGCAATGTCGGGCAGTTTTGATGTTATCCTCTACGACGGCAGGGAAAAGAAACGCTTCCACCTCAACCGCTCCTACTACGGATTGCACATTCCACCGATGATCTGGCGCGAGATCGATAACTTCTCTTCCGGGTCGGTCTGTCTTGCTTTGGCGTCAGAGTTGTACAATTCAGATGATTACTACCGCGACTACCATGGGTTTCTGAGGGCCCTGACCCAGGAGCAAATGTGAATTTGCTCAAGCAAGAAGCAGGAAAGCAGCCCTGCATCGGAGACCAAAAATGAAGGTACCCTTTCTTGATTTAGGAACAGCGCATCAAGAAGTGCGCGAGGAAATGGAAGAGGCTTTGAGCCGTGTGCTGAAGTCCGGGTGGTATATTCTGGGAAAGGAAGTTGAGGCCTTCGAGGAAGAATTCGCGGCGTACTGCGGCACAAAATATTGCGTAGGGGTGGCCAATGGACTGGATGCGCTCCACCTGATTTTGAGAGCTTACGGGCTTGCTTCGGGGGATGAAGTCATCGTACCGTCTAATACATACATCGCCACATGGCTTGCAGTTTCTCATGCCGGCGCCAGGCCGGTTCCCGTGGAGCCCGACGCCCGGACCTTCAACATCGACCCGGCGCGGATCGAGGAGGCGGTTTCCCCGCGAACAAAAGCCATCATCCCAGTGCATCTCTATGGCCAGCCCGCCGACATGGACCCCATCCTGGCGCTGGCCGAAAAGCGCGGTCTGAGGGTCATCGAAGACAGCGCCCAAGCCCACGGCGCCACCTACAACGGGCGTCGCACCGGCGGCCTTGGACACGCGGCCGGCTTCAGCTTTTATCCGGGAAAGAACCTGGGGGCCCTGGGCGACGGAGGGGCGGTGACCACCAACGATGGAGAACTGGCCGACAAGGTTCGAGTGTTGCGCAACTATGGTTCGAGGGTCAAGTACTACAACGAGGTCAGGGGGTTCAACTCACGTCTGGACGAAATGCAGGCGGCCCTGTTGCGGGTTAAGCTCCGCCGCTTGGACGACTGGAATGAGCGGCGGCGTGAGATCGCGTCGATATATATTGGAGAAATGAGCGGCAGCCCCGAGCTTGTTTTGCCTGTAACGCCTGCTTGGGCCGATCCGGTCTGGCATCTTTTCGTCGTTCGCCACTTCCGTCGAGACCATTTGCAAAACCGTTTGGCAGAACAGGGTATCGGGACGCTGATCCACTACCCCGTGCCGCCTCACCTTTCCGAGGCCTACGGGGATATGTGGTGCGACACCGGCCCATTGCCCATTGCCGAGGCAATGTCCAGTTCGGTGCTCAGCCTTCCGATGGGGCCCCATATGGGGTTTGACCAGGCCAGAGTTGTGTCGGCCGCCGTGAGGCGAGAGTGCGAAGAATTGGCGGTGGATCGGAGGCTCTCTATTTGAACGGCTATCGCCAGATATTCAAATCCACCGCCCTCATCGGCGGGACCCAGGTCGTCAAGATTCTTATCGGAGTTATTCGAACCAAGGTGCTGGCCGTATTGCTTGGTCCGTCGGGCATAGGTCTTGAGGGCATGTACCAGGCGGCCACGAGCCTGGTGGGGACGCTGACCGGGTTCGGGATTGGCAACTCCGGCGTTCGCCAAATCGCGGAAGCTGTGGGGACGGAGGATAGGCGTACGATTACGCGCACGGTAAGGACTCTTCGGTTCACCTCGCTCGTTTCCGGGCTGCTGGGGATGGTCCTCGTTTTGGTTCTTTGCGTTCCCTTGACCAAGGCCACTTTCGGGAATGAGACTTACATTTTCGGCGTGGCGCTGATGTCTCTGACCCTGCTTTTTAACAGCGTCTCGACCGGCCAGACCGCCCTTTTGCAAGGGATGCGCCGTTTGAAGGACCTCGCGACGTGTGAGGTGCTCGGCGCCCTATTCGGCACAATAGCGGGAATCATCTTCATCTATATTTGGGGCGTCAGGGGGGTCGCGCCCTACCTTGTCGCCGTATCTGCTTTTACAATCCTCGCGTCCTGGTGGTATGCCAAAAAAGTCAAGGTGGAAGTTGTCCGAATGTCCCTAAAAGAAGTGAGCGCCGAGGTCAGGTCTCTTTTGGGAATGGGCGCCGCTTTTATGACCTCCGGGCTTCTGGTGGCCGGAGTCGCTTATGTCACTCGCGTATTGATAAGCCGCCATCTTGGCATGGACGCCGTAGGGCTTTACGGCGCCACATGGACTCTATCGACAGTGTATGTCGGAATAATCCTTAACGCCATGGGCGCCGACTTCTATCCAAGGCTTACTGCCGTAGCCGATGACAACAAAATGGTCAATCTACTTGTCAACGAGCAAACCGAAATGGGCGTCCTGATGGCCATCCCCGGGGTTCTCGGGACTCTGACCCTTGCCCCGTGGGTACTGAGGGTCTTTTATTCCCCGGCTTTCGCCCCGGCCGTGGTGATTATCCGCTGGCAACTCCTCGGGATCGCTCTGCGGGTCGTTGGCTGGCCCATGGGTTTCGTGCAAATAGCAAAAGGCATGCCCAGGCTGTTCATGCTCACCCAAGTGGTATTCTCGGCGGTTCAAGTCGGGCTTCTTTTCTTCTGTCTCAGGCTCTGGGGACTGGAGGGAATCGGTATATCCTACCTGATCATGTATGTTTTCCATACACTTGCCATATTTGGCGTGTGCCGAAGCATCAGCGGTTTTTCCTGGAGTCGGAGGTCCCTTCTTGTGATTGCCTGCTCAATCGTCGCCACGATAAGCGTCCTTTTGACTGTGCGCTTTCTGCCGCTGCTGGAAGCCACCATTGTTGGTTTGACCATCACTTCGGCAGTGTCGGTCATTTCCATGATATCTTTGCAGAAGCTTCTGGATATCGACATTCGAAGGATGATCGCATTAAAGTTCGGGAGAACACGTTCATGAATGACGGGCCGCTCGTGACATTCGCGCTTTTCACCTATAACCAGGAACGTTTTGTCCGAGAGGCCGTGGAAGGGGCCTTGTCCCAAACGTATTCGCCCCTTGAGATTATTTTTTCCGATGACTGCTCCTCGGACCGCACGTTCGATATCATGCGGGAGATGGCCTCCACGTATACAGGGCCACATGAGATTGTCCTAAATCGCAATGGCTCCAACCTGGGGCTTGGAGAACATGTAAACAGAGTGGCGGAGATGGCCCGGGGAGAATTGATAGTCTCAGCGGCTGGAGACGACGTATCACTGCCCTGTCGGTGTGAAGAATTGGTTGGGTTTTGGCAAGCGAGCGGGCGCAAGTATAAATTTATCGACTCGGATTTCGCTGCTATTGATGAGTATGGACGGGAGATCAAGCTTCTAGACTCCCCAACGGTCGTAGGCCCAATCGATGAGATGCTAAGGACCCGCATGCGCGTCAGGGGGTGTTCCGAGTCTTACACGAGGGACCTCTTTACGCTTTTCGGGCCAATTCTCCCGGATACTGTGAACGAAGATCGCGTTATCGCGTTTCGCTCCTATTTGCTCGGCGGAATCGGAAACTATAGCGGGGTGTTGGTTCTGTACAGGTTGCACGACTCGAATGTTTCACGTCATCATGGAATATCCAGCTACACGTTTTTGAAGGAGTCAGCATGGGTTGATCGCACACTTCTGAACGTTTATCTTAACAATCGGCGCGATCTGGCATGTGCTTATAGTCTAGGCATTATCGATAAGAGAACTTTAGACGATGCGCTAGCCGCAATAGAATATCACACCGAGTTGCTCTGTGATGAGATTAAATTCCTGGAAGGGGGACTCGGCTTGAAGATCAGTCGCATTACCAAACACATGGTCAATGAGCCTGCTCATGCCGTCCGGTGGACCGCGATTCTAATGTGCCCCTCCGTCTATGTGGCAATCCGAAGAAAAGAGACTTCGGATCAGTTGATTGTGCATGCCAAACACGTCATGGCCCGATTGTACGGGGCCTGGCGCAAGGCTCGTGGAGCCAAAGAGCGTGTAAAGCCAGGGGAGGAGCTTTTGAAAGCCGATAATTTCACTTTGTAAAAACGGCACCCATGATCTTAACTTGAGGCAAGAAGCATGGCTCAAATGATTGGCGGGTGAGTCCAGGCCGATGAAAGCGCAATGATATAACGCGCATATAGGGGCACGTTATGGAGTCCGCGTCTGCGACACTGGTCTATGCGGGCTTTATCCCATGTACGATTTGTCCGGAATAATAAACTGTGGCCAAGCGATTTACAAAGCACCAGGTACAGGGCACTTTGCCCTTAGAAGATAGTCTTCAAAAGCCGGTTCCAAACCAGCCATAATTCCGGTCTTTGCCCTCCAACCCAGCCGGCGGACTTATGCAGCCCACCGTATCCTGCAACCAGTCATCACGGCCAGGAAGCTATTGTCGTGCCGGCTTTCGGGCCGGACCTGAGTACGGGAACGGGAACGGGAACGGCAAAGATATCTCTCCATCGGCCAGAGGTCTCAATATCCCAAATTCTCTCCCACCAGCTTTACGTGGATGCGGTCCTGAACTTGATGGCCTTCGATGATGCTCCACATGTTGCAGATGCGGTGGGGGGAACGGCAGTCGCGGCACAGTCCGTCATGGGTGCAGGCGGTTTCAACGCCCAACCGGATGGCGTTTACCGGGGCGGCGTAGTGCTTCACCCGGGAGATGGCCGAATCGAGATCCGGGCACACCTTGTTCATCCCCACCACCAGGATGACCTTTTGCGGTCCGAACATCAGGGCCGCGCAACGGTTTCCAAGACCGTCGAGGTTGATCAGCCTGCCGTCCAGCGTAATGGCGTTGCAACTCGCTATCATTATGTCGGCGCCAAACCCCTGGTGTCTCAAGGCAAGACTTTGCTCCCGGGTGAGTCCGGGGAGGTAGGGGTCGATCACCTTCACTTGCGGCCTGTCGGAAAGCCTTTTCCAAAGACCGATGGCCGTGGTCGATATCGAACCGCAACGATAGACCGTGGCGCCGTCGGGGACCATGGAAAGCACCTCTTCGAGCGCCTTGGCGCAGGTTTCGGCATAGCTGCCCGCCATGCGCCGCTTTTCGAGGTTTTCGATCACTTCCTGGGCTACTTTTTGATTCCAGCTCGCCTGGTTTTTGTCCATCTGCTCTCCCCGTAGGATTTTTCCGGACGCTTGAACTACCAAGATCTCACCGCAGATGGACGCGGATGGACGCAGATATTGAAAAAATAACTGCCGAATTCCAGCTTGCCTGTTTTTTTGCCCATCTCCTCCCTCCAGCTAGGAGGCTGTCCGAGAATCGTTTCCGGGAGATGCCTTGCTTTGTAGGAGCGGGGGGGCCCCCCGCCCACCCGCTACCCCCCGGGTGCCCCCCCCACAAAAAAAACCCCCATGGGTTTGTCGGCCACCCGCCCC
>JARLHP010000254.1 GCA_031292195.1 Syntrophobacteraceae bacterium
CCGGGACTTGTCTTGATCGCGGCTGGAAGCCGCTCCTACAACACCATCGATCTATTCTCGCCCCACGATCCAGAACAGGTCGTAACTCGGCGGTCGCACATCAAGATCAAGGCGGAACCAAATGCCCCTGCGCTTTGTGCTTGAAAGTCTTGTCTCATTGGCTAACAATTGCTATTTATCCTGTTCTGATACTATTTTGGGTTCAAGACGCGTCACGCGCGAGGGATGGCGCGTTGCAAACAGATGGGTTTCACTGCGTTTCACCCTTCCTGCAGGGGCTCTCGACGGGCCGGCGCGGGGTGGGTGGAGCGAAGCGCAACCCATGAGGCAAATCTTGAACACAACCTGGTATGAGTGTATTCCAATCTCGAACTTACCGATCAGCGGAGAGAAGGCGAATGAAATTCGAAGGCACCGAGAATTATTATCTTGGCCCCGAGCTTGGAGAGATCGTAAATATATCGATCGCTATGGAAAAGCCGCTGCTTCTCATGGGGGAAGCGGGGACCGGAAAGACCCAACTGGCATTTGAAATCTGCAGGGCTTTCGGGGTGAGCATGGAAGAGGCTCGCTGCAAGTCGACGTTCAAAGGAGAAGAGCTTTGCTACGTCTACGATGCGGTGCTGCGGCTAAACGATTCACGGTTTGGGTCCGGTGAGTCGGGCAGAAACGTTAACGAGATATGGGACTACCTGCGTTTTGGCCCCATAGGCAGGGCTTTTCTTTCCGAGGACAGACGAGTGCTGCTCCTTGATGAAATCGACAAGACCGATTCGGACACCCAGGATAACCTCCTGGATGTTCTAGAAGATGGCTCCTTTATAATAAGGGAGATTAATCATAAGGTTTCGGCGAAGCAAAAGCCCGTCATAATAATCACCAGCAACGCCAAGCGGGAGCTTTCCGATCCGTTTTTGCGCCGCTGCTTCTGCCACTACATCCCCTTTCCGGGCCCCGAAGAGATTTCGATCATAGTAAAGCTGCATTATCCGGACATCTCCGAGGATCTCCTTGGCGCCAGCCTCACCGAGTTTTACCGGCTGCGCGAAGGGGGCTACGAAAAACCCCCTGCCACAGCGGAACTGCTCGACTGGATCGGGGCCCTGCGTACCAGCGGTGACAATGGCGGACCGGGCGCGGGCAGGGCGCTTCGTCATGTCGGAACACTTCTCAAGCGTTCCCAGGATTTGCTCAAATTTAAAGGGATAGGTACAAAAACTCCCTGGCGATAAATGGTCCTTTTCTCTAGAAACGCTCCCGGAGGGTTCACTGGTGCTCGCGTTCATTCAGCAGTTGCGCAAGGCGGAAATACCTGTAAGCGTTCGGTATATTCTTGAGTTTTATGGCGGTATCAGGAAAGGGTTGGCGCCGGATCTGGACCGGCTGTTTCTGCTGGCGCGCCTGATTTTTGTGAAAAAAGTCGAGCACTACGACACCTTCGAGCGGGTTTTTGCCGCTTTTTTCCTGGGAGAAAACTCCTGGGAAATGCCCGAATGGGAAGAAACCTTTGCCGGAAAACCTTTCGAGGAATGGCTGCGCGAGCAGGTTGAAAGAGGGGCCATATCGCTTGACGAACTTCGCACTTTCGATATCGAAGAGTTGCTCAAGCGTTTCTGGGAAACCCTTTTGAAGCAGGATGGCGAGCACCACGGCGGCAGCCGGTGGATCGGGACGGGGGGCAGATCGCCTTTTGGTCATTCGGGCTCGGCCGGCGGCGGGGTGCGGGTCTACGGCCGGGGCCTGCATGGCACCGCGCAGAAGGTTATCGATAAAAGAAACTATATCAATTATAGCGGAAAATCACGCCTTGCCGGCAGTAATGTCGGCCAGGCGCTGGCTTCGCTCAAAAACCTGAAGCGGGCCGGACCCGAAACGGAACTGGAAATCGACGAGACCATTTTTCGGACGGCAAAAAACGGCGGGGAAATCGAACTGGTGTTCGCCAAGGAGTTTAGAGACCGCCTCAAGCTGGTCGTGCTGCTCGATAACGGCGGCTATTCGATGGAGCCCTACCTGCAGCTTGTGAAGTACGTGTTTGCCAAAATGAGGGACAGGTTCCAGGAGCTCAAGTACTATTATTTCCACAACTGCCTCTATGGGACGGTGTACGAGGACATGGAGCGCACCGTCCCCGTTGCCTGGGAAATGCTTGTTTCCCGCGGCCACGATACGCACCTCATCGTCATCGGCGACGCCAATATGGCCCCCTCCGAACTGATGGCCGCCAACGGCTCCCTCTACTTCTATTCCCATGATCGAAGACCCGGCGTCGAGTGGTTAAAGCAGCTGCGGGCCGCATTCCCCGCCAGCGTGTGGCTAAATCCCATTCCCAGGCAATACTGGGCGGCGGAAAGCGTCACGATCACTCAGATCGGGCGCATTTTCCCCATGGAAGATTTGACGCTTTCCGGCATTAAGAACGCGGTTCAAATTTTGAGAGCCGGTGAATAGGTGAATGGAACAAGAGCCGGTGAATCGGTGAATAGGTGAATGGGTGAATCGGAAAAGCAAAAGCCGGTGAAAAGGTGAATCGCTCAAAAAATCATCCGGTGAATCGCTGGATGGGGAAGACCTGGAGTTTCACGGGCTCTTACGAGAGAACGGAAGAGCATCAGAAAAGGCAAGGTGGGGGCAGACAAGCGACTGATACAAAGTTGTATTCAAGAGGCCGCACATCCGGCCAACCCGTAGGTTGGGGTGAGCCTCGGCGAACCCCAACAGGATTGCCCAGCAACAGGCGTCCCGGCCGATCCCATGTTCTCGCTCTTTTAAGCTACAAGGTTGGGCTAAGCGATAGATATTTATCATTTTAACAGCTCCCCACGTCCACGGGGCGCGAAGCGTCGGGAGGGTTCGGTCGGTGCTTTTTATTCGTCCCATACGTCCTATAACGTCCTATGTCTTCTTTTTTCTTTTAAGATAAAAGGTTGAGGTGAGCGGGGCGAACCCCAACATTTGTTCGATCTTGAACGTATCTTGGCATGAGTAGCGTTTGTCGTGAAAGATGCGATTGCGCGGCAGACGGCAGGGGGACGAGAAGGGCGCTCGGCAATAGCGGTAAAAGGCTGCGGTGCGGCGGGCGGGCTCCGTATTGAAAGGCTTGACATGAGAAACCCGTAACGTTATAGGTGATAGATGATCGTTCGCTTTCGACATAAGGGGCTGGAGCGACTGTTCACAAAGGGCGATACAAGCGGGGTATCCGCACAGCATGTTCGGAAAATTCAGCAAATACTCGCCTTTTTGAACGTCAGCCAGGAACCCGCCGACATGAATTTGCCCGGCTTCCGGTTCCATTCCTTGAAAGGCGAACGCAAAGGACAATGGGCGGTGTCCGTAACGGGTAATTTGCGGATCGTATTTGAGTTCGAGGGCGAGAACGCCACGAACGTCGATCTGCTTGATTACCACTGACCGCCGGAAAGGAAGAAAACCATGAAGATGCATAACCCGCCGCACCCCGGCGAAATCATCCGCGAGCAGTGCATTGAGCCGCTTGGCTTGACGATCACGGCGGCGGCCAAGGGGCTTGGCGTCACGCGCAAGGCGCTCTCCGAGCTGGTGAACGGGCATAGCGGCGTATCGCCGGAAATGGCGATCCGCTTGTCCAAGGCCTTCGGGAGCAGTCCCGAGACCTGGCTGCGCATGCAACTGCAATATGATCTTTGGCACGCCGAAAAACGCAGCGGCAGCATCAAGGTGACGCGTTTCCCGGATCACACGCCAGCCTGAGGGACAGGGCAATGAACTGCATGCGGTCGATGGCCACCCGAGAAAATCTTAAGGAAAAGTGATCCGCAGCTTGTGAAAGGATTGGACCAGGGCCGCACCGGGGAAGCCGAACGGCAAAAGGCACAGTATGAGCGGGAGGAGCGGGAACGCAAAAGAGAGCGGCAACTGGAGCGTGGTAAAGACAAAGGCATCAAGCGCTGACAAGCATTATGGCCTTTTTTTTCATATCCCCTCGAAAAGGTATATTTCAGGACTCGACTACACTGGTAGCGCTTTCGCGGCATAATTGCCAACGAGCTAAAAAGCTTGTGAAATCAACTGGCAATATGAGACACTCTGTTGTAAATTGTCTCATCGGCAAGCAATGTGAGCCAAGGGCCAGTGGGATAGAGCAGGGTCCGCTGGATGCACAGGAAACTGCCTGGAGAGGATTAAATAAATGACCGCCAAAAGCAAACCTTGTACTTTCAAGAATTGTGTGACTTGTGAACTTTGGGCTGGACCACGAACTGTATCGCATTTTCGAGATCGTGTAGAGTATCAAAATGATCACGATAAGGGGGAATGTATGGGGGGACCTTTTAATCGCCAGCAAAGAACCGCCAACAGTTCTTGCAATAAATGGGTGAAATGGGGCGTCCTGAAAAAATAATGAGCTTTATTACCGGTTCATAATGACGGAGGCTTTAATGAGAGATCCAAAGCCAGAGCAACAAGGATCACAGGATGGGGCCTGCGGATTTTATGCACTTGGAAATGCTCTAGCGATTGTGTGTCCCAAGGTTAGGCGCAATATAGATGCAATTTTCAAAGAAATTTATGATTTCTATCTGAAGGACCATGACGGCTCTCATTTCTTAGCTGGTATGGGACGCAATATGTTGAATGATTTGGCGTCGCATGTACTTACACACATATCCAAATATTATGACCAGGATGTATCTGTCAAACATCCTTTCTGGGCACGCAGGGCCAATACGTTGGGCGAATGGAGAAAGACCCTTAATGCTCATTTCCAGGATAACCCAGATGGTGCAGCCATTATCGCATATGAATATTGTAAAGATGCGGTAGAAGCTGAGTCACACTGGACTGTAATTAAGAAAATGACTTCCACCTCTATTTTTACGTTTGATTCATCAAATGAAAGAAAATATATTCCGTTCCGTCTTTGCAGAATTTGGGATGATAAATCGAAAAACAAAGCTCGTCCTTACAAGATTGACACAACGTCGACGTTTTTGTTCTATCGAAATGTGTACGAAGCGCACCAATGAATGATCGATCAAGGTTTTTATAACAATCACGTTTCCGCCATTGGGGAGATAGAAATCTCGTTATTGGGGTTACCCCTAAACCCCGAGTTGTAATGCTCTGTCCCTTTTTTTTTAGGCTTATCTCTTCCGAGTCGGCCTATTCGTCATCGTCAGCGTGTTCCTCCTCCGGGGTAGCTTCCTTTTCGAGGGCGGACCAAACTTCAGTCTTGTCTCGCTTCAAATCCCGCCGCTCTTCATCGAGTAGCCAACGTTTGGCTGTGACGGGCTTGGCAGCTTCAAGCGTTTTGGTCTGCACAGCGCCATAGCCACCACTGTCAATTTCAAATAATATCCAGTAATACTCGGCAAGCGCGTCAGTTAGTTCAGCCACAAATGCCCGGCGCAAATGTTTTCGCCTTCCCAGAATTTTAATTGTTTTGGCACTTACCCGCGCCCTGGTCTGCTTGCTGCGATTGAGGATTGCCGCCAGTAAAATTGCAGTTTGTTCAATACTACGCATAGTTACCTCCTTCTAACCGGAATAAGGTACCAGGACAATGTAACCCTATATTAGGGTCTTGTAAACCCAAAGTTCGGATTATTAGCTATCTTTAGCTCTCGTTCGCGATTCTTTGAAAATCAAAGCTTCTGCGGGTTTTCGGGAGACCGCTTTTCCAGATTATCAGCCTTTTTTTGTGTGCCAAAATTGCCGGAAACGGGGCAAGACCGGGTAGAACCTGGATCGAAGGCTGCTCCAGGGTCCGGGTTGTCGTTATGTAAACATGGGGGAGATTCCGACTCACCCCACCAGGATCGCCGCGATAAGTGCGCAAGCATCTCCACCAACCGAATCCGATGCTTTTTCCTTCACATCAAGGTTACGGGCCTTCCAGTCAAGGCTTTTTGTATGGTCTACCAGTCTTCTGGAGGAATCAGAACTTCGAATGGATATCCTTTATCCTTGGTTGTGATCGATCCAACCCACGCAAAACCCGTAACCATTGAAATCAACGAATGGCTATCCCAACTCCTGTTGGAGAGGCTCTCATTGTGCAGGATAATGTCGTATGCTGGCCCACTTTCCGGCGATGGTAGCCGAGTTCGAACGAGAACTCATTCGAGAGTGCATGTGATTCCGATTCTGGCTAAAACCAGTAATTCCCTTTCATCTATTTTTGGGCCTGAAGTGCAAAACAGCGTACATACCTATAAAGAAGGCGGTTACGGCTATAGGCCAACGAAAAAGACTAAGCCACAAAACGTATCCTACGATATAACATGATAGCGACGCTATGCACAAGGCGCCTCCAAGAAACCACCTAAAGTACGCGGTAGGGGGTAGACCCAAAGCGTAATCGACACTCCCGGAAAGCATTAGGATAATACCTATTACCATCAAACATAAAACCGTATGATGTATGCAAAAATCATGTATCATGGCGCCATCATCTATCGACTCCCCAAAAACGTGGATCGTCTTAGGCAGGCATGTATAAGCGGCAACCGGCTGGAATGTTGAATATCCCACCTTCTCTGCGCCCAGCTTTTTGCCTCTTCAACAGCATACCCGGGAGGATTTGGGTTTGCCAAACGGCAATCGGAATCGGCGATAGAAGCGGCAAAATGTAGACAATATATTACCTCGCTCATGCAACCAGGCTGCGGTTTTCTCCCGTTCCAGTTCTTGGATTGTCCTTTGCGCCGATCAAATTACACGATTTCCGGTGAAGAGGCGGATGGGGAAGACCTGCCGTTTCACCGGCTCTTGTTTTTCCGATTCACCCATTCACCGATTCACCGGTTCTTATCCCATTCACCAGCTCTTATCATTGCTGCCCCCATTTCAATTTAGACCGCAGAATCTCGAAATGATCGACCCCCGGCGCCCTGATAAACCGCAGCGGAGTAGAGGCCGCGCTAACCTGCACCAAGTCGAAGTCGCGGATCGGGCAGCCTATCTGTCCGTCGCAGGTGAGGGTAACGTCCGCGGCGGGTTCGGCCACTTCCACCATGACGGTGACCTCCGCCGGAAAGACTATGGGCCGGTTGGTGAGAGTAAAGGGGCAAATGGGGGTCAGGATGACCACGCGGGCGGTGGGGAAAATGATCGGCCCTCCGGCGGAGATGTTGTAGGCCGTAGAGCCGGTGGGGGTGGCGATGATGAGGCCGTCTCCCCGGTAGTGAGTGAGAAAATGGCCGTTAATGGAGGTGTGAAGGTCGATGATTCGAGCCAGCGCTCCCTTGTTGATCACCGCATCGTTTAAGACCCGATGGCTGAAAATCTCTTCTCCCTCGCGCCTGACCGATACCCGCAGGGCCATTCGTTCCTCTATTTCGAAGTTGCCGGCCAGTATCTTTTCAAATTCGGCAAAACAGGATTCGGCATTTATCTCGGTAAGAAAACCCAGCCCTCCCAGGTTGACCCCGACGATCGGTATTGACTTCTCCTCGATAAAACGGGCCACACTCAGGAAGGTGCCGTCTCCGCCGACCACCACCACCGCTTCGGTTTGCGGCGGGATGTCGATTTTTTCGTAGATGCGGTTAACCCCCGAATTATCGATGTTTTCCCGGACAAAGACTTCCATATCCCGCTTTGTAAACCACGCCTCGAGGTGGTGAGCGAGCCTGGCGGCTTCAGGCCTCATGCGTTTATATATGATGGACACGTAGCGCATGGGAATCCTCCAAAATAGAAATCCTGCGGGCAGGGTAGCGAATTATGTAAAAATATTTGTCAAAATTCTCCAGTTGCTCTACCTTGCGATGGTAAGGCCAATTTATGTTGCCTATAGGCCGTTATGGTGAACGAGTCAAGAGATTTGGAGCGCGGTCGGCGGAGGGGCCCGGCGATGGCGCAGAGGTGGCCGATGAATTCATTGCAACAAATCGCAGTCCTTTCTCAGACCATACTCGTGGTCGATGACTAGCCGCAGGCCTGCGAAATTATCTCGGACGCCCTGACGGCCTGGGGACACAAAGTGGAGATCGCCCACGACGGCCGGGAGGCGCTGGCCAAAATTGAGGGGAAAGATTTCGCCATCGTCATTACCGACATGGATATGCCCCGAATGGACGGCATGGAGTTGATAGGGCACATAGTCCGCGATCATGCCCGGATCGATGTGATCGCCATTACCGGGCATATAATGAAATATAAGTATACGGAGGTGGTGGAAGCAGGCGCCGCGGATTTTATAACCAAGCCCTTCTCGCTAAATGAACTCGAGGCGAAGCTGAACCGGCTGATAAAGGAACGGGGGCTGCGGGAGCGGCTCGAAAGGCTGGCGGTTCATGACCCCTTGACCTCTCTATATAATCGACGCTCGTTTGAGGAAAACGCGCGAAGGGAAGCCATGCGCGCGGTCCGCTACAACCATAGCCTGTTCCTGTTTTTTATGGATATCGACAATTTCAAAAAATATAACGACCTGTACGGCCATCAGGCGGGAGACGGATTGCTCAACCGATTGGCGGGTCTATTGATAAATTCGATCCGGGAAAATGTCGACAGCGCCTACCGATACGGGGGCGACGAGTTCATAATGCTGCTTCCGCATTTGCCTGCCGACCAGGCAAGAGGCGTTGCCGAGCGTATCTGCTGGAAATTTGACCTTCTGCAATGCAAACCGACCGGCCTTTCGATCGGCATCGCCAGGTTTATGCAGAAGTCCGGTTCGATCGAAAAGGACATCGAAGACATGATTCAAAGGGCCGACAAAGCGCTCTATGCGGCCAAAAAATACCCCGGTGACAACCACGTCCATCTCGATCCGGATTCACGCTGACAGGCGGTCTGTCTTAAAAATCAGCCACTTGAAATTAATCTCTTGACACCCCCGGATGCGTACTTTATATAGGGCTACTGCGAGGGTAATGGCGCCTCGCATTAAGTGGTGAAAATCGTTGGACTTAGTCAGGAGATCTTGGCCTGGCTTCGGGATGGAGATCGGCTGGCGCCGCGTTTGTACTTGATGTGTATGCGGTTGCGGGCGGCTCCATTTTTGGCGTTAACTCGTATGCGAGACCACTTTATGATGTGGCATTAAGTCCGCTCTTAACTCTGGCAGAGCTGAGCCCATCCTTGGATGGCTGAAAACGCGCAAACCCGAGTCGCGCTTTCAGAAACGCTCACGGTAGCATCTCCGGCAACGGGCGGCAAATAGTTTCGCGTTATTATTTGTACAGAGAACTGCGGGTTCTCGGAAGGGGGAGGTGACTACTATGGGCAAACCTGAATTCGGTTTCGGGGTCCATTTGATTTTGGATGGTTATGGTTGTGACAGCGCTTCGCTGCAAGATATAAGCAAGATCTACAATTTTCTCGATAACTGCCCCTCACAAATGGATATGACCAAGATCATGCCGCCCTACGTTTTCCGGTACAACGGGGTGGTCCCTGAAGACTGGGGTGTATCAGGTTTTGTTCTGATCGCTGAAAGTCATATCAGTATCCACACATTTCCGGACAAGCAGTATCTGAGCATCGACATGTTTTCCTGCAAGCCTTTCGATACCGAAGTGGCCGTAAATACCATAAAAAGCTATTTCGACATCAAGAAGTATGATGCCAAGGTCATGGACAGGGGGCAGGAATTTCCCAATACGATTCCAGAATCGGCCCAGGTGGTGAAAATGGACAGGATGCTGAGACAGCGGCACTAGGGTTGACGCTGCTCTCGGAAATATAAAAAGATGTGTGGGGGTGGGAGGTCTTTTGGCCTGCCGCCCCTTTTTTATTTTTTCTAATCCCGGTAGAGAAGCAGCAGGTCCTTATAGGCGTCGACCCGGCGGTCTCTGAGGAAGGGCCAGTTGCGCCGCACCGTTTGAGTCCTGGACATATCGATCTGCGCGGTCAGCACCTGGTCTTCTTGCCGGCCCGCTTTGGCCAGGTATTCACCCTGGGGGCCGGCGATGAAGCTGTTGCCCCAGAAAAGGATGCCATGGTCCGCGCCCTGGCCGGCCGGTTCGAACCCCACCCTGTTTGCACAGAGCACCGGCAGGCCGTTGGCGACCGCATGAGACCTCTGGATGGTGGTCCAGGCGTCGAGCATCAGCATGCGCTCCGAATCGGGCTCACTCGTGCCCCAGCCGATAGCCGTCGGATAGATAAGCAGTTCGGCGCCCGCCAGCGCCATGAGTCTTGCGGCCTCCGGGTACCACTGGTCCCAGCACACCAGTACTCCCAGTTTTCCGACCGAGGTGGAAATGGGGCAAAAACCGAGGTCGCCGGGCGTAAAGTAGTACTTCTCATAGAAGCCGGGATCGTCCGGAATGTGCATCTTGCGGTATTTGCCGGCGATCGAGCCGTCTTTTTCGAAAACCACCGCCGTGTTGTGGTATAGGCCCGGCGCCCGCAGTTCGAAAAGCGACGCTACGATCACGATGTGAAGCTGCCCGGCCAGGGAGGCGAAAAGCTCACTGGAAGGCCCCGGGATGGGCTCGGCCAGATCGAAGAGCGAGAGGTCTTCGGTCTGGCAAAAATAGGGACCGAGGTGCAGTTCCTGCAATACGACCAGTTCCGCGCCGCCGGATGCCGCTTTCCGAATGCCCTGGGTGCTCCTTTGGATATTACCGCTTCGATCGGCCGTGCAGCTTTGCTGGACGAGCCCGGCAACCAGTTTTCTCATCCCAGGACTCCTTCGGGCAACTGCATGGTGATGCAGTGGAGCGAGCCGTTGCCGGTAAGAAGCGGCAGGCAGTCGAGACCTGTTGTCTTTCGGCCCGGGAAAGCCCGCCCTATTATATCCAGGGCGGCCCGGTCCTTGCCCGTCCCATAGAGGGGCACGAGCACCGCGCCGTTTACCACCAGGAAATTGGCGTAGGTGGCCGGAAGCCTGCGGCCCTCTTCGTCGTAGACCGGTTCGGGCCAGGGGAGTCCAAGAAGGCGATAGGGTCGGCCCTCGGGGGTGCGAAAGGCCCTGATTTCGTCTTCCATTTCCCGCAGCGGGCCGAAATGTTCGTCTGTGGGGTCGTCGCAGGCCGTGTAGATAATGACGTTATCAGGGCAGAACCTGACCAGGGTGTCCACGTGAGAATCGGTGTCGTCTCCGGCGATTCGGCCGTGTTCTATCCAGAGCACCCGATGTGAGCCGAACTCCCGGCAGATGAACTCTTCCACCGCGCTTCGGGACAGGTGAGGATTGCGGTTGGGGCTGAGCAGGCAGGCCGAGGTGGTAAGAATCGTCCCCTGGCCGTCGGATTCGATGCTTCCGCCTTCCAGCACGATCCCCCGGGTGTCCAGGGGGGTTTGGCCAAAAGCGCCCAGTCTCGCCAGCTTCCTGGTTATCTGGTTGTCCAGATCGGACCGGAACTTGAGGCCCCAGCCGTTGAAACCGAAATCGAGCAAAACGGGTCTATCCGCCTCGAAGACGGTAAGGGGGCCAAAATCTCTTGCCCAGGTATCGTTGGTATCTATCTGGAAGAGCCCGACCCGGTCGAGGGGGACCCCGGCGTCCAGCAGACGCCCCCGGGCTTCTTCCACGTCAGGGGCGGCCATCAGAAGTCGCTCGGAACGCACGATTTCTCGAACGATCTCCATGGTCACATTTTGCACCGCTTCGAGATTGACCCATTCGGTTCCTTCGTGGGGCCAGGCCATGAGCACCCCGTCCTGCTCTTCCCACTCGGCGGGTAATCGGCGTTTTCTTTCCATCGCTTGAACAATCCTGTGGCTGCCCGGATCGTCCCCGGGCATCAAAAAAGTTTCCATTGGCAGATGAAATACAAAATGTTTATAAAACCATAACCGTCTGTTATTATCAATAGCAGGACAATTTTCCATCCAATTTTTCATGGACAACCACTGACCTGCTTGTTAGACTTGTCCTCATCCCAAAGCAGGTTCGTAACCGGAAGGGAGCATTTCCGCGGTTCGCCGAAGAAGTGGAATGCCGCCTGCTGTCGGGATTGGTCGGGATGGGGCATCTATTTGCCCTTTGCGTTTGTCTTGGAAAAGAAAGTGAATCGAAATTGGAAGAACCTACAGCCAAGGGAATTCAAAATTGGCTACGAATGTGCTTCCGGCGGCTTGCCGGCGTTGAAAACGCCGATGACGTCGAAAAACAAATACAGCAGTTGATTGACGAAGGGGAGCAGCGCGGGCTGATCTCCGAGGATGAAGGGGAGATGATCCAGGGGATCTTTTCCTTTCGCGACACCATAGCCAGGGAGATCATGGTCCCGCGCACCGATACCGTTTATGCCGAGGCCGACACCAAACTCTCCGAAATCATCAGGACCATCATAGAGAGCGGACATTCCAGGATCCCCATCTTCCAGGACAATATCGACAACATCATCGGGACTCTGCATGCCAAGGACCTGCTCCAGTTCTGGCACTCCGACGACCGGGCGATCCGCGACATAGCGCGGCCTCCCTATTTTATCCCCGAGACCAAAAAAATCAGTGAGGTCCTCAAAGATTTCAGAGACAACAAGTCTCATATGGCCATTGTGATCGACGAATATGGCGGGACCGCGGGCATACTGACGCTCGAAGACATTATCGAGGAAATAATCGGTGAGGTGATGGACGAATACGACGCCGAGCAGAAACTTATCGTGGAGCACGAGGACGGGTCGATCAGCGTCAATGCCCGTCTCGGTGTCGAAAAGCTCGAGGATTTCCTGCAGGTCGACTTGCCCGAGGGGGACTTCGAATCGGTTGGCGGCTTTATCATAAGCCTCATCGGGAAGGTCCCCGAGGTGAACGAAAAGGTTATCTACGAGGGCATGGAGTTCCTGATCGAGGCGGCAACGAGCAGGAAGATAGACAGGGTGCGCATTGTAAAGCCGGGCATGGAAGGCCTTGGGGTGTCTTCGGGCCAGGAACCGCGCTAGTTCTCCCTGCGTGCCGCCGGTTGGATATTTTTTCAAGCTGCCCGTATCCCCATAAAATATAGTAAAAGCATGTATGCCATATTGCTCTCGGTCTTAAGCGGACTAATGCTTACGGCGGGTTTCCCCAAGCCTGCCATGTTCTATCTGGCCTGGGCGGCTTTCGTGCCGCTGCTCTATGCCATTCGTGGAAGGAGCGGAAAACAGGCCTTCGCGCTGGGCTATATCTGCGGGTTTGTCCATTCCCTGACCTGCCTCTACTGGATCGATTACGCCGTCTATCACTTCGGTGGATTCTCGCTCGCCACCTCAGGCCTGATTCTTTTGCTGCTTTGCCTGGCAATGGGTGTCTATCAGGCCCTGTTTGCCCTTGCCGCCCAAAAATTCGATTCCTCCCCTCTTCTCTATGTCTTCGGGCTGCCTTTCGTCTGGGTTAGCCTCGAATGGATCAGGGCCTTCATGATTTCCGGGTTCCCCTGGTCAAACCTGGGTTATACCCAGACCCCCCTCCTGCACCTCATCCAGGTGGCTGACATTACGGGGGTCTACGGGCTGAGCTGGCTTGTGGTGCTTGGCAGTACGGTCATTTCGGGATGCCTGCTGAACTTTTACCGCCGATCGGGCCCGGCCGTGCTGGCCGGTTTGATCGTCTGCCTTCTGGTCTACGGGGTTTGGCGCACCGAGCGGATCGAAGGGTTGCAACATTTGCAGGCCGGGGTAAACGTTACGGTGGTGCAGGGCGATATCGCCCAGGGGGAGAAGTGGGACAGCGCCATAGTGGATAAAACGATCGCCACTTACGCCGGCCTGAGCGAGAAAGCCCTGCGGAAAAAACCGGTCCCCGATCTCATCGTGTGGCCCGAATCCGCCATGCCTTTTTATTACGGTCTAAACCGGGAGTTGAGCGCTAAAGTGGACGAGGCGGTGAGGAGCACGGGCAAGCCGCTGCTGTTCGGAAGTCTTGGCGCCGTGCAGTCCGGCGGTAAGGTCCAATTGCTGAACAATGGTTATCTGCTGGACGGAAAGGCGCAGTTTCTGGGGGCCTACGCCAAGCAGCACCTGGTGCCCTTCGGGGAGTATGTGCCCTGGGTGGATTTATTCCGATTCGC
Organism: Syntrophobacteraceae bacterium; assembly: GCA_031292195.1. Classification (GTDB taxonomy): domain Bacteria; phylum Desulfobacterota; class Syntrophobacteria; order Syntrophobacterales; family Syntrophobacteraceae; genus SbD1. The sequence continues at coordinate 13,937 of JARLHP010000254.1, forward strand.
TCAGAATGCCTCCGTCGGGCCGGTGGGGTTCATCCCCGGCACAAATCCCGGGCCTCTGGTGCTAAAAGGCCTGCCCCTGGGGGTCCTTATCTGCTACGAGGACATATTTCCCAACATCGCCCGTGACACGGTCCAAAGAGGGGCCGAACTGCTCGTAAACATTACAAACGACGCCTGGTACGGGGATACGGCCGGCCCCTATCAGGAGTTGGAAATCTCCCGCTGGCGGGCCATCGAGTGCCGGGTCCCGCTGGCGCGGGCCGCCAATACCGGGATAAGCGCCTTTTTCGACGCCACGGGCCGGGAATGCGGAAACGTTCCCCTTAACAGCCGCGGTTTTCTGACGTGCGCCGTTTATCCGATGTCTTATCTTTCCTTTTATGTTAAATACGGTGATCTTTTTGCCTGGTTTTGTGTTTTTATGACGATTTGCGCCATAATCTGGCGGTTGCGGCGTTCCATCCGACCTTCGGCGGGACCGCACTCCCACAAGAGCGGTGAACCGGCAGTTCCAGACGGACGAAAATAGGCCGCAGTCCCCGCTGTTGAGCTAAGGCGAGTTAAGACTGCGTCTTTGAAAAGGCTAAGGTTCAAAAGAGCGGGGGTTGGGGGGACATGAGCCCCCCGCACCCCTGCGGGATCCGGATCACGGGCTTGCAGCCCGCGACCGGAACGGCTGCGCCGGTGGCGCCCGTCCCCGGGGACACCCGGCAACGACGAAAAGGTCGCATTCTTTCGTAGGGCTGATGCCAGGTTACGTTCAAGATTTGCCTGATGGGTTGCGCTTCGCTCCACCCATCCTACGCCGGCCCGTCGAGAGCCGCTGTAGGATGGGTGAAACGCAGTGAAACCCATCTGTTTGACGCGTCTTGAACCCAACTTCGCAAGAGGCGCCGGCTTCCTGGCGCGACGAACTTTTCAAAGCGGTGAACAGATCTTTTAAGACGGATGAAAATAGAAATACCCAAGGAGGATACCCCCATGAACATTGATGTTTCGGAACTCAAGGCCGCGCTCAAGGATCTTTCCCAAAGGTTTCAAACCCTGGGAGGCTATCTTTGACATCGCCGGGAAAGAGGCCCGGACGGCGGAGCTCGAAAAGCTCATGGGCAGGCAGGATTTCTGGGACAATCCCGAGTCCGGCCGCGATGTTTTAAAGGAACGCTCCGAGCTCAACGATATTATTCTTTCCTGGCGGACTCTGGCCAGTGAGATCGAGGACAACGAACTGCTTTTCGATATGGCCGTCGAGGAGGACGATGAGGGTAATCTGAAGGACGTTCAGCGCAAGCTGAAGGAGCTTCAGGCAAAACACCGGGAGATGGAACTCTGGCAGATGCTAAGCGATGAAAACGATGACAAGAACGCCATCGTGACCATCAACGCCGGGGCCGGGGGCACCGAGGCGCAGGACTGGACCGAGATGCTGCTCAGAATGTACCTGCGCTGGTGCGAAAGAAAGGGCTTGAAGGTCGATATGATCGACCTTCTGGAAGGTGAGGAGGCCGGCGTAAAGAACGTCACCTTCACGGTTTCGGGGCCCCATGCCCACGGGATGCTGAAGGCGGAATCGGGTGTGCACCGGCTGGTGCGGATTTCTCCTTTCGACGCCAGCGGCCGCAGGCATACCTCCTTTGCCGCCGTGCTCGTCTTTCCGGAAATAGACGACAAGATAGAAATCGAGGTAAAACAGGCCGACCTGCGTGTAGATACCTTCCGGGCCAGCGGCGCGGGGGGGCAGCACGTAAACAAGACCAGTTCGGCGGTTCGGCTCACCCACCTGCCAACAGGCATCGTCGTGCAGTGCCAAAACGAGAAGTCGCAGCACAGAAATCGCGAGATAGCCCTCAAAATCCTCAAAGCAAGACTCTATGAGCGTGAAAAGCGGGCGCAGCAGGCGAAGATGCAGCAGACCCACGACAACCTCGATGATATTGCCTGGGGTAACCAGATCAGGTCCTATGTACTGCAGCCCTACAGGCTGGTGAAGGACCACCGCACGAACGTTGAAAAAGGAAACGTGGAAAGCGTTCTGGACGGTGAACTCGACGACTTCATTGAGGCCTACCTGCTAAGCTCCCTGAACGTCAGGCAAAACGCGGCCGGCAGTGGGGGATCGCAGCCTTAGACCGGAGGCTCCTCAGGTGGGCGCCCCAAAAACGAGGAAAGCAAAATTCAAAGGAATTTGTTTTCTCGTCCTCCCAAAAAGCAAAGGCGCCGGGAAAAGTCCCCCGGCGCCGTCGTCCCAGGATTTATGACAGTGCTACCTGGTGAGCTTCCAATACCACCGAACCAAACGGATGACAAGCAAAATTCCGGGCGGTGGGACCGCCAGCCGGGATTGCCAAGCCCAAACCACGGACTTTTCGCGGTTTCCGGGTGTCCCGGAACGACTTGAAAAACTGCTCTATAAAGTTCTTGTTGGGCGCAGCCCTTTTGACCGGCCGCCGTCTCCCGGCCGGTCAAAAAAGGAATTCCCTCTGTGCCTCAGTGCCTCTGTGGTAGATTTATTTCATGCGTGGTGGATTTGTTTCATGCGATAGACCGGTGCTGTACGCCCCCCCGGTTTCCCGCCTTAGATGCTGTAGCCCACCTCGCCGTGAAGCTCCTCGTCGAGCCCGGAGACTTCTTCATCCATACCCACTCTCAAACCGACTGTGTTTTCCAGTAACATTGTTATGAGGTAGGTGGCGATCAGGCAGTAGAGTGCCACCACAAGGACCCCCAGGGCTTGTATCCCCAACTGCCTGGGGTTTCCGGCCACCAGACCGGTGGCGCCCACCGTGGCGAAAAGCCCCGTTGCCAGTGTGCCCCACACTCCGCCCAGTCCGTGAACTCCCACCACGTCCAGTGCGTCATCGTAGTGGAGCTTGAATTTCATCCGCACTCCGTAAAAGCAGATTGCCCCGGAGACAATCCCGATGATCATGGCGTAACCCGGAGTCACATATCCGGAGGCCGGCGTCACCGCACCCAGGCCGGCTACGATCCCGGAAGCAAATCCGAGGGCGCTCGGTTTCTTTATGATCATCCACTCCATGAACATCCAGGAGCAGGCCCCGGCCGCGCCGGCCGCCATCGTGGCCGTAAAAGCAAGAGCGGCCGTGGCGTTGGCCGCAAGGGCGCTTCCGGCGTTGAAGCCAAACCAGCCAAACCACAGCAGGCCTACACCCAGAAGCGTCATGGTCAGATTGTGCGGGACAAACATCTCGTGGGGAAAACCGGTGCGCTTGCCTATCACGTAAGCAATCGAAAGGGCCGAAACTCCGGCCGAAAGATGCACCACCAGTCCCCCGGCGAAGTCCAGACCACCCGCTGTCTGGAACCATCCTCCGCCCCATACCCAATGGGTCAGCGGATAATAGACCAGAAACGACCAGAGCACCACGAACAGCAGGTAAGTTTTGAAGTTCATCCGCTCGGCCACCGCCCCGCTGATCAAGGCCGGGGTGATAATGGCGAACATGCCCTGAAACATCACGAAGGCGTACGTGGGGATGGTTCCCCGAACCGAATTAATGTCGGTTCCCATCAGCATGAACTGGCTGAGGTTGCCGATAAACCAGTTGCCGTCGGTAAAGGATAGAGAGTAGCCCACGATGATCCAGAGCAGCCCCAGAACGCCCAGTGCCACGAAGGAGTGCATAAGAGAGCTTAGTACATTTTTGCGCTGGACCATGCCGCCGTAAAAAAGCGCCAGGCCGGGAAGCATGAGCATGACCAGCGCGGCGGAAACCAAAACCCATGCGGTGTCTGCCGGATTGGCGCCACTCGCCGCAGCCGCCATCGCCGGCCGGGTGGACAAAAACAGGGCCAAAAATGTCAAAACCATCGTTGATGACCGCAAAAATGCAGCCTTCCCGAACTTGCAAGCCATAGCCAACATACCTTTCATAGTAGATTGAGTTGTTTATGATTTGGATGGAGACAAATTTGAACTTCCAAGCAAGCTGCATACCGGGAAGACAGCGAGAAAACAACTGGCTGATGTAAAAGACATTTTCGTTCCGCTGCCGGCGGCGTCACTCAAAAAACAATGACAATTATGTACATTCAGGGCCGCGCGCGGCCCGAGGAAGTACAAATATGTTCCAGATACGCCGTTTCATGGCGGACCCGTTGCCTGGAAAAGTCCAATATTGTCTATTATTGCACCGCGCTGGAGGCAAAAGTGGCGACAAACGTCACATTTATGGTATGGTATGAGTGCATTATTTGCAAAATTGAACTTGCGATCTTAACTCAAAACAGAGGCGAGGGCGAAAAAGATGACAAAAATCGAGGCGATCATAAAACCTTTTCGGCTGACCGAGGTGCAGGAAGCTCTTACGGCGCTGGGTATCCAGGGGATGACCGTGACCGAGGTGAAGGGATTCGGTCGGCAGAAGGGGCATGTGGAACTCTACCGGGGCGCCGAATACACCGTCAATTTTGTGCCAAAACTGTATATCATGACCGTTGTCCAGGACGATCAGGCCCAAAAGGCGGTGGATGCGATACAAAAAGCGGCCTACACCGGCAAGATAGGGGACGGGAAGATATTTCTTTCCAAGATCGATGAGGCGGTGCGCATTCGTACCAAAGAGACCGGGAGCGAAGCCCTCTAGCCGCCTTTCCGGCCGGAATTCGAATTAGTGGCAGGGGCGGGTGTTTCTTCCCGCCCGTGTCCCGAGACCGGTCTGCCGCAAATCTCCCCGCAGCCCCAAACCTGAGCGCCTTGTTTACATAATTGTTCGTAAAAGCGTTCTTTTTCTTCTTTTTGGCCGCGTTCCATTGTTCTCCCTCCCCCCAATACTCACAAAAATGTTCCAATTATGTGCTCATTTTCGATGTAAGCACAATTGTGTGCAGATCCGCGTGGTCAAAATCGTTTTCCGACGCCGCCTCTCCAGAAATAAAGAACTTGTATATCAGTTACATAACTGAAACATGCAATATTGTTGCAACCTTCTGGCACGCGCTTTGGACCATGGGGGGCAATTCGTTTGGTTGCGGACTCAACAGGTTGGTTCTTGGAGTAACCGTCTAAAATCCTAACATAAAAAGAGGTGGAGGTTGAAAAATGACCAAAATTGAAGCAATCATCAAGCCTTTCCGGCTGACCGAGGTGCAGGAAGCCCTGACGGCCATCGGGATCCAGGGCTTGACGGTCACCGAAGTAAAGGGGTTCGGGCGACAGAAGGGGCATGTGGAGCTGTACCGGGGAGCGGAGTACAAGGTCAATTTTGTTCCAAAACTGTTGATTCTGACAGTCGTTCCGGATGAACTGGCCGAAAAGGTCATGGAAGCGATACAAAAAGCGGCCTACACCGGGAAAATCGGAGACGGCAAGATCTTTTTGTCACCCGTAAGCGATGTCATGCGTATCCGGACCAGAGAAACCGGTCCGGAGGCGCTTTAATTTTTCAGCTATTCACTGCAGAGATGGATTCCTATCGGGTTCGTTCAGTAGAGGGGAAATAATATGAAGAGGTTGTGGGCGATTTTTTCTCTTGTCTTTCTGGGAACATTTGCGGGCGCCGCTTCCGCCCTGGCTGACACGGCGGCAAAGGTCGATACCGGTGACACGGCCTGGCTGCTGACCTCTGCGGCCCTTGTTCTTTTGATGACTCCGGGCCTTGCCTTGTTTTACGGCGGTATGGTGCGGCGCAAGAATGTGCTCGGAACGATTATGCACAGCTTTGTGGCCATGGGCGTAATATCGGTTCAGTGGGTGCTGATCGGCTACAGTCTGTCTTTTGGTCCCGACGTCGGCCATTTTATCGGAAACCTTCACTGGCTGGGACTAAACCATGTGGGGCTCACCCCCAACGCGGATTACGGTGCTACCGTTCCGCACCAGGCCTACATGATCTTCCAGATGATGTTCGCCATAATAACTCCGGCGTTGATTTCCGGCGCGATTGCCGAGAGGATGAAATTCAGCGCTTACCTGGTGTTCATGGTGCTTTGGGCGTTTCTGGTCTATGATCCGCTTGCCCACTGGGTATGGGGAACGGGCGGCTGGCTGAGAAACCTGGGGGCGCTCGATTTCGCCGGAGGTCTGGTGGTTCATGTCAGCTCGGGCGTCTCCGCGCTGGCCGCCATCCTGGTTCTGGGAAAAAGAAAAGGCTACAAGGTCGATATCATGGCTCCGCATAACCTGACCATGACACTTCTGGGGGCGGGGTTGCTGTGGTTTGGCTGGTTCGGGTTCAACGCGGGCAGCGCGGTTGCTTCCGGGGCCCTGGCCACTTCGGCCTTTGTGGTTACCCACATCGCCACTGCCGCGGCGGCCCTGTCCTGGATGTTGGTCGAATGGATTCACAGGGGTAAGCCCACAGCCCTGGGCTTTGCATCGGGGGCGGTGGCCGGGCTTGTCGGCATCACTCCGGCTTCGGGTTTTATCGGTCCCATGCCCGCCCTTCTTTTGGGGCTTCTGGTGGGGGCGCTCTGCTACAGCGCGGTCAGCCTCAAGCCCAGGTTTGGCTACGATGACGCCCTGGACGTAATCGGAGTCCACGGGGTCGGCGGGACTTTCGGCGCCCTTTTTACCGGCTTTTTTGCTTCAACGCTCATCAATTCCGGGGGCGCCAACGGCCTGTTTTTTGGCAACCCCAAGCAGGTGGGCATTCAGGCGCTCTCGGTGGCGTGCGCCTGGGTTTACTCTTTTGTGGTCAGCTTCATCATCCTCAAGGTCCTCGATGCTGTAATGGGTCTCAGGGCAAGCGAAGAAGACGAATCGACCGGCCTGGATCTCAGCCAGCATGGCGAGGTGGGATATACGTTTAGTGAATAGTGAATAGTGAGTGGTGATCAGTGAATGGTGATTGGTGATTGGTGGATCGTGCTGGTCCATCCATTCACCAGTACCGCGGATACCCGCGGCGTGCCTCGGCGTCTCTGTTCTGAAAAGAAGCGGGAAGCGAGGAGCAGGAAGCAAGAGAACCGCGCCCCGAACCTTCTCTTCTGGTTGCCTCTGGCTTTAAAAGAAAATCTACCACAGAGGCACAGAGATTGACTCTTTTTTGCCCGGCCGGGAGACGCCGGCCGGGCAAAAGGGCTTCGCCTTTGGCATATAGTCCTATCCCCCGCAAAGTCCGCCCTTCA
>JARLHP010000255.1 GCA_031292195.1 Syntrophobacteraceae bacterium
CGATCGTCGCTCTAAAAGAGCAGCATCGATTCCAGTTGAGTCGCTTATCTCAACGACATTGGGATTACAGGTTGGCCCGAGAAGCGGTTCCGCTCCTTCACCATCGCCGCACCCACGACTCACCGACTCGCCCATTCACCCATTCACCGATTCACCGGCTCTTATTCCACCGATTCACCGAACTCTCTGTGCCTCTTTTCTCCGTGGTGGATTTTCTTGTTTTTAACGTGAGAACAAATTTAGCGTGGTTTGACCAGCTTGTTGTTTCGCTCCGGGAATAGTAATGTGTTAGTATGAACACCATATCAGCGGTCAAACAGGATATGAGAAACATACTGGCAATCAAGCGGCTGTCAAGAACAGCGCTCGGCAAAAAGGCGGGAAATACGACGGCGCCTGCCGCTTCCCGCAACGGTAGGAAGGACAGACGATGAGAGTCCCACCCGGACTGAAGCGAGCAGTCTCTACGGCCTTCGCGGCAGCTTTATTTTTCCTGGCGTTGATGCTGCCCGCTCTAATCCCCTCCGTTTTTGCCGAACAGTCCCAACGCCCGGTAGTCAATCTCACCATTCTTCACGTCAACGACACCCATGGCCATATCCTTCCTTTCGTTCCTTTCCTGCACGGTGGGCAAAAAGCGGGCGGGGCGGCCTACCTGGCCAGAATGATCGAAAATGAAAGGGCCGCAAACCCCCAAGGAACGCTCCTTCTGTCCGCGGGCGACATGTTCCAGGGGACGCCGGTATCCAACCTCTTCCACGGGAAACCGGTAATAGAAATCATGAATTACCTGCATTTCGATGCAATGGACCTTGGCAACCACGAATTCGACTGGGGACAGGGAGTGCTGCACTCCATTATTTCCGAGGCTTCCTTCCCGGTAATTTCGGCAAACGTTTTGACACGCGATGGCGGACTGATCGAAGGGGTCAAACCCTACGTCCTTTTAGACAGAAAAGGCGTTAAAATAGCCGTGATCGGCCTGACTACCCCCCAGACCCGCTACACCACCAAAGCTGAAAATGTGGCCGGACTTACTTTTTCCCGGCCGGCATCGGTCATGCCGGCCCTCATCAGGGATGTCAGGGCCAAAGGGGCCTCCATCGTGATAGCGCTTACACACCTGGGGCTCTACGATGACCGGGAACTGGCCACGGAAGTGCAGGGGATCGACCTGATCGTCGGCGGACACAGCCACACCGCCATAAAGAACCCCGTGGTCGAATCTGGGACCGTTATAGTGCAGGCGGGCTGCTACGGTCTTTACCTGGGCGTGATGAAGATAGCTTTCGATCCGAACACCCAAAAGGTTGTCAGTTTCACCGACAAAAATGAACTCATGCCGGTTTCGCCTGAATCGGCCCCTGCCGATCCAAAAGTCGCTCGGATAGTCGATAAATACGAAGCCAGGGTCAAGCCCGAATTCTCCAAGACTATCGGGACCGCGGCAGTCGATCTCAAGAGGAGTTTCGACGGTGAGAGCAACCTCGGCGACCTTATCTGCGACGCCATGTGCAGCTCCTCGGGGGCCCGCATCGGCTTTCAGAACAGGGGCGGCATCCGGGCCGATATACCGGCAGGCCCCGTAACCATGGACGAAGTTTTTACCGCCCTGCCCTTCGACGACAACATCATGTCCATGGAGCTTACCGGAAAGCAGATCCGGGAGACCCTCGAAAAGAGCGTTGCCTATGGAGGGTTATCGCTCCAGGTCTCAGGGATACGGGTAGTCTTCGACCTGTCGAAACCGGCCGGTGAAAGGGTCGTATCCATAGAGGCGGCCGGAAAGCCTTTGGACGACCAGGCTTCCTACCGGGTGGCCACAAACGACTTCCTGGCAGCCGGAGGCGACCACTTCGCCGTTTTCAAACATGGCCGCAACATCTCCAGCGGGCAGTCACTGCGCGAGGCGGTGGTCGAATACATCAAGCGGAATTCGCCGCTTCAAGCCGGCAGCACAAATAGGATAATTCTAAAGTAACGCATGGGAGAAGGACCTGATTGAGCGAAACGATCGAAGTCTTCGTCAATGATCGAAAAATCGTCCTCTACCGTGGCATGAATGTGAAGCACGCCCTCATAGCCTGCGATCAGAGCCTTTATGCGGCGGCGCTGGCCGGGCAAGTCAGGGTCGAGGACGAAAACGGCTTCCCCGTCGGACTCGAAGGCGGCCTGTGCGACGGGGCGAGGCTGTTTACCGTTGACGCCGGCGGGTGAACCGAAAAGACCACGCAAGCATCGATTACCAATAAATCCTCCAATTACCATTTCGAAAACCAGATTCTCGTTTCGATCACATCCTCGGAATTCACCCACAAGGGATGAAAACCCGCCCCAGCTCCCCCCAAGAAATACCTTGGCGAAATTATTTACAAAAGCCGTACTCCCAGCTATCACCTTTGATCAGGCATGCCGATTGCCTTATCTCTCGCTACCCTCTGATGAAAGGGGAATGGCAAAACAGAGGCGGCAGGGGGCCGCCCCGAATGCGGGAGGACTACCATGAAATCGGGATTGTGCGCAGCGGCAATTTTTCTTTGCGTGATCTTTCAGACGTATGCCGCCCACTCAGCGGAACGGCCCGACTTGAGGCCGCTCAGCGGGCAGGTCCTGCGGCAGCGTATTGCGCGCCTGAACCCCGATGCGCTTATGAACCAGTCGAATGTAGAATCGATCAAGCTGCAACTCTTCGATAACGTCCAATTTACGGCCGTAAAGAGGCAGCAGCAAAAAGAACCGGACGGCTTCATGCTGTGGACGGGCGAAATCCGGAGCCCGGAAAGCGGCAGATTCGTTCTGGTAGTGCGAAACGGCCTCATGTTCGCCTCGGCCTATCTGCGATCGTCCATCATCCAGATTCGCCCCGTAAATGCGGACGCCTCTGCCGTTTCACAAAATTATATCGTCAGGGAGATCGCATGCCCCTGGAGGAGTTGCGACATGTCGCAGACCGCCGGTAAAATCGTGGCCGCACAAGATCGGGTTTGCCCCGATTGCAACTCGGGAATCGGCCTCACACCGGCTGCCAGGAAAATGGTCGTACTGGTCAACCTGGAAAGAAAAGCGGACGGCCTTCCGGCTCTGGAATATGATGACCAACTCACCGAAGCCGCGCGGCGTCATACCAGAGATATGGCCCTGCACGACAATTGCTCCCACCAAATGGCCGACGGCGAACAATTCTACCAAAATGTCTTCGACAGCGGATACCCGGTCGGCAATGTGGGAGAAAATGTGGCTGCGGGGATTGCCACGCCCGAGGAAGCCTTCGAATGCCTTCTGAGCAGCCGCGAACACCGCTCGAACATCATGAACTCCGACTTTACGCAGATAGGAGTGAGCGACGCGGTGAACATGGCAAGCGGCTACCGCTACTTCTGGGCGCAGGAATTCGGCGCGGCCTCGGCAAAAAGCGAGCAGAGCGTGCGGTTGAGCGCAAATCGTCCGCCCACCTAAGAATCCACCACTCAAAGTTGTTGACACCGACACATTTTGCGGGTAGGAATTTTATGTTTCAATTTACCTACTGCACACCATCCAGGAGGATCCAGCTCGCTTCCTGCTGCATCCATGCTGCTTGCGCCTCCTCTCGCCAAAATTTTCGCGGAAAGCGTCTGGTGGTCCGCGCCGGGTTGAGCAGAGGGCGACTCGAACCGAAGCGAATGTACAAGGACAAGCATGAAATCGGGATTCTGTGCGGCAGCCATTGTTCTTTGTCTGCTTTTTTCCGCATCGGCGGCTCACGCGTGGGTTAAGTTCACTCCGAATTCCGCCGGGTCCTCGGACGCAAAAACCTCGTGGAGTGGTTCAACCCCGGGCGACCTGCCCGGCTTGCGGACGGCCAGCGGGGCGGTGGTCCGGCAGCGAATCGCCCAATTTTGCCCCGATGCGCTTTTGAGTCGCTCGCATGTGGAATCAATCGACCTGCCGTTATTTGATGACCTGCACCTGACGGCCATTGAGAGAGAAAGACAAAGCGACCGGAACGGCTTTTTGCTATGGACGGGCGATATTGAGGGTCCCCGGGGCGGCAAGCTGGTCCTGGTGGTGCGGGACGGCCTCATTTTCGCCTCGGTTTATCTCCCCTCGTCCATCATCCAGATTCGCCCCATCGAAGCGGAAACCGGTCGATATTCCAGAGACTATATTATCAGGCAACTGGCCTATCCGGGGAAAATCCAGACCGCGCCTGACAGGCTTTGTCCGTCTTGCGGGTCGCAAGCCGGCTTGACACCCGGCGCAAGGAGAATGATCGAACTGGTAAACCTGGAAAGAAAAGCGGACGGACTGCCGGTCCTGCAATACAGCGGCATGCTCACGGAGGCCGCGAGTCGGCACGGCAGGGACATGGCCGTACACGACCTTTGCTCGCACGAACTGAGCGGCGGCGAACCTTTCTACAAGAGTGTCTTCGGCGCCGGCTATCCCGTTTCCGAGGTTGCGGAAAATATAGCAGTCGGCCTGGCCACGGCCGAACAGACGTTCGAAAGCATTTTCAGCAGTTCCGAACACCGCCCCAACCTGCTTAACCGCCACTTCACCCAGATTGGGGTGAGCGCGGTCTTCAACAAGGCCAGCACCTACCAGTACTTCTGGGCAATGGAGTTAGGGGCGGGGGAGCCGAACACCGCAAAGGCCATCCGTCTTAGCTCCAACGGTCCACCCAGTTGAGCGTCCCTTCCTGTAAGTCCCCCCATTTTTCTGCTCCCAGCTTCCTGCTTCTTGCTCCCTGTTTCCCGCATTATTTTTAAAGGGACCGCCTGAAAAGACGCGTAGCCGCCGCCATAGCCAGCAGGCTGAATAGAGCGAGGAAAAACATGTCGCCGGCGATGGCCGCAAGGCCGGTATTTTTCAACAGAAGCGATTTGAAACCGTCCACAGCGTAAGTGAAAGGGTCGATCACGGTGATGATCTTCATCCAGGCGGGGAATGCGTTGATGGGGTAGACGGCGCCGCTCGGGAAAAAGAGCAGGGTGTTCAAGACGCCGAAAATGGCCCTGGGTACAAGTGGATCGCTCACCCTCACCATGATCAGAAACATCATGCTGACGAGCGCCAGCGCGGTCAAAGCCACCAACAGAAGCATCCGGACAAGGCGTAGCGGGTCGAGCGGGTTGGCAATACCGGCGATGAGCGAGCCCAGGGTGACGAGCACGAACCCGGAGAGGACCGCTTTTATGGCCCCGGCCAGATTGAACCCCATGATGAGGTCGAATTTGGTGAGGGGTGTGACCAGATAACCTTCATGAAGCCCGCGGGCTTTGTCGTCGATGTAGATAATGCCTCCCCCGATCATGCAGGTCACGAATATGGCCAGCACGATCGTACCGGGCAGCAGAAACTGTATATAGGGCACATAAGGGTAGACTTCGACCACCGAAAGGGTGGCTTCACGGGTCTGGCGCGAGACCGAGGGCTTGGGGTTAAAGGCTTGAAGCAGTTCGGTGAGGCTGGAAGTCAGGGCCGAAGAGCTGAACTGGTCGGTATTATCGACGATCAGGGCCACCCGCGGGTCGGCGCCCGAAAGCACGTATCGCGAGAAATCGGGGGGAATATTGACCACCGCGTCGATTCTGCCGTTTCGCAGGTCCCCCATGGCCAGTCCCAAATCGTAATAGGGAATGGACTTGAAGGTTTGCGCATTGACCGTCACGGCGTTGAGCATCCCTTTTAGCCGCACGGCGGGCTCCCGGTAGTCCTGGTCGACCACACCGACGTTGATGTTTTTGATCTTGCCTCCGAAGGCGTAACCGAGGATAACGAGCTGCACCAGCGGAAAGATCATCGATACCACGATCAGGGTGGGACTGCGCCGAAAACGGCGAAGATCCCGCTCTATGAGGGCCGCTATACGGCTCCAACTCTCTTTCATCATAATCATTCGCATCATTCGCGCCTCATGAGAAACCGGCTCTCACTGGCCGAAGGGGCCTGGAGGGCATCGCGCAACTGCCTGCCGGTGTAGTGGACGAAGACATCGTCGAGCGTGGTGCTTTGAACGGAAAGGGATGCGATGGCCACCTCGGCGCCGCGGGCCGCATCCATCAGCGCTACCGTGGTGAGGGAGCCGTTGTGGGAGGAGATCCGAAACACATGGTCCTCGGCCTTTACCTCGGCAACTTCCGGAAGACTTTCAAGCACCTGCATCCACCCCTCCGGGGTATTGGAAAAACTTACCTCGATCACGTTTCTGCCCGGCACGGACGCCTTGAGCTTCAGGGGCGAATCAAGAGCCACCAGTTTGCCGTGATCGACAATGGCGATGCGGTCGCAGAGCTTGTCTGCCTCGTCCATGTAATGGGTGGTTATAAGGATGGTCAGGTCGCCTTCCATTTTAAGCCGGGTGAGCATTTCCCACACCGAAACGCGGGCTACGGGGTCAAGTCCGGTCGTGGGCTCATCGAGGAAGAAGACCTTCGGTTCGTTCACCAGCCCGCGGGCAATTTCGAGCCTTCGACGCATGCCGCCGGAAAACATCTTCACCGGTTTGTCGGCCCACTGCGTGAGGCCCACCGCCTCCAGGAGCCTTTCCACGATCTTGCGGCGCCTGTCGCGCGGGATATTGTAGAGCTTGGCGAAAATCGACATATTCTCGACCGCGCTCAAGTCGAGATCGGAGGTCATGGCCTGCGGGATCACTCCGATGGCCCGCCGGACCTCTTTGGCCGAGCCGACCACATCCAGTCCGACGATGCGCGCGCTGCCCGAAGTCGGCGGCACAAGGGTGGTAAGCATGCGGAGGAGCGTGGATTTGCCGGCCCCGTTCGGCCCCAAAAGACCGAAGACTTCCCCGTGCCCCACCGTAAAACTGAGGCGATCGACGGCCAGAAAGTCCCCGAAGGCCTTGGTCAGTTGTTCCACTTCGACGGCATACTCGGAACGGGAAACACCCCGGGACGTGGAACCCTCCATATCCTACCTCACCGGCAGGATGACATAGGCGGTCATCCCCATGGCCAGCCTGCGATCGCGGTTGTCGCATCGCAAACGGATCTGAAAGGTTTTAATGTCGCGCTTGGTCTGGCTCACATCACGCTGGGTGGCATAGTCGGCGTCCACCCCCCGGTAGAAAACGGCCCCCACTCGTGTCGCGCCAGAGGGAAGGCGCACGGTGAGCCTTTCGCCCAGGCGGATGCGGTCGATGTAGCTTTCCGGCACGTCGGCCCGCACCCACAGGTTGTCCGGGTCGATCAGTGTAACGATGGTCTGGCCCGGACTGACCACTTCTCCCTGCAGGGAAACCCTGACGTCCACAATGCCGCTTAAGGGGGCGCGGATCTCCGTGTAGCCCAGAACCACATTGGCCTTCTCGGTCTGTGCGCGGGCCGCGGCCAGGTGATGGAGGCTGGAGGTGAGGGCCGCCTTTCGCGAACCGATTTCCACCGTGTTGGCTTCGGCCAGCGCCAATGCCGCTTCGGAGGCCTTCACCTGTTTGCGCAGCGACTCGACGTGGGCCACGGCCGCATTGTAATTGCTGAGGGCATGGTCGAGCTCCTGCACTGAATTGGCGTTGCTGGCCCGAAGCTTTTTGGCCCTGTCCAGAGTATGCCGGGCATAATCGAGGTCGGCCACGGCCTGGGCCACATCGGCGTTGTGCATCGCAAGGCTCGCTTTTGCCTGCCGGATCTGTTCGCGCGTCTGAGCCTGCAGGTACTCCAAGTCGGCTTGGGCCTGCTCTTTTTGCGCGGCGTACTGCTTTTCACTGTTTTTATAAAAAGCGGAGTCCGCTTCCAGTTCCTGAGGCTGGATGACCGCGAGCAACCGGCCCTTTTCGACCGCATCGCCCCGGTCGACCAGGAGCTTTTGCAACCGCCCCTGGACCAGCGGACCAACCTGAATCTGGTCGGTATCCACTATTCCCGTAAGCACGATGGACTGCGGACGGCTGGTGATGGCGTAAACGACGCCTCCCGCAATGACCGCCAGAAGGACCGCAATGGCCGCAAATCGATGTTTTTTTAAAAATGGAGACACGAATTCACACGCCCCGCCAGGCAGGCAGCAAAAAAAGTTTGAGCCGGTAAGTCCTCCAACCGGCCCGGCAAACACAACTCGAAACAGAGACTTTATCGATGGGAGAAATTATATCGCAGCCCCGGGGCAAGTGGAAGCTTCAAAAAAGTAATTGTGCTTCCCGAGCGTTTCGCAACCGCATATTTCTGTAATTTCATGGGATTTCTCCCATTTCGGTGGTAGAAGATAGGGATTGTTTGTAGACCGTTTTGTTTTTCAGATATCGATGGAATATTTGAAGAGGAAAGGACGGCCATGAGCGAACCGGCCAAAAAGGGAGCAACCTACGAAGACCTTTTCAGCATCCCGGAAAATATGACCGGAGAAATCATAGACGGGGAATTGTTCGTTCATCCAAGACCATCCAGGAAGCATATCAGCGCGGTTTCCTCGTTAGGATACGAAATCGGACCAGCCTATCAGTTCGGGAAGAACGGCGGACCTGGTGGCTGGATCATCCTGATTGAACCGGAGATCCAACTGGGAGAGCATACCATGGTCCCGGACCTGGCCGGATGGAAACAGGAACGCTATCCCGAGGAAGAACCGTGCAATTCGATCACCGTGGCGCCGGACTGGGTGTGTGAGGTGCTTTCCCCAAAAACAGCCGGGCACGATCGAGTCAAAAAAATGTTCAAGTACGCTAAATTTGCTGTCGGATACGCCTGGCTCCTCGATCCTATCATCACAACCCTGGAAGCGTACAAACTTGAGTCTGGTTTCTGGCTTCTCCTCGCTGCTTATGAAGGTGCTGAAAAAGTGCGGGTAGAGCCTTTTCAGGAAGTGGAAATCGATCTTGGGGTTCTTTGGCGGAAAACTCCCCAAGCCTGATATGGAATACCCCCACAGGGAAAAAATGTATGGTGTGTCTATCCTGCTCTACCCTTCCCCACGATGGTCTGCCTTGCGGGAATCGGGTCTGCCGCGGGGAGGCAGGCGGCGAGCCGCATAGAAAATGGCCAAAGAGACCAGGATGGTGATGAGGGCTATCATGCAGGCCAGGGATTTTCCCCGCCACAAATCTGCGAACCAGGTCCGCAACTGATAGGCCAGCACGTTTGCGGTGCCGCCGTAGAGCTGTAAGTCCCGCAGGAACTGCTTGGAATTATCGGGGGAGGGCAAAACCTCCCCTCCCCCGCTTTCATAAGCCTGCACTCTCCGTGAATAGTCCGCGGATGCCTTGTAGATCATGGCAGCGCCGACTAGACCGGCCACCAGGATCACGATGGCGCTCACCTGCAGCCACTTCCGCCACTCTGGGTTTCCCGGCCTGAACAAAACTCCACCTCTTTGTAAAAAGCCCCGCGGGGAACTGAGCCGGGGAGTGATCCTCCGGCTTCGCGCTCTATTTTGACACGAGGGCTGCAAGCTTCCCGTGCGCCTTCTTTGTCTCGACGTATCGGGCCGCGGCCAGGGCGGCAATACAACCCTCTGAAGTCGCTATCACGATCTGCTTGGCAAAATTCTGCCGGAGGTCCCCGGCGCAAAATATCCCCGGAATGCTGGTTTCCAATTTGTCATCGGTCAATACGTACCCCGCATCGTTCATTGCAACCCCTGCGGGAACAAGGCCGCTATTGGGTGAAAAACCAACGAAGATAAAAGCGCCGTCCACCGGCAGTTCTCTTTGATCGCCGGTCCGGGTATTTTTGAGGGCTACAGCCCGCACGCCGCTCTCATCGGCCAGGATGGAGGTGGGCACCGTATTGAGAATAATTTCAACGGCAGGCTCAGCGAATATGCGCTGTTGAAGAATCTTGCTTCCCCGAAACTCGTCTCGCCGGTGGATCAGGTAGACGTGTTTGGCGATCTTGGCCAGGTAAAGCGCGTCTTCGAGCGCGGTATCGCCCCCCCCGATCACGCAGACCACCTTCTGGCGAAAGAAAAAACCGTCGCACGTGGCGCAGTAGGAAACTCCCCGGCCAAAATTCTCGATCTCTCCCGGAACATTTAATTTTCGGGCCGTCCCGCCTGCCGCAAGGATGATGCTATGGGCTTCGATCACTTCCCCGCCGGCAAGCCGGACCGAGTGCAACTCGGCGCCGGGTTCTATGGCCGTGACCTCATCCTGGATTGTCTCCAGCTCGTAGGACTTTGCATGCTGGAAAAACTTGTCCGACAGGTCGAACCCGCTGATATCCATAATTCCCGGGTAGTTTTCCACGCCTTTGGTAATGCAGACCTGGCCACCCGGGACCCCTTTTTCCACCAACACGGCCTCGAGGGCGGCGCGCTTCACGTAGATTCCCGCCGCAAGACCCGCCGGGCCCCCTCCAATGATTACAACGTCATATGTTTTTTTTTGAGCCAT
Organism: Syntrophobacteraceae bacterium; assembly: GCA_031292195.1. Classification (GTDB taxonomy): domain Bacteria; phylum Desulfobacterota; class Syntrophobacteria; order Syntrophobacterales; family Syntrophobacteraceae; genus SbD1. The sequence goes on from JARLHP010000255.1 coordinate 10,325, forward strand.
TTTAGCGCCTCTTTGTCTATAGGGAATTTCCGGACCAAATCCACGCACGGAACGGAACAAAGCGAAAACCCATGGATGAATGGGAAGCTGAAAGAGGCCTGCTCCCCGCCCCCTTTTTCCTGCTTATGTGATGGCCCGGTGAAAGTCAATTGGAAAACACTCATTTTCAGGTTGAATTCCTGCCGCCTGGTGTTCTAAATACCAGGGAGGGCGCATGGTTCGAAAAGTCCGGCGGACTTCGCCCGGCTTTTCGTCGTTTTCGAGTGTCCCGAAGGGGACATGACGGGTTGTTTTAAACGATCGGCCAAAACGTGAGGTAAAAGTGAAAAGACCGACTAAGAGCCAGTATTACCTCGATATCGCCAGGGCGGTAGCGATGAGGAGTACCTGTTTGCGGCGCCGCTTCGGCGCGGTGATCGTCAAAAACGACCAGATAATCAGCACCGGCTATAACGGTGCTCCACGCCAGACCACCAACTGCATCGATCTGGGCAGCTGCCTCAGGCAGCAAAAAAATATCCCCCCCGGCCAGAATTATGAACTCTGCCGGGCGGTTCATGCCGAGATGAACGCCGTGATTCACGCCCCGCGGCTGGACATGGCCGGCGCAGATCTCTACCTGGTTGGCCTGGAGGTGGAGAACGGCGAGCTGGTCACGCCCGGGATTCCCTGCCTGCTTTGCAAACGCGTGATCATAAACGCGGGAATCAACCGCGTCGTTCTCCCCGATGTCCCCGGGGGGATCAAATATATCGACGTCGACGACTGGATCATCGAGGAAAGGGTATCTAGCCTGAGCCAAGAGTAGCCCCCAAAGCCCGTTCGGGGGGAGGCTCCATTTCACCCCCAGCGCCCTGTTTTCTCGCCGGCCGCCGCTGCCCGGCTACGCACAGGCGCCCCCTGGTTCTCAAAGCCGGGCTGGCAGAGGTTGCCCGACGCGCGTTGGGCATCTAGTATCCGGGGCCTGGTCACTCGAGGCATGACGCAGCGCATGTGGATGTCCCGTAGTCATGATGGCCGTTTTTTTCAAAACAGGACATCGATATCCCTCATCCCGTGAAGGACCCTGACTACATCTATCCCGCCTTCAATTGGCAGGTAGAAGATCAGATAACTCCCAACTGCAAGGCTTCGCAAGCCGGGTATAAGTCCATCCCGGTTCGCGCCGATGAATGGGAACTGAGCCAGCGCTTGGCAATGTTTCTCAAAGTCGTCAAGGAAATCATCAGCATTGTCCGGACTGTCCAGGGCTATGTACAACCAGATTTCATCAAGATCGGTTTCGGCCTGGGGGCGCTTCAGAACGCGGGCCATCAGGTGGGCATCCTCTTTTGTGTGGAAAGGCGCTCGCGCCCCCGCGCCTTGATGGCCTTAACGTCCAAGGGCGTCGGCTCGCCGCTTTCCAAACCCTTTTTGATTTCCGCCCTCAACTCTTCAACGCGTATGGCCTGAAGGCGATCCCGTTCATCCAGAAGACGCAGAGCCTCGCGCATGACTTCGCTAGCTGAACCGTAAAGACCGCTTTGGACTTTCCTCTTGACCAACTCTTCGAGCTGGGGCGTAAGGGAAATATTCATGTTGCCGGCTCCTTTCTCAGGATAACCAACTTTGTTATTTCCTGTTAATTGTAAGGCCGAAAGGAGCCAAACACCAGTTTTTTTGATCACCCAACTTCCGAGTTGGTCTCGCCGGGGATTCCCTGCCTGCTCTGCAAGCGCGTGATCATAAATGCGGGGATCAACCGGGTCGTTCTCCCCCGATGGCCCGGGGACGATCAAATATATCGAGGTCGACGGCTGGATCATCGCGGAAAGGGTATCCCCCTTAGCCACCTCCCGGTTTGTCAGACGATCCGCAGTTTAAAACGATGATGGCGCGAAGGCCTTTTTCTTCCAGGTTTTCGAGCAATATTTTTCCGTGATGGAGGTTCATTACTTCCTTTACGAAATTAAGCCCCAAACCGGTGCTCTTTTTTCCCGTATCCGGCCTTTTGAGTGAGTAAAACTTTTCAAAAACCTTTGACTTGGCGTACTCGGGCACGCCCGGCCCTTCATCCTCGATAGTCAACCTGAGGGCGTTTGGTTCGGTTTTCGCCTCAATTCGAATGCTTCCGCAAGAAGGGCTGAAGTCGATTGCGTTTTGGACGATGTTGGATAAGGCCTGGTGGAGCAAAAAAGGATCGCCTTTAACTACCAGGTTTTTATCCCCGTTCACCGTGACTTGTAATTTCTTTTGGGCGATCAGCGCTTCTTTGGCCTCTATCACCGTCCCGATCAGCGGGCCGATCACTATGGACTCCACCCTGTCGAGCATCCGTCTGTTCTCGAGTTCGGTAAGTTTCAACATCCGATCGACCAGGTCCTGTATGCGGTTGGTTTCCGTACGGATGTTGTGTAAAAAACGGGCGCGCACTTCTGGAGACATTTTTTCCTCCATGAGTTCCGCGGCCCCGCGGATGGCCGAAAGAGGGCTCTTTATTTCGTGGGTCAAAGTCTGGACGTAGCGCTCCACATATTTTCCGCCTTCCAGGGCCTCCCTCATCATGCCGAACGCCTTGGCCATGTCGCTGAGTTCATTGCGCCCCAGGTTTGGGAGATCCACCTTCTTGCCGTCGCGCACGTCGATGGCGTACTGAGTAAGCCGTTTTATCGGTCTTGCGATCCAAAAAGAGACGACCATGCCCAAAACGATGGCGACCGCCATGGAGGCGGCGCCGATCCCGATGATTCGGGGGCGGGCGATCGCGGCGAACCTGTTGACGATTGTGGTGGGCTTGGCCACCGTCAGGACGCCGGCGATCTTGCCGTGGACCATGAGCGGCGCCGCGACATAGAGAACGACCGAAGCCGGGTCGTGGGGGTCTTGCCTGGTGGTCCTTGCGCCGTAGCGGCCTCGCAGGGTCAGCCACACATCCCGCCATCTGGAATAATCGGCCCCCACACTCTCCCCGTTTGTGGAATCAAAGATCACCTTTCCAGAAAGATCGGTAATGTAGACTCGCACATCGACCCGGTTTTTTGTCAGATCGTGCAGGCGGGCGGCAAGGGGCCGGGAATAGATACGTTCGAAGGCATGGTGGAATTTTGCCGGCTTAAAACCGCCCGACTCCATCTCCATGCCCACAAGGCCGGCCAGCACATTGGCCAAGTCCACCAGCGGGTCTTCGATTCCTTCCACGTAGCGCGTTCGAAGATCGCCCGATATTCTATCGAAGGGATAGGCAAAGCAGATTATGAAAACAATCATGTAGGAGAAAAATATCCGGGTCCCCAGTTTCATAGGTCTTCTTTAAGAGAGTAGCCAACGCCCCTGTGAGTAACGATGGGTTCCCCGTCGGGCATAACGGTTTTGAGCTTGGCGCGGATATTCTTTATGTGCGCGTCCACCGTTCGATCCAGATAGAAATGTGTCGGTGGATTAACCCACACCCTCCCACATGGTCCAGAATCCTGCAGTATCCTTTGGGGGCAAACAAAATTTTCACACCGTCTCCATACCGTTCAAGCGTGAGAGGGAAGGTACTGTTTGTTCAATTTTGAAGCGGCCTCGATGAGTCTGCCGTCGAAAGTCCATAGTCGAGCGTCGCTCAGAACGGCCGAGGCCAGCAGATGCACGTCAATATAGCCCAACCCCTTCCCCATGAGACGGTGGCTTTCGATAAACTCCATCGCCTCCTCATGCCCCGCCTGATCCGCCATAGGCAGTGCCTCAAGAAGAGAGAGTATCCCGGAGCGATTCTTGAGATTTCCACATGCAAGCTCCCCGAGAATGAAAGAATGGCAGACAACGCGTCCTTCATTCAGCAACACCGTAAGCCCGTTTTCTCCCCTGCGCAGATGCGAGACCCACACCGAAGTGTCAACAAGAATCATTTCGGCTTTCCCCGGGACGCCTGCGAGGTATCGTTTGCAGTTTCTTTTCCGTACCTGCCAGCTTGGCAAGGCGCATACTGCTCTCCCTGGCTATAAGTGCTTCGAGGCCCAGCCTTACCAGAGAAGTTTTCTCCTCGATACCGGTTAACTTCGCCGCCTTTTGGAGCAGAGCATCGTCTATGTTGAGAGTTGTTCTCATCGGGGCCTCCTCGCGGGATATGCACCTGTTATATGTATTAATGTGTATTTATTATATGTATTTGTCAAGGGAAACACAGATGGATAATCCTCTCTCAACAAGACCTTGCTTTCCACAACCGCCCCCTTCGCGCCAAACTCAACCAATCAGCAGCAATTCCCGGAGGTCGTGTAGAACGTTGTTCCATTGGATCACGAGAAACAATCTTTCGTAAACGTCCGAGCAATTTGAACTGATCGAGGGGAAAATTTTCCAGCCTTCGGTTTTTTGGCCGGACATCTAGACCGGATTCGGGCATGCTATAGCACCCATGAGTCCAAGACAATTCCGGCGACAACACAAAATAGAGCAAGACAAGCTGCTCGGCACCTTTGTACGCAAGCATCCGAGCGCCGACGCCCTCATTGGGATCATCCGTGAATCTTTCGAGCAGGTGAGTGAAACTCGCAAGGGCAAGCCCGAGATCCCCATGGAAGATGCGCTTATGTCCGCTTTCGCCATGTTTTCCTTGAAGGACCCGAGTTTGCAACGGCTATAACGGCGCTCCGCGCCAGACCACCAACTGCATCGATCTGGGCGATTGCCTCAGGCAAAAAATATACCCCCCGGCCAGAATTATGAACTCTGCCGGCCGGTTCACTCCGAGATGAACGCCGTGAACCACGCCCCGCGGCTGGACATGGCTGGCGCCGACCTGTACCTGGTAGGCCTGGAGGTGCGGAGCGGCGAGTTGGTCTCGCCGGAAATCCCCTGCCTGCTCTGCAAGCGCGTGATCATAAATGCGGGGATCAACCGGGTCGTTCTCCCCCGATGGCCCGGGGACGATCAAATATATCGACGTCGACGACTGGATTATCGAGGATAAGGGTATCTCGCCTGAGCGAAGAGTAGCCCTCAAAGCCTGCAGCTCAGGAACATCCCTGGTCCCGTTGTGCCGCGGGTGAACACTCGCGGGTTCCTCGGAACTCGGAGCGACTTCGCTTCATGGGGAGGTACGCCGCAACCCCTGAAAATTCCGTGATGGCCGCTGACCTAAAACCGATTTTTTCGTGTTTCCTCCGACCAAACTGCCAGATGGCCACATTGCCTATAGCCTTGACCTGGCAATGCAATTGCATTACTATAGGCAGGACATGCAACTCATTTCACTGGAGAGTGCCCATGGCTGCTACCCTTGAAGTCGAATCCACGCTCACCGAGCGCTACCAGACCACGGTGCCGGAAACCATCCGTCGTGCGCTCAAACTCGGCAAGCGCGACAAGGTTCGCTACACCCTCCGCCCAAACGGCGAAGTGGTACTTTCACGCGCCACCCCTACCGAAGGTGATGATCCTGTGCTTGAAAAGTTCCTGGACTTTCTGGCGAGTGACATGGCCAGCCACCCTGAACAGCACAGGACTGTCGGCGCCGGCCTCGCCAATCGCATTCAGTCGCTGGTTGGCGGCGTTGAAGTTGATCTCGACGCGGCCTTGTCGGAAGATGATGAATGAGCGAGGACAAGGCCGCCCCCCTGCTCGTCAATGATTGGATGATCTTCGCTCACCCGCTGTTCCTTGATCAGCTCGAAACGCTGGCCCAACAGGTCGAGGGGCTCAAGCAAAAAGACCCGGATGGTTTCACCAGGAAGAACGCCGCCAAGCGACTAGCGGCGATTGCCAAATTGGCATTTGATATCATTCCACAGAACCCCGCAAGACCGGAATACCGACAGGGCAACACCCTTGGAGAGGGCCATAAACACTGGTTCCGCGCCGCGTTTTTCCAGCAATATCGGCTGTTCTTCCGCTACCACGCCAAAAGCAAGATAATCGTCTATGCTTGGGTGAATGACGAAAACACCAAGCGGGCCTACGAGAGTAGCCATGATGCCTACGAGGTCTTCCGCAAGATGCTGGAGAGTGGTCATCCGCCTGACGATTGGGATCGGCTCTTATCGGAGGCCCACTCAGAATCCAGTCGAATACAGCAAATAGCGGTGAAGGCGGGGGCTTTGGGGGTTGCTCACGAAACGGAAAATAAAGCCCGCTAAGGTATCCCGGAAGTGGCTTTCCAGGTTAATCCCGAAACGCGATCTTTCGAAAGCTCGCCGACCTCCAGGCCGTTCCGTGTGCAATCAGCCTTCACGGGAAACATTCACCGGGGTCGGATCCTTTAAAGCCTTGCCGAGGTCGTCAGGCGAGAGTTCGACAAGCAGCCCTCGTTTTCCCGCGTTAATGTAAACTTTGGGCAGGCTTAAAATCGATTCCTCGATATAGACGGGAAGCGGTTTGCGCATGCCGAACGGCGAAATACCGCCCACTTTGTACCCGGTATGCTTTTCCGCCGTTATTGCATCGCAGGGCGAGGCCGTCTTCACGCCCAGAGAACGGGCCATTGCCTTGGTGGACACTTCCCGGTCGCCATGCATGAGAACTATGAAGGCGTTTTTGTGCTCATCCTCCATAACGAGGTCTTGATTACTTGATGCTCATTGACGCCAAGTTCCCTGGCGGCGACTTCCGTGCCCCCCCTGTCCTCGTACCTGTAGGGCCGTTCTATGAAACGGATTCCCATCCCTTGCAGAACCCGTATTCCCTGCGTAACCTGGAGCCTGTCTTTGGCCATGGTTTTTCCTTGTCTTACCGGTGGAGTTCGTAATGAAGGACCGCGCTTGTGCTCTATAAGATAATACCTCTAAAGATGCTGGATGACGATGGCGAAGAGGAACAAGCGGATGCCCAAAATAGAATGGGTGTCCCGCAACTGGAAAGGCGACTTGGAGAACAAGAATCTTCGCGAATATTTTCGGCGGTAAGCGTTTACCCCACTGCTTTGATCGTCTTTTCGTAGTAGTAGGAATCGCTCTTTTTGAAGCGATCCGTCCCAACCTTTTTGTTACCGCGTTTTTCGTATGAAGCGATAGCTGCGGGATTTCGAGTTAAGGCATCAAGGCGGAGGTAATCGTATTGGCCGGCGCCGGCGACATCTTCGGCCAAGTCCATGAGACCCTCACAAAACTCAACGGGCCAATACCGTCTCATAACAAGTTGCGTTCAAGAATTGCCTGATGGGTTGCGCTTCGCTTCACCCATCCTACGCCAGCCCGTCGAGAGCCGCTGTAGGATGGGTGGAGCGCAGTGAAACCCTTCTGTTTGACGCGTCTTGAAGGCAACTTCGTCTCAGCCCCTGTCGGCTAAGATTTTACTCCCGCGCTTTTTTCAGCCACTTATCCAAGTCCACCGTTTCACCATATTCTTTGTAGGTAAAGAGGTCTTCGACGATCTGCCGGACCGAGCCCGTCTGTTTCAGGGAAGACACCGCCCTTTGCACGGCTTTCATGGCGGCGAAAAGCGGAAGATACCAATAGATGACCATCTTCACACCGGTTTTCTTCCACTCCTCCAGTCCGAAGTCGGGCTGGATGTGAAAGCGGGACGGATCGGCGGCGCAGGCAACCAGCGGACCGTTTACTTCTCTGACGAGCCTCACATACTGGTCAAAGGTATACAAATCTCCAGTCATGACCATGTCCGCCCCGTTTTCCAGGTACAGATTGAGCCTTCTTATCACCTCATCGATCCCCCCGTCCCCCTTCGAATCCGTGCGGGCAATTATCGCCAAGTCTTCGTTTTTCCTGGCATCCGCGGCGGTCCTGATTCTCTTTGCAAACTCTTCGGCACCTATCATCCGCTTTCCCCTGATCGCCCCGCATCTTTTGGGAAAAGTCTGATCTTCCATATGAATGGCGCTCACCCCGACTGTCTCGAACAGCCTGACCGTCCGGCAGATGTTGACGTGTCCTCCGAAACCGGTATCGGCGTCACAAACGACCGGGACTTTCAACGCTTCGACGATGTTTCCGGCTTTCCTGACAAGTTCGGTGACGGTAATGAGCCCCAGATCGGGACAGCCGAGATCGCTCGCCTCATTGCCCAACCCGGAAAGATAGGCGAGCGGGAAACCCGCTTTTTCTATGATCTGTGCGGACACCACGTCGTAGGCGGCCGGGGCTATTATGATTTCTTCCTTATCCAGCAATTGTCTGAACTTCATCATGAACTCCCAGGCGGCGTGTCGCCGCTGACAGATGGCCAAGCCCCGACCTGCCCGGCTGGCTGCGCCGGCGGGCAGATCGGCCGGGGGGCGGGTCCGACCCCGGCCGAGACGACGGCAAGTCTTGTCTGAAACCTCGGATTAAGAAGACCCTGGACCCCGGTTTAAGAGTTGCCGGGGTGACGTACTTAGTTAAATCTTCGTTCAAACCGCGTCCGGGTATGCGGTGGCGGCGCTATCTAAAAGCCGGGTCCCGGTTTTACCTCGCGCCAAAGGCGCGAGGCGTCAGGCCGGCCCACGGAACGTGCGCCGGCCGCCAATGGCGGGTGCGGGGCGGACACCGCCCTGCGCTCTTACTCTTTTTTTTGCGTCCTGGTATTAAAGCAACAGTACTGGGTGCTCATGCACCCCCCCCCCCGCTCTTCGCCTTTTCAAAAGCCGAGCCTTAAGACATTGCGGTCGCATCACCCCCGGTCGGCGCCGTGATCGCGGGCGATCAGCATGTAGATGGAGGGCACGACGAACAGGGTGAAGATGGTCCCCACAAACATTCCTCCCACCAGCACCAGACCGATGGAGTTACGAGCGGCCGCACCGGGGCCGGTGACCAGTGTCAGAGGAAAATGACCGGCGATGGTCGCGGCGCTGGTCATGAGGATCGGTCTAAGTCTCGTGGTAGCGGCCTCGCGTACCGCTTCGAGCTTGGATAGTCCCTCCAGCTGCAGCTTGTTGGCAAACTCCACGATCAGGATACCGTTCTTTGACACCAGCCCCACCAGGGTCACCAGCCCCACCTGGGAGTAGATGTTAAGGGTGGTGGTCCATCCGTTTGTCCAAAACGGTACGCGCGGGTCGGGCATCTGCAGGAACGTAAACATCAAGGCCCCGAACATGGCCAGCGGGACCGAGCCGGCGAGTATTACGAACGGGTCGCGAAAGCTGTTGAACTGGGCGGCCAGCACCAGGAATATGAGAATAACGGCAAGGCCGAAGGCCGGGAGGAATTTGTTCCCCTCTTTTCTCAACTGGCGCGACTCGCCCGTATAGTCGATGACGTAGCCCTTGGGAAGTATTTTTTTGGCCTGCGTTTCCAGGTAGTCAAGCGCTTCATCGAGGGGGCAGATCGCAACGGTGCTGAGCTTCACGGCGTTTAGCTGCTGGAAGTGGTTCAGGGAGCGAGGCACCACCATATCGCGCTGTGTGGCGATGGTGCTGAACTGGATCAGCTTGCCCCCTGGGCCGGTGACATAGATATTGCTCAGTTGATTCGGGTTTAGCCGGTCGATTCGCTGAATCTGCGGAATCACCTTGTAGCTTCGCCCCGAGATATCGAAGCGGTTTACGTAGTCGCCTCCCGTCATCCCCCCGAGATCGCCGCCGATTTGCCCGAGATTGAGGCCAAGGGCGCCGACCTTGTCCTTGTCTATGACGAATTCTGTCTGCGGCTGATCGATTTTCACATCGATCATCGGAGGGAAAGCGAACTTGCCGCTCTTTGCGGCTTTCATCTCCAGTTCCTTGGCAAAAGTGAGAATCTGGTCGGTCTCCGCCGTGGAGGCCAGGACGATCTCGACGGGGAACTGCCCTCCACCGGGGAGCGCCGGCGGAAGCACGGGAAATATCTGTATGCCGGGCATTGACTGGAGCTTTTGGGCCACCTCCGGCATAATTTTAAAAATGTTGCGCTTCCGCTCATCCCATGGCTTGGCCACCATGCCCGAGAAGCCGGAATTGGCATAGGTGATCTGGAAGGTAAAATCGGTTTCCGGTATGCTTCGAAAGATCTTTTCCACAGCCGCTGCAAAGTGGGCGTTTTGCTCGAGGGTGGAGTTGGCGGCCGCGTCTATGATTCCGAAGATGACCCCCTGGTCCTCTGTGGGCGCAAGCTCTTTGGAGGACATTTTGAACATGGGAATGGTGAGCAGGCAGATAACCAGCCAGACCGCATAGACCGAGGGGCGGTTGGAAAGGGTGGCGGTGACCGCACGGCCATAGGCGATTTTCAGGCGGTCTAACGCGCGGGATATCCGGCCGGCCAGCCATTGTTCCTCCGTCCCCGGCTTGAGGAGCCTCGACGCCATGAGAGGTGAAAGCGTAAGGGCGACGATTCCCGAAATGGCCACCGCCCCGGCCAGGGTGAAGGCGAATTCGCGGAAAAGCGATCCGGTCAGCCCCCCCTGCAATCCGATCGGCAGGTAGACGGCGGCAAGGGTAACGGTCATGGCGATGATCGGCCCGACAAGCTCGCGGGCCCCGACCAGGGCGGCATCGATGGGGGATTTGCCCGCCGCCAGGTGACGTTCGATATTTTCCACCACGACGATGGCGTCATCGACGACCAACCCCACCGAAAGAACTATGGCCAGGAGCGTAAGAAGATTGACGGTGAAGCCGAAGGCTTCCATGAGGAAGACCCCGCCGATAAGCGATACGGGAATGGCCACAATGGGGACGAGTACGGATCGAAACGACCCCAGGAACAGGAAGATGACGATCATAACGATGATCAGGGTGTCGCCCAGGGTGTGGAGCACCTCATGGATCGAGCTCGATATGTAATCAGTGGCGTCATAGGCGATGCGGGCATCCAGACCGGTCGGCAGGTCGCGCTCGATCGACTTCATTTCCGCCCTCACGCCTTTGATCACATCGAGGGTGTTGGCGTTGGGCAGCGGCCAGACCCCGATGAAAACCGCAACCTGTCCGGAATAATGGACATCGGTGTCATAGTCCTCGGCCCCCAGCACCACATCGGCTATGTCGCCAAGGCGAACTATGGCCCCGTTTTGCTCCCGCACGATGAGCCGCCTGAATTGGTCTGCGGTGCTCAGGTTGGTGTCCGCCGTGAGGTTTACCTGGATGTAGGCCCCCTTGCTTCTGCCCAGCGCGGCCAGGAAGTTGTTGGCGGCCAGCGCGGTGCGCACCTGGGTGGGGCTGATGTTGAGAGCCGCCATCTTGTCCGGGTAGAGCCAAATGCGCATGGCAAAGGTGCGGGCCCCGAGGATATCGGCCCGCTGCACTCCCTGGACCGCCGCAAGATGAGGCTGGACCACGCGCACCAGGTAATCGGTGATTTCGTTCTGTTTTAGAATTTTTGAAGAAAAGCTCAGATAGGCCGAGGCCTGCTCGGTGTCGGCGGACTCTATGCTAAGCGAGGGGATCTCGGCTTCCGGGGGCAGGTCGCGGCGCACCTGGTCCACCTTGGAGCTTACCTCGGCAAGCGCCTTGGTGGAATCGTAGTTGAGCTTGAGATGCACCTTTATGGTGGAAAGGCCCAGGGTGCTCTGGGACTCCATGTAGTCGATGCCGTCGGCGGCGGCGACGGCGCGCTCCAGCGGCGTGGTGACAAAGCCGCGCACCAGGCTCGCACTCGCCCCCACGTAAACGGTGGTTACGGTTATCACCGCATTTTCGCTCTTGGGGTATTGCCGGACGTTTAAGGAGCGAACGGCCTGCAGTCCGGCGATAACGATTATCAGGTTGATGACAATGGCCAGCACCGGACGGCGTATGAAAAGGTCGGTGATTTTCATCTCAGTTGTTCTCCGGGGTGGGGGCCTGCTTGAAATCCGGCGCGAGCTTATTGTCCACAACTACCGCCTGAGCGTTGTGCAATTTGAAAACCCCTGTGCTGACGATGATTTCACCTTGACTCAGTCCGCTGTTTACGGCCACAAAATCCCCATGCTTCTCGCCCAGGCGCACGAACTGCTGGCGCAGCGCTTTCCCCTGGCCTCCGCTGTCCCCGGAGACGATGAAAACCGAATCCCCGTAAGGCGCATAAAGCACGGCCGATGAAGGAATGATAAGGGACTGCCGCCGAGTGGGGAGCACCACCGCCACATTGACAAACATTCCGGGGTGAAGGCTTTCATTCTTGTTGGGCAAGGTGGCCTGGACCTTAATGTTGCGGGTTTCGCTCTCCACCCTCGGCTCTATGGCGGTGATGCCGCCGGCCGTCGCGACGCAGGGGAAGGCGTCGCACAGCACGCGCACGGGCAGACCCCGCCGCAACTGAAGTATCTGTTGCTGTGGAACAGTGAAATTGACATAGATCGGATCGAGGGCCTCAAGGGTGACAATGGGATCGCCATCCTTCAGCATCTGGCCAAGGTTTACCTGCCGTATGCCAAGACGCCCGCTGAAGGGGGCGCGGATGGTCTTTTTGGCTATGACCGCGCTTATATTCTGCTCCTGGGCAACAGCCTGATCGTAGGTGGCCCTGGCCTTGTCATAGTCGGCCCGGGAGATGATCTTGTCCGGAAGCATTTTGGCGGCACGCTCCAGGTCGGCCTTTGCAATCCTCACCTGGGCCCGGGCGCCGGTAAGTTCCGCTTCCTCCGTCGAGGTATCCTGACAAACCAGCAGCTCCCCCTTTTTGACCGGGCGGCCCGCCTCGAAGGCGATCTTCACCACCTTGCCCGCAAGCTCGGCGGACACGGTGACGCCCTGGACGGCGGTAAGGGAGCCGACCGCCGTCAATGTGGTTTCCCACGTTTCGGATTTGACAGCGGCAGTGGTCACTGTTTCGGGCGGCGCGACGAATTTCTTCCCCTGGTCGATCAAGGTTCTGATCTGCAAGGTTTTGATCGAGGCGAGAATGGCGACGATGAGGACCAGGACTGAGAGGGTAATGACTAAACGCTTCTTCATATCGTTATGGCTCCTGAGGTGTCGATTCTGTCCGTGCATCCGGCGCTCCGGCCGGACCCCGCATTACCGGTGCGCAGGAGGGCAAGGCAATATTTCCTCCTGCTCATTGCCCCACCACCCTTTGCCCAGCGCCTGGAAAAGAGCGGCCGTATCGGCAAAGCGCGCGGCCCGGGCCTCCACCAGGTTTATGAGGGCCAGTTGGTACTGACGCTGACCGTTTAGCAGGGTGAGATAGTTCACAGCACCTATCTGGAACTGCTTTTCGGTCAGATCGAGCGAAGCACGGGCCACCCTCTCCGCCTCGGCCTGAGCCCGCAGGGTGCGCGCATCCGCTTCCAGGGCATAGAGCACATCGGCCACATCCTGAAACGCGAGCAGTACGGTTTGCCGGTATTGCGCAAACGCCTGGTCGCAGGCGGCGATTGCGGCGCGGCGCCTGGCCAGAAGTTCTCCGCCATGGAAGAGGGGCTGCGCGATGGACGATCCGATGCTCCAAATCGCTGTGCCGGGCGAAAACAGGTCGACGAGCCTGGTCGCATCAGACCCCAGGGCGGCGGTAAGCGAAATTTGCGGATACAGATTGGCCGTTGCGACGCCAATTTTGGCGCCGGCCGCATGCAACAGTTCCTCCGAGGCCCGAATATCGGGGCGCTGACGCACTAGAGACGAAGGGACGCTGACCGGCAGTTCGCCTGGAAGTCGCAAATCCTCCAGCCTGAATTCGGGAAGCGAACCTTCCGCCGGAAACGTGCCGCAAAGGACTGCCAACTGGACGCGAGTCTGCGCCAGTTGTTTTTCCAGGGGAGGCAGGGTCGCTTTGGTCTGCGCCAGTTGCGCCTGCTGGGCCAGCACGTCGGCACGGGACGCTCCGCCGAGGGCAAATCGGCGTTGCACCATCTCCAGACCTGTTTGCTGTGAAGCCACGATCTGCTCGGTTGCCCCGATCCGGGCCCGCAGCGAGGCCTCTTGTATAGCTGCCGTGGCGACGTTTGCGGTGAGCGTGAGGTGAGCCCCTGCAAGCAGAAAGCGCTGATAATCGACTTGCGCCCGTAAAGCTTCCAGTTCGCGCCTTTCGCCTCCGAAGACGTCGAAAACATAGGAGACATTTACCGAGGCGTTGTACAGGGTGAAAGTGGAACCGCCTCCGCCCGGAAATCCGTAGGAGGCGTCCAATATCTTCTGGCGGGTCGGCGAAAAGCTTCCGTCCACGCTGGGGAACAAGACCGTGGCGGTCCTGGCATTCAGATTTTCCCCGGCCTGGCGAAGAGAGGCTTGCGCAGCCGCGATTGTCGGACTCCCTTTGATCGCTCGGCGAACCAGTGTGTCCAGCTGCTTGGAATGAAACAACCTCCACCACTGGCCGGGAATATCCTGGCCGTAGACCAACCGCTGAGAAACGCCGGCCTTTCCGGGAGCGGCAACGGTTTGCGCCGCGATCGGCTTTTCGGTGTATATTTTGACGGCGGGCGCGGGAGGTGTTCGAAAGTTGGGGCCAACCGTACATCCGGCGGCGACCGTCAATACAAAGATAACGAGAACATTCTTCATATATCGGCGTGAGCCTTCCACAAACGTATGCTCCAGAGTTGAAGTTGGTGTCAGCCTTTGGTGTGTGTGCCGCAAAGTCCGCCTGCCAGTGAAAGGGTTATCACCTACAATTTCCTCCCGCTGCTTTTCATCTCTCAAATTCCTGCCTTCAGCGCAGCCCTTCAAGCGCGCCGCGCAATCGGGATAAAACTCGAAGCGCCGCGGCAATGTCTTCGCTGCTGGCCAAAGAGCCGAGCTCCCGCTCAAAATCATGCGCACGCCTGTGAATTTGATCAAAGAACCGAAATCCCTGCTCCGTTATCCTCACATATCTGCGTCGGCCGTCCCGGGCATCGGAATAACGATCGACCAGCCCCTCGGATTCCATTTCCTTTACCTGACGCGTTACCGCCGCGGCATCCACTCCCAGGGACCGAGCAATGTCCATAATTCCCTTGTCTTCGGAATTGCGTTCGGCAAGAAGGCGCATCAGCGCCAGCCTGGAGGCCGGCGTGCCCACTTGTCTGCTGAAAACGTTGAGCAGGGCTTGATGGACCCGCATTACTTCGCGCAGCAAATGTGGCTCATCACCTTTGTGCTGGAGTTCGCGAACAATCTTATCCATGACTATCTCCTCGGGCGGGCATCATTGATCATATCATTGACATTGTCAAGCGGCGTGCCACCGCAGCCGGGGCGGCGTGCCGCCGCGGCCGGGATTGCCAAGCCCAAACCACGGACTTTTCGCGGTTTGCGGGTATTCCGGGGCGACACGGGGCTTGTATCTTAAAAGAGCAAGAGCATGGGATCAACCGGGGTGTCAAAAGTTCTTGTTGGGCTGCGTTGCTCTTAGCCCAACCTACAGCCCAAACCTACAGCCAGCCTGCGGGGCTGGGCCCAACCCGGGGATCTCTGAAAAGAAGCAGGAAGAACCGCGCCCCGAAGCTTTTGGTTAAATGGGGTGTTCGAGGTAGCATGAAAGACTGTGAGCAAAAAGCGAAAATACGGCAAAAGACCTGTTTTCTGATGAATACGAGCCTACGGGCGAAGCAATCCACCTTTGATTACTCCAGGGTATCCGCCCTTGTCGCCGGCCGCCGCTGCTCGGTGACGCAGAAGATGCCCTGGCCCTCAAAGCCGGGCTTAAAGCAAAGGTTGTCCGACACGCATCCGGCCCGGCCCAGATCTCCGGATTTCCAGCGACCGACCAGCCCCGGCTCCCGGATGAACGGTCGGCTCATCGAAATATAATCGGCCTGCCCGCCACCGATAAGCCGCTCGGAAACCTCCAGCGACCGGATACCGCCGACCAGGATCAGCGGAATATGGATCGCTTTTCTGAAGGCCTTGAGTTCTTCCGAAAAGTAGGCTTCTTTTTCTTCGGAATTGATTCCGGGACGGGTGGGCGACAACTTGCCACCATTGAGCATGCCCCCGCTCAACTCGATGGCCCCAAGACCGGCATCGACCAGAAGGGACGCGGCCTGGACCGATTCGTCGAGGTCGAGCCCGTTTTCGACAAAATCCCGGCAGTTGATCTTTATCAGCACGGGGAAATCCTCTCCGGCCGCCTCACGAATGGCCCTCAACACCTCGCGATGGACCCTGGCGCGGTTTGCCAGGTCCCCGCCGTATTCATCGACGCGCCGGTTGTAGAAGGGGGACAGAAACTGGCTCAGAAGATAGCCGTGGGCCGAGTGAATCTGCACTCCGTCGAAACCCGCCGCCTTCGCTCTTGCCGCGGCCGCGGCAAATGCCCGGACGAGATCCTTTATATCCGCGATTGAAACCTCGGTGCGAGGCCGTTTGGAAAGACCCTCGAAATCCGATACGACCAGAGGGGGCCCTCCCGTGAGGGATTCCGGGGCGAAGAAGCCGGCATGGGCCAGTTGCATCACGATCTTGCCGCCCGCCGCGTGCACCGCCTCCGTCATCTTTTTCAGCCCCGCAATCTGCTCGTCGCCGTAGACACCCAGTTGGAGCGGGGTAGCCTGGCCATCGGGCCTCACATAGGAGTGACCGCTAATTATCAGTCCGACGCCGCCTTCGGCCAACCGGCGCATTGTCTCGATGAGTGCGGAGGTAACACCGCCCTCCCCGGTGGCCATACCCTCCCAGGTTGCCGACCTGACGAACCGGTTGGACACACGGATTCCCGCAATCTCGCTGCTTTCAAAAATACCGCTCATTTAACGCTCCCTGTTTTCCCGAATGTAAACACACAAAAAAATTTACAATTAACATCTCCAACGGACTGCGGTCAAGGAGGGGTATTTCGTCCCCCAGGGGCATTTGGTTCAGCCTTGATCTTGATGTAAGACCGCCGAGTTACGACCTGTTCTGGATCGTGGGGCGCGAATAGATCGATGGTGTTGATAGGGTTGAGGTGCAGGCTTCCAGCCGCGATCAAGACAAGTCGCGGCTGGAAGCCGCTCCTACAAAGACTAG
>JARLHP010000256.1 GCA_031292195.1 Syntrophobacteraceae bacterium
GCCATTGACTTTCATGAATGAAATCAACTTGTTGGTCTGGTAAGACCCAATGCCGAACCGAGAAAGGGGGAAACGCATAATTTCATGGGCGTCCCCTATCACGTGGGGGATACTATATGATTCAGGACCATGCGGGAGGGGGCAAAAGAGCGGCCTCACGAGTAGAGCGGCGGGGACCGGCACGAAAACAGCGGTAAAAGTGAGATGGCGTGTCAATAATTTCAGGTACTTATAGATATGGGCCATTGACTTTCATGAATGAAATCAACTTGTTGGTCTGGTAAGACCCAATGCCGAACCGAGAAAGGGGGAAACGCATAATTTCATGGGCGTCCCCTATCACGTCCCTATCACTGGGCGTCCCCTATCACGGCCATAAGCTTTCCGGAATGGGGTCCCTTTTCTTGCGAGTGCTTCTCCATTGATCAAATAAGACGACTACCGCCTGCATCTTGGCATCTGGGTGGGAATTTTGCTCGGCTTTCATCGGCCTTTTTCCTTTCTCCTGGAATTTTCAGCCGATCATAGACCCTTTTTTATCTCCTTTCATGCTGGCTTGCCGGAAACTCACGATGATGCGACCACTTTTCTCTTAGAAGAAGGGTCTTCTCCAGACCGAAGAGTACTGTGGCGGCGGCGGCAAGCAGCGAACCCCAGAAGGCCTCTCCTATGGCCGCAACAACAGTGGCTGCGGATGAGGAGATCAAGGCGAGGGCAGTGTTCGTGAAATAGGCAACGGACATGATGCGACGCCATTTGGTCTGGAAAGCCAGCTTGCCGTCGATTTCGGCCAGGAACGGGTCCGTGTCATCCATACACACCTCCCGAATGCAATGTGCGGTGGGGTTGGTGCTAAAAAACCACTTGTTGAGCGTTTGGCAAACATCTGTTGTGCATGCTGTCAAGGGCTTTTTCACCATCTCCTGAGCAAGTATGGGAAAAATCGCGAGGTATGTCCATGTCGTTGACATGCATGAAGGGCAGGGCGGCGCTAAATTGAGGTCCACTCAGTTGTATGCTCGGATGCCTTGGAAGGTCTCAGCAGCAGTTTGATGCGTGACTGCTCCACGGTCGAAATTAAGATGACATTAAATAAATCTCTCCTCTATACGTAGTTCGCTCTCCCGCCACAGCGATTTGCATTTCCATTTCATTCGTGAAGTTTGACGGGACACGACCTCACCTTCCTGAAGCCACGTAGCGCGTTCCTCCGCAATATTAACTTTAGTATAAAAGTTAATATTAGGTCAATTGCTGCTTTTAACGCGATATCCGCTACTTGCCGCTCATCAATCGGTGTCTTTCCCGGGAGGTTTACAGATGTGGATTCGATCTGGGTTCGGTGCTAAAGGCCAAGTCTGTCAGGCATTACTGACCTGACCGATCCGCTTCCCCCGGTTTTGTCTGTGCAAAGTCGATGAGGAACCTTGAAAGCGGAGCATGGGTAGTTGCCTGCCGGAGGGGGGCGGTGTTGTCTGTGTTAAGCATGCTAGAAGAGATTTTTGGGGCTTTGAGCGGCGCCGGCGTCCCGGTCGCGGGCTGAAAGCCCGCGTGCCGGACCCTGTGGGGGTGCGGGGGGCGCATGTCCACCCAGCCCCCGCTCTTTTGTCCTTCGTCCCGGTGAGGTGGGGTTTTTAGTTTTTTTCAATGTTCGAGGGAGGCGCCCGTCCCGCCATCTTTATCCCCGTAGGCCATGAAGTAGACAACGGGCACAACGATCAGGGTGAAAAAGGTGGAGACCGCTATGCCGAAGATCAAGGCCCAGGCAAGGCCGGAAAAGACCGGGTCGAGGCTGATCGGCCAGGCGGCGAGCATGGCGGCAAGCGAGGTAAGAAGTATGGGCCGCGTTCTGAGCGTCCCGGCTTCGATCAGCGATCTTTTCAGGGGCTTTCCTTCCTTTTTGCGCTCCTCTACGAACTCGATGAGAAGAATGGAGTTTCTGGTGGCGATACCGGAAAGCGCGATCATTCCGATCATGGCGGTGGCGGTGAAAAAGACCGGGTTGGCCCATCCGCCCACGGAATGAGCGGTAAGAAGGTTTAGCAGCCAGAAGCCGGGCAGGATGCCTATCACCGAAAGAGGCAGGGCGATCAGCTGGATGGCCGGTAGGAGGTAACTCTGGGTCTGGTAGAGCAGCAGGATGTAGATTCCGAGGACGGCTATGCCGAAGGCTATCCCCAGGTCGCGGAACACGCGAATCGTGATGAACCATTCCCCTTCACCCGACCAGACCACGTTCAGATCTTTTAGGGCCGGGACCTGCGCGATTTTCTTTTCCAGTTCGAGTACGGCGTTGGGTGGAGGAAGCCCGGCGGTATCGCCGAAAACGTAGACGACGGGTTGAAGATTTTTGTGATAGATGGGCTGGTCGATGGTCGTATCGACAAAAGAGCCGAGGTCGGACAAAAACACCTGCTGCCCAGCGGGACCGGTGATCATGAGCTGCATCAGGTCGGCCTGGACGGCCCGTTCCTTCCTGGGGAGGCGAAGCTGGATAGAGACGGGTCGGACCTCGTTATCGATCATGAGGGCACCCGGGTCGGAGCCCAGGACCGTGGCCTGGAGGGCCCGGACGATTTCCATGTCCGATATGGAGTCAAGAGCGGCCTTTACCCGGTCGACCTTGAAAATGGTCTTCTTTTGAGGGGCGACCAGGAAATCGTCCACATCCACCACCCCCGGGGTCTTTTGCATGATGGAGCGGACCACTTTGGCGCCATTTACGAGCCGGCCGTAGGGTTCCCCCAGCTCTCCGTAGACTTCGGCCACCAGGGTGTCGAGCACGGGAGGACCGGGCGGGTTTTCAACTATCTGAATCCTTGCCCCGTCGCGGCGCGCTATGTCGGTTAGAGCGTCTCGAATCCTGAGCGCTGTGGCGTGGCTCTGGTCCCGCCGGTATTCCTTGTCTATGAAATTCGCCCTGACGTCGGCATAGCGGGGGCCCTGCCGCAGATAGTAGTGGCGCACCAGGCCGTTAAAGTCCATGGGACTGGCGGTTCCGGAATAGCTGGTCACGTCGGTGGTTTCGGGCAGACGCAGGAAATAGTTGGAAATATCGGCGGCCGCGGCCTGAGTGGTCTCCAGCGAGGTGCCTTCGGGCATGTCGATCACCACATCGAGTTCGTTCTTGTTGTCGAAGGGGAGCATTTTGAGGGGCACCCGGCCGGTGAACACCAGCAACACGGCGAAGGCCATGAGAATGCCGATCACCGCGAGGAGCGCCATGCGAAGTTTTCGGCTTTTGAACAGTGGGCCCAGGACCCGGCTGTAGATTTTGAAAAGGTGGTCTTCTTCGATGTTGTACGGTTTGTGAACGGGGTGTTCATAGCTGCCTTTGAGCATGTGCAGGGAGAGCCAGGGGGTTATGGTAAAGGCTACCAGGAGGCTTGCCAGCATGGCCACCGGAACGTTAAGGGCCATGGGCGCCATGTAGGGACCCATCATGCCGGTGATAAAAAACATGGGCAAAAAAGAGATTATGACCGCCAGGGTCGCCAGGATGATGGGGGGGCGGACTTCGTTTACCGCGCTTACAATGGCGTCGAAAGGACTTTGGTTGCGCATCGCAAAATGGCGATGAATATTTTCCACGTCCACTATGGGGTCGTCGACGACCAGTCCCAGGGCGAGAATGAGCGCAAAGAGGGTCACTCGGTTGATGGTGTAATGGCATAGAAGATTTACGATAAGGGTGATGCTGAAGGTGACCGGGACGGCCAGTGCGATGATGATGCCTTCGCGCCAGCCCAGGGAGTAGGAGAGGAGCAGCACCACGATTATGATGGCGACCACCAGGTCTTCCATCAGGTCGTTGACCTTCGCATCGGCGGTCTGTCCGAAGTCCCTAGTGACCCGGAGGTGGACGCCTTCGGGCAGCGCGGTCCGGGCGAAGGCTTTGGCTTCCTTTTGGACCTCCTCGGCCACCCACACCGCGTTGGTTCCCCTTCGCTTGGCGACGGCCACCGTTACGGCCGGGTAATCGGCGCCCGATTTGATGTCGGGAGGCCTTGGGCCTCCATGCGCCGCCCGGTCCATGTGGGAAAAGGCCCTTTTGGCAAAGGAAATCCGGACGTAGCTATCCGGCTCATCCGGCCCGTCCCCCACTGAGGCAATATCTTTCAGGAAGACCGGTTTCATGTCCCGGACGCCCACCACGAGGTTTTTGACCTGGTCGGCAGAGGTTAGAAAACGCCCGGCGTGCAACTCGACCACACTGTCGCCATGGATCAGGCTGCCGGCGGGCAGGGAACCGTTTGCGCCTTTTATCGCCCTTTCGACAGCGTCTATGCCAATGGCTCTTCCCGCCATGCGCTGCGGGGATAGATGGACGGTTATCTGCCTGCGCCTTCCCCCGATGAGATAGGTTTTGCCCGCGTTTTTAACCCCTTGCAGCCTGGTTTCGAGTTCTTCGGCCAGACGGTGGAGCACGTAATCGGAGTAGCGGGCGCTGTAGAGGGTGAGATTGATGAGGGGGACATCGTCGATTTCAACCGGCTTTACAGCCCAACCGGTAACTCCGGGCGGCACGAGATCCAGATTGGAGTTTATCTTGTTGTAGAGCTTTATCCAACTGCGCTCCCGGTCCTCTCCGACGTAAAAGCGGACCGTCACGACGGCCTGAGAGGGGTAGCTGGTGGAATAGACGTACTCCACCCCGTCTATCTGGTAGAGCAGTTTTTCCAGGGGGGTGGCAACCTGGCGTTCCACCTCGCGGGCCGAGGCCCCGGGCATATTGACCAGTATGTCGGCGATGGGGACGACGATCTGCGGGTCTTCTTCGCGAGGGGTAACCGCGATGGCCACCACGCCAACGATCAGGCTGATGAGAATGAGGATGACCGAGAGGTTGCCCTGGAGAAATGTGGTGACAATCCGGGTCATTCCTTTGTGCTGTTTGACCTCCGTCACGGAACCACGACCTCCTCACCGGCTTTTAGACCCGAGAGCACCTCGACCAGGTCGCCCCTGGTCTTACCCGGCCGGATGAATCTCCTTTCGATGGCGCCTTGGGCATCAACAGTGTCGACCAGGTACAATTGGCCGACTTCCCTGACCGCCCTGGCGGGTATTACGAGCGCATGGTAGACGCCGCACGGAACGAATACCCTGGCGAACATTCCGCTGACCAGGTCGGCCGAGGCGGGCAGGGTGATTTTGACCAGGACCGTGCGCGTGGAATTGTCGGCCGACGGGACTATTTCCCTTATCGTGCCCATGGTCTTGCGGTGGAGGGCGTCGATGCCCACCTCGATCTGCTGGCCGATCTGAAGAGAAGAGAGGATGGATTCGGAGACGACCGCATGCATTTCGGCCCGGGATGGGGAATCGATGAAAAAAAGGGGCCGTCCGGGGGCGGCCATGTCCCCTACGTCCAGGATCTTTTTCACTACGCGGCCGGAAAAGGGCGCTGTGATCACGGTATAGCCGAGCATCACCTTCGCTTCCCTTGCAGCCTCCTCGGACTGTTTCTTCTGGGCCTGCAGCCGGGCCACATCCGCGGTGGCCACGTCTCGCTCGGTCCTGGCGTACTGGGCCCGCTGGGCGGTGGTTGCGCCGTTTTTTAAAAGGTTTTGGTAACGGCGGTAATCCGATGCGGCCTTTTGCACGTTTGCCCTGGCGGCAACGACCGCATCCTCCAGCGCAACGACCTGCGACCGGGCCTGCCCGAGCTTGGCCTCGACCGTCCTGTCGTCAAGGGTGGCAAGGACTGTGGGCGCACCGCCGTCCTCGGGTCCATGGACCAGGTCACCGGGCTCCACTCGTATGTCCCGGATCTGGGCCATGAGATGGCTGCTGACCTGCGCTTCGCTTCTTGACCGGACGGCCCCGACCTGTTCGATGATCAAAGGAAATGTTTGGAGCTCTACTTTGGCCGTTGGCAGGGTGGACTTCGCGGAATGCTCGGCTGTTCGGGAATCGGCGGACTCCGGTCCGATCTTTCTGACAAAGGCCCCGGAAAGCCAAAGCATCATGACTATGAGGATTACAAGAGCCGCGACGCCGTTGCGGATCTGGGCGCGGACGGCCTTTTTCTTTTCTTCTCCGGGATTATTCTCAGTCATTTTCCCACTCCAATAGCATCCATAGCCTTCCGCTAGTACCTAGACCAAACTCCATGCGGAATCAACAGATATCGGCCTTGTCCATTCACACTCATTTCGGAGCTGATTGTGGATGGGGGATTATAGAGCCTTCCGGGGAAAATAGTTAGTGCCGAGTAGCGGATCTCAGGTAGTAACAGGCAGTAAATAGTCGCCATCCGGAAATGCATAGGACGCATAGGGGCAACTCCTTTACTAACCGGGCCCGAAGAGCAGGTCCCGGGTGTGCCTGGCTATCATCAGATCTTCGTTGGTATGGATTACCCGTACGGCGCAGGGGGAATTTTGCATGGAAATAACGGCCTGGTGGGCGTCGTTTTTTGGGGAGTCAAGGTGGATGCCCAGATATTCGAGGCCCGTACAGATCATCCAGCGGACCTGCGCGGCCCGCTCACCTATGCCGCCGGTAAACACCAGGGTATCGATTCCGCCAAGGGCGGCGGTAAGAGAGCCGATATGCTTGCGGGCGATGTAGCAGAACAATTCGACGGCCTGGGCGGCATGGGGTTCGGAAGCGCTCTTTTCCAGGAGCGTTTTCATGTCGGAACTAAGGCCCGATACCCCCAGGAGTCCTGAACGGTAGTGGAGCAGCCGCTCGAGCTGGCGGGCGTCGTAGCCCTTTTCGTCCATGAGATAAATCAGCAGCCCGGGATCGAGGTCCCCGCACCTTGTGCCCATCATCAGCCCGCCCAGGGCGGTAAGCCCCATGGTGGTGTCGCGTGGCTGTCCATCGAGGAGCGCGGCCATACTGGCTCCGTTTCCCAAATGGGCGATTATGGCCCGGCCACGCAGGTCGTGCTTCAGGGTGCGGACCACATATTCGTAGGACAGGCCGTGGAAGCCGTAACGGTAGACCCCTTCATGCCTGAGGCTGCGTACGACGGGCAGAAGCCTGGCGATCTCCGGCATGGAACAGTGGAAGGCCGTGTCGAAACATGCCGCCTGGCCGATGCCGGGGTAGTGTTCGGCGACGGCGTCTATACCTTTGATCTCGCCGGGAAGATGCAGGGGGGCAAGCGAAATGATGGTTCTAAGCGTTTGCGTGAGTTCGGGGGTGATCCTCTCGGGCCGTACGTGGTCGGGTCCGCCGTGCACCAGCCGGTGGCCTACGCCGTCAGGCGCCGGGAGGCCAAGTTTTCCCATGGCTAGGGAGAACATGGCCTTCACCGCATCGCTGTGGGCCGCAAAATCATCATGGTTGTCGCACAGACGGCTGCCCCTGGAATCTTTTATCCAGAGCCATCCACCGGGCAGGCCGATCCTTTCCACAGCGCCTTCGACCACCAGTTCCTCGCAATCATCCATGCGGTACAAAGCGAACTTCATGGACGAAGAACCGCTGTTGATGCATAGAATGTGGTGTTTCATGGACTTTCCCCCCGGCGTTTGGGTTAGCAGGACACGTTCCTGTATGGCATTATGAACTGATATGGCATTATGATCTGAGCAGTCTTACTAAGGTAATGAATTTTACCAGGACAAATATAATGTTAATTCCGGCGCCAAGGAGGATGTTGCGATGCGAAAAGCGGTGAGCTGCCTGGCAGTTGTCTGGTTGGCCGTTACGGGGGGTGTGGTCTGTTCGGCCCGGGGAGGCACGGGCGGAGATGGCCTCAAGGCCGGGGAGCGATTGTTCAAGGTCAAATGCGCCGGCTGCCACCCCGGCGGAAGTAACGTTGTCCAGCATAATCGCCCGGTAATGGGTTCCCCGAAATTGTCCGACTTCGACACGTTCAACCGGTTTATTCGCAGGCCGACCGAGCCCGACGGCTCCCGCGGGCTAATGCCCTCTTTTCGGCCATCGACCATATCCGACGCCCAAAGCAGGCAACTCTACGACTATATTGCCCGGGGGCTCGAAAAAAAATAGGGGTGCAGTCGCGGGCTGTACGTGCTGCAGAGGGCCAAGGGGATGTGGGGCGGGGCGGTTGGGCCGGCCCCGCCTGAAATGGTGAGATACTGTCCCTGTCCGGTTAGAGCCGTGCTGAGCAGCGCACAAATTGAGTCTCCACGGGCATGGTCACCCAACCTGAGTGAGGATTGGTGAAAACTCGCTGATCGGTGGTGCAGCTAACGATCTGCGGGTGTAGGCAGCAGGAGCACATCGGGTTCAATGCCGCCGGGCTCCCATACGGCGACGCAGTTGCAAGACCGGAAAAAACCAAGAACGCCAGGAATAGACTTACCGCGAATATTTTTTTCATAATCGTGTCTCCTTTCCCTTCGACAATCCTTCTATAATCTTGATAGTCATTTAATTGCTTCCGGCAACGGGTCGCTGCCGGCAGGTCGGCGCGTCGTAAGGTTTTATCACGCGAAGGCGCGAAGTCGCGAAAGTGGACTGCGCCTTGCCCTCGCTGAGCCCACCGGGTAGTGTGCGTGCGGAGATTGTTTGGAGGCCGTTTTGTGATTCCCGGCTGCGAAGGACGGCGAGATTTGGCCCGGTAATACCTCACTCGGCCTTTCACCGTGAGCGCCACGGGTCGCGTTGCCGTGCGCAAATACATCTGCAACCAGCAAGAGCGTCACCGATTCCAGTCATTGTGTGAGGAATTTGTCGAATTCCCCGAAAAGGCGGGGATTCAATAGGATCAGAAATATCTTGATTGATGGTTCTGATCTGCGACCCCTTACGGGGGCGTCTCCTTCTTTTTCGTTCCTTTCCGGGGGTATCGGCCTCACGGCCTCAACCCCCGGCTAATGGCTTTGATCCCTCCGGGATCAGGAACGTCGCTCCGGGATCAGGAACGTCGCTCTAAAAGAGCAGCACCGACCCCAGTTGAGGCGCTTATCTCAACAACATTTGGAAGGGACGTGTGGAGTTCTACGAAATGTTCCTACCGATTCCTCGCGGCGCTTCGCTCCCCGGAGAGTGTGTGTCCGGGCCA
>JARLHP010000257.1 GCA_031292195.1 Syntrophobacteraceae bacterium
ACCCGATCGATCAGCACCCTGGCGTCCAGGGCCACGGCGCCTTCTCCGTCAGCTCCAAGGCTAACCGGGTTCAAATCGATTTCGCGTATCCGCGGGAAACGGCTCATCAGCTGGGAGGTTTGCGCCAGTATACGGGCGGCCGCTTTCAGATCGGCTTCACGCATGCCCCGGAACCTGCCGAGTATGCGGCTGCCGGAAAGCTCGCCCAGCATCTCCAGGGCCGCCTCGGCGTCTACGGGCGCAAGGCGGATGCTCACGTCTTTTAAGACCTCCACCATGATCCCCCCAAGACCGGTGAGTACTACCGGTCCGAAGGAGGGGTCGTTTTTACCTCCGACCACCAGTTCCCTTGTCGTGGGGACCATCTTTTGCACCACGATGCCCGTAATGTCGCCGGATATATTCCACAGCCTGCGCCACTCGCTTCGAAGCAAATCCTCATCGGAGATGGCCAGCCCTATCGCCCCCTTGTCGCTTTTGTGCAGAAGGGAGGGGGCAACCGCTTTGAGGGCCACCGGAAAGCCCAGAGCCTCGCAGGCTTCCACCGCACTTTCCAGGTCGCCCGCCATGCGCCACGGTACTGTCGGTATGTAGGCAAGTTCGATCAAATTCAGCGCTTCGTGAAGCAACGGCTGTCGATTCTTGCTGTCAATTTCGGAAAACCACTTCTCTATTTTTTCTATTTTTGCGACGGCACTGTCCGCAGGCGGCTCAACCGATAGGGACCCGGTCGACTCGATTGTGGCCCGCACAGCCGGGTTGGTCTTATGGCCTTTCAGCTGGATGGCCAGGGCCTCCACGGCTTCCACCGGGTCGAGGAAAAAGGGCGTGGCCGAGTTTTGTTCGAGAAGCACGCGCTCCTGGAACGGGATTTCCACCACAGTGGCCACGGGTTTGCCGGACTTTCGGGAAAGCACCGTGAGGTTTTCCAGTAAATCTCGCGAGGCCTGCCCCTCGACCATCATCTGTGAGACGTGCATGAACACCACGCCGTCGATGTTGTCCTGGGCGAGCGCCATTTCCACCGCCTTGGAATAGAAGGGAATATCGTAGATATCCCCGAGATCCAGCGGATTTCCCAGCCGAATGACCCCGGCCCGGGTGCGGCTTTGGGCGTAGTCTATGATGCGGCTGTCAAGCGGGGGCAGATGGAATCCGCGGGCCGAGCAGGCGTCTGCTATCACCACCGCATGGCCTCCCGAGCGCGATATGACGGCCAGGTTCCTGCCTTTTAGCGGCGGCAGCGACAACCCCTTGAGCACCGCCAGGGCTTCCGAGAGGGAATGGACACGGAGGATGCCGCATTCACGGCAGACCGACTCCACCACCTGGTCGTCCGCGGCCAGGACCGCCGTGTGGGAATGGGCAATGGTCAGACTGGCGGGGCTGGTGTTGGACTTGTGCAAAACGATCGGCTTGGTGCTCCGCTTTGCCAGTTCCGCAAAGGCCCGGCCGTTTTTGAAACCTTCCAGGTAAAGGTATATGATTTCGGTATCCGGATCGTCCAGGAGGAAGGCCAGGTAGTCCGCTTCATTGAAGTCGAGTTTATTGCCCATGCTCACAAACTTGCTTATGCCCGCCCCGGAGCGGCAAAGCCTTTCGGCCATGGAAAGCCCCACTCCGCCGCTTTGAGCGAATACGCCGATCTTGCCCCTCCGGTAGGGGGAGGCGTAAAGCATGAAGGGCGTGTAGAGGCAGTTGGCCGTATTGGCGGTGCCTACGCAATTGGGGCCGACAAAACGGATGCCAAACCTGCGGCACGTTTCCATGATTTGGAGTTCGAGCGTTTCTCCTTGTTCCTGTCCGCTTTCCTGGAAGCCGGCCGTTTCGATCACCGCCGCGCGAATTCCATTCTCCCCGCATTGAACCAGCATTTCGTTTACCAGGCGCGCCGGCGTCAGGATAACGGCCAGTTCGGCCTTTGCGGGCAATTCGCGGACCGAGCGCCACACCTTCAGGCCGCAAATCTCGCCGCCTCGGGGGCCGACAGGGTAAATTTTGCCCTGGTATCCGAAATTGACCAGGTTGGCCACCACATTTTTACCGAGGTTGTCAGGGGCTTCGGAAACACCAATTACAACCACCGATTGGGCATTAAACACTGCGTCCACTATCGCTCTCCCGCCTTTTGACCGGTTTATCCCCCGGTTCCGGATGGATATGGCCCGGACTTCAAAATGAATTTCGACAGACGGTCATAAGATTACAATTCCACTCCGGAGGCAATGGTTATTTTGGGGAGATATTGAAATTCCCGGAGCCGCGGTCTGGGATGATGCTCTATTGGGCCGTTTCTTCGTCGCTTAGATAGCAGGCCGGATCACAAGCCCACAGGTCTCCGGAGGCCGCTTCGGCCCGAACCCGGAAGTTCCCCCCGCAAACGGGCAGCCATCGGCATTCGGCGCAGCGCCCCTTCACATAGAGCTTCTTGTCTTTTAACCGCATCATCAGCGGGTCGGACATATCGGTCCAGATTTGGCTGAATTTGCGCTTCCTTATATTCCCGAAAGAATAATGCCGCCAGAACTGGTCGGCATGCACGGTCCCATCCCAGCTGACACACCCTATCCCGCGCCCGGAACTGTTGCCCTCGTTCATCTCCAGCAGTTCCAGGACCTCTTTGGCCCGGGGCGAGTTCTCCCGCACCATCCTCAGGTAGAGATAGGGGCCGTCGGCGTGATTGTCCACCGTCAAAACTTCCTTTGGCTTGCCCCGGCGGTGCAGGTCCGCGGTCCGCTCGATTATCAGGTCGACCGCCTCCCGGGTTTCCCGGTGGGAGAGGTCTTCCTTTATCAACTCGCTTCCGCGCCCCGCGTATACGAGGTGATAGAAGCAAACCCTGGGGATGTCGTATTCCTCCAAAAGATCGAATATCCCCGGGATCTCGGCAACGTTCAGCCTGTTCATGGTGAAGCGGAGGCCGACCTTGATGCCGGCGTCCCGGCACGCCTTGATGCCGTTTAGCGCCCGGTCGAAGGCGCCCTTGACCCCTCGGAACCGGTCGTTGACCTCACCCAGCCCGTCCAGGCTCACCCCGACGTAAGATAGACCGACCTGCTTTAACTCGCCGGCGATTTTGGAATCGATCAGGGTCCCGTTGGTCGAAATGACCGCCCGCATTCCTTTTTCCACCGCGTACCGGGCCAGTTCGAGCAGGTCCGGCCGCACCAGGGGTTCACCGCCCGAAAAAAGGACCACCGGGGAGCCAAAAGCGGCCAGGTCGTCGATAAGGGCCTTGCCCTCGCTGGTGGAAAGCTCGTCGCGTGCCCCTTCCTCCGTGGCATGCGCATAACAGTGAATGCACTTCAGATTGCATCGCTTGGTTACATTCCAGACCACCACGGGCGTTTTGTCCGCTGAAAACTGCAGAAGATGAGAGGGCAGTTTGCCGCTGTGGCGCCCGTAGCGCAGGGCGTCGGACGGCTCGACCGTGCCGCAGTAGAGTTTCGATATGCCTATCATGTGCTCCCCGATACTAATTGTACGATTGCCCGGTAAGGGCGGGAAATGTTTCTATGATCGAATTCAAGTGACGGAGTTTAACGCCCGGCGGCCTCAAAGTAAAGATGAGCCGGGCTTGTTGGTCCCTGCCTGCACCTCCACCCCGGCTTCCTCCCACACTAAAACCGGGGCCGCTCTGTTGGTGTTTGTAGGGCTGAGAAACGTCGCGCCAAACAGATGGGTTTCACTGCGTTTCACCCATCCTACAGGACCCCCGGGGCTAGCGTAGGATGGGTGGCATGGTCATGCTTACCGGGGCTCCCACAATGACCCGTTTCTCCCATAATGGTAATGGCCGGCCCTACCTCTCTTTGGAAAGCTCACCCGGTCTCAGGGGATATTGCTTGTAACTTTCCCGGATCAACTCGTCGAGGTACTTCTGGTGGTCGACCACCGCCTCCTTGGGTATGATGAACTGGGTGCGCCCGCTTCGCTCCGCGATCAACCGGAACCCGTAGTCGTAGTCAACCGAAATCCTGTTGCATATGTCGGTGGCGCTTTCGTTTTGCTGCAGCGCCTCAAACAGGATCTCGTTGATGGCCTGTTCGTTGAAATGAACCTTGAACCCGTGTTTTTCATAAAAACCGGACTCGAACATCCTGACCTGGTTGTAGAGAGACTGGACCTCCCCGAAAACCGCCTCCGGGGCAATACCGGTCTTGACGTGATGGTTTATCACCAGCTCTGTCCGGTCTGGCGTGAAAATGAGCGGATAATTCTCGGCGAACTCTCTTCTGGCCTTCAATACGTTTTCTCGAACAACCGCTGTTTCCTGTTCGACCAGACTCCGGTATATCTCGAAATTTCCAACAAATGGGGCCTCGAGCAGCCTTTCCAGTTCCTCTTCAGGATTTCTGACGATATCGGCCGTAACGGCAAGATGGCGAATCGGCGATGAGGGGAGCTTTTTTTCAAAGGGAAGCACCACCCTTTCGATCACGCTTACCAAACCGCGCGCGCCGGTTTTCTCCAGAAAAGCCCTCTCGGCGATTATACGCAGCGATTCCCCTTCGAACTTGATGTCTATGCCGTAGCTGCGGAAATCTTCCTTCTTGGCATTTATAATCGGGTTGTTGGGGTTTTTCAAAATATCGAACAAATCCCCCACTTCCAGCGGTTCGAGGACCGTAACCACCGGCAGCCGCCCCACGAACTCACTTTCAAACCCGAATTGAATCAGGTCCTCGGCCTTGACATCCTTTAAAAAACGAATCTCGCTATCACGGCTTTGCACCTGGGCGCCGAATCCGATTTCCTGCTTTTGAAGCCGCTTTTTGATAATCTCGCCCAGACCGTTGAAAGCCCCGCTCATGATAAAGAGAATATTTTTCGTATTGACGGTGCGCTTTTCCCGTTTTCCGGTCTTCCGATATTGCTCGATGGCCTGCATCTGGGAGATCGGGTCATGGGGCACCTTGAGGTCCACTTCGGTCTCCTCCATGGGTTTTAGAAGCGCCCTCTGGACCCCCGTCCTGGAGACGTCGGGGCCGATCAGGTGCTGCGAGGAGGCTATCTTGTCGATCTCGTCTACGTAGATTATGCCATGCTCGGCAAGTTCGATGTCCTCGTTGGCCTGGATCACCAGCTCCCGCACCAGATCTTCGACGTCGCCGCCCACGTAGCCGGTTTCACTGAATTTGGTGGCGTCGCCCTTAACGAAAGGCACCCCCAGCTTCTGGGCGATCAGCTTGACCAGGTAGGTCTTGCCCACACCGGTCGGGCCGATCAGAAGGATATTGTTCTTTATCCTTCCGACCATCGGTTCGGTCCCAAACCGGGCGATGCTCTTGACGTACCTGATCCGGTTATAGTGAGTGCATACCTTGGTGGCCAGAACCGCCTTCGGTTCATCCTGGCGGATCACATAGCGGTCCAGGTAGGCTTCGAGTTCCTCGGGCTTCATATCGAACCTTATGGACTCGATTCCGCCCGGTTTCTTCACACCATCGCCGGGTTCCTGGGTATGCTCGGTCGCCATCATTGGAGAGATGACCTTGATGCGATAACCATATTTTTTTGAGAGGTAATCGCTTAGCTCTTTTTCAAGAGTCTCCTGATCCGGAAAGTTGGGAGGTTCGCCATGCATCGGACACCCTTTACACACAAGTTGAAGTTAGTACAGTCACATAGAATCCAGAGTGTATTATAAACGCTATCGACCACAGAGTCATCCGCCTGGAAGCGAGTTCCTCGCCACGGGAAAGCTCGAATCTACCGCGGAGACTCAGAGAGCGCCGAGAAAACCGCACTACTTTGTTTGAGTATTTCTCTCAGCGCTCGCTGCGTCTCTGCGGTGGATATTTCCCGCTCTTAATCCCAGCTAAGGATGTCCTCGTCGTAGAGCCTTTCCAGCTTTCGTTTGTGCTTTTCTTCTTCGTTTGCCAAAACCTGAAAAAGCTTGGAAGCCTTCTCCTCGACGCATTTGTCTTTCCAGCCGGCGTAAAATGCCATGGCTTTTTCTTCCTTCTTCATGGCAATGATGAGGGCCTCCTGGTAGGAACCGCTTTCGGAAAAAGTCACTTCGACCAGGTAGTCGCTGATCTTGAGGTTTTCAACTTTCTGCAGCTTCACGCTGTCGAGGTTCAAAGCGTCGAGGTTTTTGAGCATGTCCCGGTGGCTCTTCTCTTCGGCTTCCATTTCCCGGAAGAATTCCTTTATCCCCGGGTTTTTGGCGCGCTCGGCGCATTCCCGGTAAAACTGCATCGCTTTTTCTTCTTTTTCAATAGCGAAATTGACCACATCACTGACCGATTGGCAGGAAAGAACACTCATTGGAAATCCTCCATCATAATTAAAATTGGGAAAACACATTTAATCATCTCATTCGAACAAGTCCACATGAGCGAACCTGGAGACTTCGACAAGTCCCCGATCGGTGAGTTTCAACTCCGGGATGACCGAAAGAGACAAAAAGGAGAGGGCCATGTAAGGGTTGTCCAGCTTTGCCCCCCAATCTCTTACGCAGGTCTTGAGCTTTTTCAGCTTTTCGGACACTTCCGGGGCGGGGAGTGGCGACATGAGCCCGGCAATGGGAAGCGGCAGAATTTCGACCGTGCCCTCACAGGCCGCCACCATCCCCCCCCCGCTCTCTTTCAGGGCGGAAACCGCTGCAATGATATCCTCATCTGAAACGCCCACCGCGATAACGTTATGCGAATCGTGGGCAACGGAAGTGGCGATGGCCCCCTTTTTTAGTCCCAGGCCGTGAACGAACCCCACCGCCGGCCTGGCCCCGGCAACGTACCGGTTGTAGACCGCCGCTTTCAGCACGTCCCGCTCGATGTCACTGACCACGCATCCGTTTTCAACCTTGGGATACATCGAAAGCTTGCGGGTAAAAAGCGTGGCCTCCAGCACTTCGATTACCCGCATTTTTTTTCTTTGAGCGGGCACCCGCAAATGTTGCGGGGCGATGAGTTCGATACGCATAGGGTGCTCGGGCGGGGGGGGCACGCGCCAGCAGTTGCAGGCGGCCAGCATTTGGCCCTCACGGGCAACTTCGATTCCATTTTTGAAGACCCGCACCGGGTTCCAGGGGTTGAGGGTCGCACTGAGGCTGAAGTCGGCCACATATCCCGGCGCAAGCGCCCCCCGTCTTTGCAGGCGGAAAAAGCCGGCGGGGGTCCAGGACGCCATGGCGATGGCCCGCGCGGGGTCCATGCCAAAAGACATCGCCGCATTGACTACGGCGTTCATATGGCCTTTGTTCACCAGATCGTCGGCGTGTACGTCGTCGGATACGAACATGCAGCGGGGCCAGGTGTGATCGTTTACAACCGAGATAAGTTCTTCGAGGTCTTTGGACTGGCTTCCCTGGCGAATCATGACCGCCATGCCGCGCGCAAGCTTCTCGGCGGCTTCCCGGGCGGTCGTACACTCGTGGTCCGAACCGATCCCCGCGGCAACATAAGCGTTCAGGTCCCTTCCCGATATACCGGGGCAGTGCCCGTCCATTACCGACTCCTGGAAAAGCACCAGTTTGTCGATAACCTCGGCGTTGGCCCCTATTACGCCCGGAAAGTTCATCATTTCCCCCAGGCCCAGCAGATGTTCGTCCGGCAGCATGGACGCGAGGTCAACACCCCTCAGGTTTGCCCCGGAGGTCTCCAGAGGAGAGGCGGGCACACAGCTGGGCAGATTGAGAAAAATATCCAGCGGAATATTTCGAGCACACCGCACAAAGTACCGGATACCTTCCAGACCGAGCACGTTTGCGATTTCGTGGGGGTCTGCGACCACCGCGCTCGTACCCCACGGCAGCACCGCGGCGCAAAAATTGGCAGGGCTTAAAAGAGAGCTCTCGATGTGAATGTGCCCGTCTATAAAGCCGGGACTTACAAACATTCCGTCGGCCCGAACAGTCCACTGGCCCTCGTAGTCGCCCACGCCGGCAATGAAGCCGTCGTGAACGGCCAGGTCTTTTTCCTCGATCTCTCCGGTAAATACATTTACCAGGCGGCATCCCTTTATGCAAAGCTCCGCCTGGCGCCTGCCGGCGGCAACTTCGATAAGACCCGCCAAACGCGCGGAATCCAACTTCACGGTCCCCTCCATAAAATAGTAGAAGTCGAGACAAAGGCGAACGGAGCGCACGGGCGTCTATTCCCCCCCCCAGGGACTAAGGGATGGAATCGGCGTAATCAAGAAAACGGCTCCGATTCCTCCTCACTTTAATTCTTTTATTTACATCTTGTACTTGCTGAAATCGGAAGGATCGAGCTTGTCGAGCATGTCGCTCCACTGCTCCTTGTTTCTCTCGTCAAAGGAGGGCTTGGACTCATCGGAGCGCAGATACTTGGAAATCACCTCATCTTTGACAAAAATGGGAGCATTCGTGCGGAGCGCAATGGCGATGGCGTCGCTAGGCCGCGAGTCTATGGTGCTTAGTTCTTCGCCGTTTCGGATATGGATCAGGGCGTAGTAGGTATTGTTTTTCAGCTCGCAGACCTCGATACGTTCCACCTTCACGTTCAAGTGCTCGAATAGACTACGGATGAGATCATGTGTCATGGGACGCGGAAACTGTATGTTTTCCAATTCCGTGGCGATTGCCGTGGCCTCGAGCAGACCTATCCAGATCGGAAGTGTCGTATCGTCGGCAATGTCTTTGAGCACCAGGATGGGGGTGTTCGAATGGGGATCCATCACCAGTCCGGTTACTTTCATCTGCTTGAACATGCTCACCTCCAAACATTGGCCCGGCGTCCCCCCGGCGCTGGATTTGGCAGAGTCGGTGGTCATGAGGTTTCCAACAGGCAGACCTTACCTCACACTATAACCCCAACCATGGAGGGAAGCAAGGCGAAGCGGGCAATTATCGACCTTTTTCCCCGCCGCCCTCAGAGCGGTTCTCCTTTCAGGGAGTGGGAATAGGCAACACTGATTCTTACCCTTAGAATCTTGCCCGTGGCCGACAAGGGACCATCGAAGTTCACTATCTTGTTTTGAGAGGTGCGCCCGGTCATCTGCCCGTTGGAGGCTTTGCTCGGCCCTTCCACCAGCACCTCCCGGGTTGCGTCGACTTCGGCCAGGTTTTTGCCAAGCGAGATCTCCGCCTGGCGCCCCTGGAGTTCGGCCAGCCTGCCAGCCGCTGTCTGCGCCTCCACCTTGTCTTCAAACGCCGTCGCCCGGGTGCCCGGCCGGTCCGAATAGCGGAAGGAGAAAAGATTATCGAACCGGACTTCTTCTATCAGTTCCATAGTCTTTCTGAAGTCCTCTTCGGATTCGCCCGGAAAGCCCACGATCACATCGGAGCTCAAAGCTATTTCCGGACAAAGCCGGCGCAGCCGGTCGACCTTTTCCAGGTATGCGGCGGCGGTGTAGCGCCTGTTCATACGGGCCAGCACGCGGTCCGACCCGGCTTGCACCGGCAGATGAAGGTACTTGCAAAGAGGACCCAGTTCGGCAAAGCAGTCCATCAGGTCCTCGGTGAGGTCCTTGGGGTGGGAGGTGGTAAACCTTATGCGGGAAAGACCCGTCTCCGCCACGATCCGCCGAAGCAGCCCGGAGAAGTCTATCTTTTCTTCCAGGCCCCTTCCGTAGGAATTGACGTTCTGGCCCAGAAGAAGGACCTCGCGCACTCCCGAGCGCTCGAGCAGCCCTATCTCTTCCAGGATCTCTTCGGGCCGCCTGCTTCGCTCCGCTCCCCGCACGCTCGGCACTATGCAGTAGGCGCAATGGTTGTTGCAGCCCTGCATTATGGTGAGCGGCGCCGTTATGCCCTTTTGCGGCAGAATTTCTCCGCACTGGAAGCCGAGTCCGATGTGCCCCTCGTCCTCCAGGAATACCCCCCGGGCGCCGGTTTCCTCCAACTGCTGGAGCAAACGCCCGATGGAGTTTACCGCCCTCGTACCCACCACCATATCCAGGTGGTCGAACCTGTCGAGCAGCTTGCGACCGAGTTGCTGGGCGACGCACCCCCCGGCAATGATCTTCAAGTACGGTTTTGCTTCCTTTAAGCGTCGCAGGCTTCCCAGGAAAGAGTGGACCTTTTGTTCCGCCTTGCCTCGCACCGAACAAGTATTTAGAAAAATGACGTCGGCCCGGCCCATGTCCTCTACGGGCGCGTATCCCAGGGCTGTGAACTGCCGCAGGACCTGCAGCGAATCGTATTCGTTCATCTGGCAGCCGAATGTGCGTATGTAGAAAAGGCGCGGAGCGCATGAATGCAAAAGTGGTTCGGACATTGTTTCCTGACTCGTTTCAATGGCGCGCCGCCGGCGGCGCGCTCTTCGCTCAACTCTTCGCCCCGCGGCGTTCGATCATTGTCTGCATGATCTTAAGAGCTGAGTCCGGATAATCTCTAATGATGATATCAAGCTCGCCCGCGCCGTATCTTTCGACCACGCTTTGGCCGATGCTCCTGACACTGGCGTTGCCGGGTAAGAGGGGAGCGCCGAAAAATTCACCGGGGTGGCTGATTCGCGTGATTTCCCGCCCCGCCAGTGTAACCTGCAACCAGCCCGCGGTGGAGACCAGACGGTAGAGGGCTGCTTGCCCGCTCTCCATTTCTTCCCCTATAGTCTCGCCGTCTGAAAAAAAATGAAAGCGCTCCTGCGCCGCCGCCAGGCTCAGCGGCGGAGAGTCCAGCAGATTGAGTGCCGTATGCTTGAGCTGGCGCAGGATGGAAAAGAGCAGACTTTGGAGCATCCGCGGACTTTGCACCATGAGATAATCGAGAACCTCGGGCGCGTATGCGGCGATCCGGCACTTTCCCACGGCTTCGG
Organism: Syntrophobacteraceae bacterium; assembly: GCA_031292195.1. Classification (GTDB taxonomy): domain Bacteria; phylum Desulfobacterota; class Syntrophobacteria; order Syntrophobacterales; family Syntrophobacteraceae; genus SbD1. The sequence continues at coordinate 10,728 of JARLHP010000257.1, forward strand.
CCGCGTAATCGGAAGGTCTTTTTAACAACAGGCTCTCCAGGCCGAAGATATCCTGCTCTCCAAGCGACCGGATCCTTTTGCCGCCCTGCCGGAGCACCACCAGCCCGCTAAGGATCACAAAAAAGTATGGACACCCGGAGCCCTGCGAAATAATTTCCTGGCCTGCCCGAAAAACGGATACTTCAATGGCCTTCGCCGAACCTTTGCCAACCCTGTCGTTCATGCCTCGCCCCGCCGTCTCTGCAATTTTCTACAACCTGAAGGGCAACATACCGCGTGCCAAAGGCGCCGCAAAACAACCGGCGCCGGAAGTGTATCGCACTTTTGAGCCATTGTGGAGCACAAGGACAAAAAAATTGGACAGACCGTCAAGTTGCTGCCTTCTCCACTTCTCTGATGAGGGCAGCCCGGGGCCGCGGTTGCGAGTTGCCGGCGGCGGCGGGTGTGGAAAGCTCACAATTACCCGTAGACGCCCCCCCTGCATCCTTTGGCAAGGAACACGCGAGGAGGGGCATGGCTCAAGCGGAGGGGCATGGCTCAATCGCCCCCCTTTCGCAAAGGGGGCTGGGGGGATTTAGTAAAAAGACTATTTAAAACCGCATGTCGTCATCATTTCGCCCCCTGCTCGCAAGAGCACGGTTCTTAAGGCCGCTGCGAATTTCCATCCTCCATGGGGGCGCATGTGTGGGTAATTGTGGGGTGCGCGATGGGAGCGCCAAGCGCCCGCGGATGTCCACCAGCTCCACCAGGGTTGCCCCCGGCGCGCCTCCATGGCCTCCGGTCGAACCGCACCACCATGGGCAGGCTATGGCTGAGCGATCGTTTTCCCCTCTGCGAAAAGATCAACCGTATAGGTCTTGCCTTCCCTTTGCAGAAGAACACTTCTGTCTTTTATGCCCATCACCCGGTAGCCTCTCACCGTTTCCCCCTCTCGTATCACCACGAAAGGAGACTGCGGGGCCGGGCCGCCCTCCACCTTGCCGGCGGGGATGTTCTTTATCCGCAATACGGCCCTCTTTTCCTTGTCACGAATTATTACGCCATCCAACACCAGGTTGCCGACCGAAAATGGTTGTCCACCCGCTTTTGAATCCGTAACTTCGCAGTGTAAGGCCGGGGGCCTCCGGTCTGTGGAAAAAAGGTCTTTGGCCACCATGGCCGGGTCGGCGGCATGAAGCGGGTGCAACACCCCGATAAGGAGCAAAAAGATAACCGCGGCGGTGGGACCGCCGGCCGGGATTGCCAAGCCCAAACCACGGACTTTTCGTCCTTTCAGGGTCTGCCGGGGGACCCGGGCAGAAACGGCTTTGCCCATTTTCCCGTGTTCAAATTGTTTAACCATCCTCAATTTGAGGTCCCTTCATCAATAACGTACCCATGTGCTGCCGGAATAGCGGCAGTCGTAAGGGTAGGCGGTCCGGCTGGTCCAACAGAATCCTTTCAGCCCGGGGTCCCAAAACCAGAAGCCCTGTGGCGGTGGGACCGCCGGCCGGGATTGCCAAGCCCAAACCACGGACTTTTCGTCCTTTCAGGGTCTGCCGGGGGACCCGGGCAGAAACGGCTTTGCCCAT
>JARLHP010000258.1 GCA_031292195.1 Syntrophobacteraceae bacterium
AATCACAATTTGTCCGTATACCGGATGGGCGCTAAAGAAGTCAAGAATAAACGAAAAAAGAAAAAAGATAAGGCATAGGACGTTTTAGGACATATGGGACGAATAAGCGGCGGCCCGCGGCCAGGCGCCGAATCCCGGGGGGCGCGGAGGGGACGCTCCCCCGCTCTGAAAAGTTTTTGTTGGGCTGCGCTCGCTTAGCCCAACCTTGTGTCTTAAAAGAGCGAGACCATGGGATGGATCGGGGCGCTAGTTACAGCGCAATCCAGTTGGGGTTCGCGGATGCTCACCCCAACCTACAGGGCTTAGCCCGGCTTAGCCCAACCTGCGGATTGTAAAAGGAGCAGGAACAACCGCGCCATGTCCTGCTCATACGGCCCGGTGGAGCAGGATGCAGGAGGTCTCCGGGATGCCAAGCAGATCGCGGATGGTTTTTATATCCGCTCCGCGGCAAAGATGCCACCAGCCGCCTATATAGACGGGCCTTTGCGGAGTAAACCGTTTGAGGGCGGCCGCAATTTCACCGGCCATAAGCGTTTCTCTTCGGCGCCAGAGCGGCGCATCGATACGCCCGGCCTCGAAAAAGGCGTCTTCTTCGTATATCCTTCGAGCGGCGCGGGCGTAGAGGGCGCACACCCGCACCGCACGGTTTTCCATCCCCAGGAGAAGCTCGATATTCCGGGCGGAGAGCATCTGCGGCCACGTCTTAATCCACTTGCGGCTAAAGCCCGAGTAGTCGACCGCCGCCAGGGGCGCGCCGGTTTTTTCCGCGTATGCGGCAGCGGCGCGGTATTCGAAAGGTAGACTTATCTGGCGAAGAATCGAGGCTATGTGCGCGTGCGCCATCGCGGTGTGGAAATCGAGGCCCAGTTTTCGGGAAGCGGTCCGCACCCGTTCCAGAAGCAATTCGTGAAGCCTCGGTGAGCGCTCTTTTCGGAATTTCAGCCCCAATGGGCTGATTTCCACCAGGAGAAGATCCGGCTGGTAGCGCTCGAAAAATGCCAGGCTCCTGACAAATCCGTCCGGATCGCAATGCACCGTACCCAGCAGCACGAGGGGCGCCGATTGCCCCTCGCGCCGGTCCCGGCCGCCGGGTAGACTCATTTTTGGCAATGGTCGGGGAAAAGACAATCGAGTTCCTGAAAATGAGTGATATGCAGTTCGGCTTCCAGCGAGGGGTTCTTGTAGCTGGCGAAATGGACCCCGGTAGCCTTCGCCAGGGTTTCATCCACCCGGGAATCGCCGATATAGAGGACGTCCCCGGGTAAAACGTCGAACACCGCCAGTATCTTCTCCATCGTTTCCGGATGGGGTTTGGGATTGCTCACATCCGAAGCGCTCACCACGAGGTGGAAATATTCCGCGAGGTTGAACTGCCGCAGAAGCTCCATGGTGGAAACCGTGCGGTTTGTGGCCAGGGCGGTCTTAAAGTGGGTGCTGGCCAGTTGCAGGAAAGATACCAGGCCCGGTTCACAGGTCAGGTAACCGTGGAATGGGCCAAAATCGATCGTTTTGAGGTACTCCATGGCCAGATCGAACTGCCGGCCTTCCGCCCCGGTAAGGTAGCGAAGAGATTCCCGAACGGGGTACATGTGAATGTATTCGTGCTGGTCGGCCCGCACGGCGGGCCCGCCGATCTTCTCCATGATGTGGCTGTAGAATCGGACGTTGGCCTCCTTCGAATCGAAAAGCACCCCGTCGCAATCCAGTGCGATCACCTTCAGGTTGCTGGTCCTGGCGGTAAATGCCTGCAATTTTCCGTTACCCTGATCACCGTTCATGTCGCAATCCGTTCCTGCCTGCCCTGGCCCAAAACATTACTTGCCGCAGGCAGGCTTTAGTACTAATAATAAAAGTTTACAACGAGTATGGGGAATTCCGAATGAAAAATCAATTCGATTATCTCGTCGTCGGCAGCGGAATCGCCGGTCTGACGTTCGCTCTCAAAGCAGCTAAGAGCGGGTCCGTAGCTATTGTAACAAAAAAGGACAAGCTTGAAACCAACACGAACTATGCCCAGGGGGGAATAGCGTGCGTGCTCGGTCAAGATGATTCGTTCGACCTCCACGTCCGGGACACCCTGGATTCGGGCGACGGCCTGTGTCATCCCGACATCGTCGACCTGGTGGTCAAAACCGGCCCGGAACGGGTGAGGGAGCTGGTGGAGCTGGGCGTGGCCTTTAACCTGGCTACAGCCGCCAGTTCGTTCGATCTGGGAAGGGAAGGGGGGCACAGCCGCAACCGGATTCTCCATGCCCAGGACATGACGGGCAAGGCGGTCGAAAAAGTGCTGATCGCCGCCGCCGAGTCCAACCCGAACATCGCCATCTTCGAAAATCACATGGTGCTGGACCTTGTGATCCAGCACCAGTCGATGAAAGCCGGCTCGGTCGATCTCTACCAGCAGGACACCTGCCGGGGCGCCTATGTTTTCGATATTGCCGGGGGACGGATTCGCACCTTCGAGGCCAACGCGGTGCTCTTGTGCACCGGCGGGGCGGGCAAGGTCTATCTCTACACCAGCAATCCGGACGTGGCGACAGGAGACGGGCTGGCCATAGCCTACCGGGCGGGCGCCAAGCTGGCCAATTTGGAATTCGTGCAGTTTCACCCCACCTGTCTTTATCACCCGGCGGCCAAAAACTTCCTCATCTCCGAGGCGGTCCGGGGGGAAGGCGCCAGGCTGATCGACAAGCGGGGCCGCGCCTTCATGGAGAAGTATCACCCCTTAAAAGACCTGGCGTTTCGAGACATCGTGGCGCGGGCGATAGACACTGAAATGAAAAATAGCGGCGACGACTGTGTCTTCCTGGATATTACTCACAGGGACGCCGAATTCCTGATGAACCGTTTTCCCAACATCCACCGCAGATGTTTATCCCTGGGACTCGACATCACCAAAGACCCCATTCCGGTCGTTCCCGCGGCCCATTACATGTGCGGGGGCATCCTCACCGGCAACTCGGGGCGTACTACCATCGAAAACCTCTACGCCATCGGCGAGTGCGCCTGCACCGGTCTGCACGGGGCCAACCGCCTGGCCAGCAATTCGCTGCTGGAAGCCATGGTTTTTTCCCATGCGGCCGCCGTGGAATGCGCCGAGCGGTTGCCTGCCTGGCGAAACCGCGTTCTGGCCGAGGTCCCCGACTGTTCGGTAAAAACCGGGGGCGAGAATTCGACCAACAGCGAAATGGTCATGATAGCCCATAACTGGGATTTCATCCGGCGGCTGATGTGGAACTACGTGGGGATAGTGAGGACGGATAAAAGGCTGGCGCTCGCTCTGACGCATATCCATCAGATCAAGATGGAACTAATGGAGCACATGCCCAACATTGCCTTGAGCAGCGATCTGGTGGAACTCCAGGACCTGGCCCTGGTGGCCGAGCTTATCATCCGGAGCGCGGTGGAAAGAAAAGAGAGCCGGGGGCTGCACTATAACGTCGATCATCCCGCCAAAGGCGGCTCCGACCGGCTGAAGGACACCGTGGTGAAAAAGAGCGCGGCCGAGGAATTCCTGACCCTGCCGGGAGTTCAGTGCGGCTGAAAGGAGTTGGGGCGGGATCGGGATCGCTTGCTTCCGCGCCTCATCGAGACCACCCGAGCGGGTTTTTCCTGCCGATGGCAGGCGCCGTGTGCACGGTGCGCTGCCATCGGAGTAACAAACAGCCGTACAGGCGCGCCGTCCTTTACTTTCTCCGTGCGGGTGCTGCTTCCGGAAGCGCCCCTTTCTTGCCGTTGACAAGGTCGCCCAGAAAATTCGACATCCCCTCGGGCATCCACCACAGGGAAACACTGGTGGGCAGATGTCCGTCGAACTTGATTCCGAACTCCCGGAGCGAATCGGCAAAGGCGAGCGCTTCCAGTGTGCCGGTGTACGGGGCGAGCGACTGGGCAATCTGCATATCCTGAGTGGCAATGAATCTGCGGTTGATCGCGGACTGGATGCTCTGGTCAAAACTGAAGGTGTCGGCCCATCCGATGTAATCCAAACTGATCCCATAGTCTGCCATCCAGGCGCTCAGCTTTTTCTGTACGTCCGCCATGATAACGCCCGCATCGGCATTGTCCTGGTTGAACGTCCGGGAAGTGAACTCGTCGCCCAGCATTGATTGAACCTTGAAACGGACTACGTTATCCATTACTTGAGTGAGACTCTTTCCATAATAGACGGTAGTGAACACGACCTGGGGATCGGTGCGGTTTCCGCGGGGAGGAAGCACTCCGAAATGGTACAGGAACTTGGGGCAGTTCTCCTCGGTAACCGATGCGGCTATCGACACTCCAACCGTGATATTCAATCCTTCTTTACTCTGGAGCGGGAAGCCCTGGTCCTGGGCGGCTGTGCCTCGATTGCTCTGGCTCACCCACTCGCGGGCGTAGGGAGTCCTGTCCACGATGATAAGCCGGCCTGACGGAACGAAGAAATTGCTCCAGTAACCGGAGTTCTCCAGCTTGGTGTGCGGAACGGTGAACCTTTTCGCGGCGATCTTGTGTGCGGCCAGATATTGTTCAGACATGAAGGACGCTTGAGAACTCTTATTGTCTCCGACATCCGGAATCCAGAAGGCCGACTCGTTGGGAAGGATGAAGTACGATTCGTTCCAATCTTCCTTGTTGTAATAGGCGTGAGCGTTCAAGGTCATTCCCAACAACAAAAACAGGACGATCGGAACGGTTATCTTCCTGGAACTATAACGTAAACGTCGGAGGTTCCCCCACCATATCGCAATGAGAACAGCCAGCAGGACGAGAATGGACAGGTTCATGTTCTTAAAAAGGTCCATGCCGATGTAGGATTTGACATAGGCCATATCAGAGGGCTGAAACTGCATCCCGGCTGTTTTCCCGCTGAGCAGGAGCGATGCCGGGTGGAGCAGATAGTTGATCCAGCCATAAATTACAACTGCCAATACTGACAAAACAATCCGGGTCATTACTTTCATCATCCCCCCCATTTCCGCTTCCAATTACCATTGGACCCATCAGGATAGTCCAGACAAAGAGCGAATGTATCCCATGCCATACCCGATGGACATCTTTTTCGACTCCGGAGGTCAATGGGAACATAGCGGACATCCCGCCAGTCGGATCTTCCTCGCTTCTCAACAGGAAGAGGCGGGCCAATCAGTGCAATTTGACGGGTAGTTTGCACCATCGGCATATGGCTCCGCCTGCATTTGGACCGTGAGTAACCGGGATTGAGAAGGAGAATAAGCTATTAATCTATTATAGAGAGGACGTGGATTCAATTAATAAATACAGTCGAGGCTTACCCGCGAGGGCAGCGATAACGGCAGAAATCCTCGACAATATCGCCCGGCCAGGCTGGTCGTCGCCTTGAGGGAGGACTCCGCCGCCCGTTAAAGAGCGCGACCGGGATATCCCTTCGCGACTTCACGCCTTGGGGAACATTTCCTTATCAGCGATCTGGTGGAGACGCAAGACCCGGCCCGGGCGCCCGATCAGCCGGAAACGCGGACGAAGCGTTCCTTTTCCGTGCCCGCCGGTTCAGTGCGGCTGAACAGGTTTGCGGGCGGGGTCGGGTACGCTCGTTTCCGCGTCAATGATCTGGTCGACCTCGACAGAAGGAGGAGCTGCCAGGAGTTTGGAACTGTTCGGCTGCTCTATTCTCATGGTGAGCATGCCACCCATGAGGCTGATTTCGTAATTTTTATCCGATCTGCTGAAAGAGTCCCTCAGCTTCATGAACTGTTTTTTCGCTTTCCTGTAGAGATATACGATGCTTACCACAGACACGGTGAAAATGAACAGGAACACCCAGGCCGGTGTGGAGATAACCTTTCCTATAAACATGATTATCCCCATGAGCGCCAGGACGAACAGGACCTGAAGTCCGATGATCAGGTAGAGATAGTACACGCCCCGATCCAAAGTAGCATCCTCCGACCACCATTTCTTGTCGGCTTCGGACCGGTGCTTTTCTTCCTTGTTTTTGAACCACATCTTTCTAATGTTCCCCTGATGGCAAAAATTGCGTTCGGGTCTCATCCGCATCAACGTGAGCAGGAAGCAACTGCGGAACCATATTCTGCTCGATCATCAATCTGTCTAACCGATACTTCTCGATACGCACCTGATTTTCGAGCATCTGCCTGGAAAGCCTGTACCGGAGATAAATAACCCAAACGAGCAACCCTCCGGCGAAGGCCGATACCCCGATAAAGAACAAAGGGTACTGTTTGACGGCTCGAAACACCGAGGAAGCCATATCGCCAAGGATTGATGGAATCAACCATAAAATAAGCATGGCCAGAACTATTACAAATCCGACCCCCAGAACGGAGAAATTCTTCGAGACGCTCAGAAAGCTGGTGAAAGCCGACTTGTTCAACTCGACTTCATCCCGGGTTTCGTCTTTGGGGTTGCCTTTCAAAAGGTGGAGCCACACCTGGGCCATGAAGAAAAGCAGCAGCATAAGGCCCAGTGGCAACCCCACCGCCAGAAGAATCCAGGCCCGGTAGTTGAACGGCTCGTATTGCGATTTGAGCTGGGTGGTGAAATTTTTCAGGGGCCCGAAGTTGTTTTCAAACACCATCTTTTCATAAGAAGTTATGGTGGGTCCGGGGCTTTCGTAGATCAGCCTCGCATTGGAGTCGGTAATGCAAACCCTGGTTTTTAGACCCGACTGATTGTAGACGGCAAGAAGGATTCCGAGTTCCAGCACCAGGAGCAAAGCCGCCCCTGCCGCCAAAATGCGCCTGGTGTATTTGCCGTCTTCAAAGAACTCGGAAAGTGACGAATTTCTAGCCATAAGCGGATTCCGACAACCATTTCTTAAAAATTTTTGATCACTGCGCGAAGCCATATGCTTATGGAAGGCTAACATTGCGTGACAGTGAGAGTCAAACAAAAAGCGGCTGAGCCCGCGCTCCAAGCACTCAGAAAAGCAAATCCACCACAGAGGCACGGAGGCACAGAGGGGGTTCCTGTTTTGACCGGCCGGGAGACGACGGCCGGGCAAAAGACTTCGCCTTCGG
>JARLHP010000259.1 GCA_031292195.1 Syntrophobacteraceae bacterium
GCAGAGGTCTGCCTTCGGTGCGGGGAGCGACTCTACTCACAAGAGACGGTCCGATGCTTTGAGCGCATCAGAGAGAAACTCAAACGTCATGAGGTCGCGGATTTTCAGCCCATGGGACAGTCCTTCCTGGTGACCAACTGCGATCTTGAGAGCCTCGCATAGATCTAAAAGAATCGGAAGAGCCTTTCCATTCCCGGATCCTTTTCTAAACGCCCGGGTTGCTGCCGGTATTTTCGACTCTGGCAGGCAAGGTTGAAGTCGGGTCAGTCATTCATGCCCCGGCGGTTGCACCGTTTACATTGAAGATTTTGACCGCGTTGAAAACATCCCCCTAAGCCTCAAAACCAGGTTTTCTTGGCGGCTTCATCCCGGCCCCTCTGGCAAGCCGCCGCCATCCAGAATGCCCGTCCATACCTGGAGGCTCACCGGCAGTTGACTTTCTCCATTAATTCTTTCCTTGCCGGTTATCTGAAAAGGATCCATAATTTTATAAGAGATCTTTTGAATTTAGGATTTCCATATCTTAGCTGTTCCAAGCCGCCGGGTCTAAAGATCTGTTTTGGGCGGCGAATTTGGAAATAGGGGGTGACCATGGGCCTGTCTCTCACTGTCGAATATCCTGAAAAGTTGCCTGATGCCTTGCAGCTATCCAGGCAGGACTTCGAACGTGAAGCGAAAATGGCAATGGCAGTCAAGCTCTATGAACTAAAAAGATTGTCGTCCGGTGTCGCCGCTGCCCTTGCCGGTATGGATCGGGTGACTTTTCTCCTGAGTCTGCACCGATTTGGGACTTGCATGATAGATCTGGACGATGAAGAACTGGCTTCGGATGTAGAAAATGCGTGAAACCGGCAGGATGGTGATCAATACCGGACCGATCATTGCCTTGGTGGCCGCGCTTGGGGATCTCAGGGTATTAGAGCTTTTATATGGCGAGGTTATTGTGCCTTTGGAGGTCAGTGAAGAAGTGTTAGCTGGAGGGAGTGCTGGTTTTGCCGTTCGTCAGTTTCAGGAAGCCCGGTGGCTGCGGCGTCGGTCTCGGAGGACCCCGATCTCTGCACATCTTTTAAACCTTTTGGACCAGGGAGAAGCCTCTTCATAATGACAACCGAAAATTCCCCCGCCTCGATGAAAGTATCAATATTGTTTTATCGACGAGAGTGCCGGCAGAAGAGTTGCTCGACTTTATAACCTGCTTTTAACCGGTTCGATTGGAATCCTGTTGCGCGCAAAGCAAAAAGGCATACACGACTCCATGGGGCAAGCTCCATGGAGAGCAAGGGAATTTGGCTGAGTGAAGGAGTCAAGAAGTTTGCCTTCCATCACGCCGGTGAAGAGGACGTATAGAGCTGCTTTCCCCAAGACAAGGGTAAAATCGCGGAGCCATGTTTATAATTTCGGGTACTTATAAATGTATAGTTCTTTGTTATGTCTATAATATTGGGGTGGTGATTTAGCCTCACGGAGGTTTTGCAAAGAGGAGATAAGGCGATGGGAAAACGGGTTGAAGTTATAGAAAGCACTGCCGGGCAAGTTGCGGCCGAGCTTGCCCGTCGGGGCTATCTCGATTTTACCGCTGTTTTCATACCTGCCGCCTCCACACCGGCTGGAGCGACCGATGGCGTATAGCTTATCCTTTTTGTTTTTACGAGAGTGAGCACTCTGACTGTTCACCCTCCATTGTTCTTTTCTATTGCTCCGCCAGTTCCGGGACGTATTCATCTTCATATTGCTCTATCAACACGGCAACAACTTCCATCAGAGACGCCAATGGATGTCTCTCGTCCTGGCCGACTTCATCGACCAGGTTGTCCAGAAAACTGACCAAAGCATTATAATCCTGCTCTGAATGGGGAACAAAAAGGATATCTGAAATAGAAGGCCATACCTTGGCGGCCTTTTGCATTTCCGAGGCAAGCATAGCTACTCCTTCCATTTACTTTTGCCGTATTCTTCATGCGTCAACACGGCCCGAATATACACTTTTCTCCGGTTGTAATGAATGGCTGCGATCAGCCTCACTGTATTGCCGCCCACGTTGAAAACCGTGAGCCTGCCCACTTGATCAGCATCTGGAAAGATTTCCCGCAACTCGGCAAAAGAATCGAAGCTTCGTGACTTGAGGAGATGATACCAACGCTGGAGAGCAGATCTGGATTCAGGATGCGCTTCGGCAAAATCGTTGAGTCTCTTTCGTGTAATGACGTGCATCGCCATTATCCAGGAAATGTTCTTCTTCTCAAAGGCAATCCAAACGGAGCTCTCAGGATAGGCGCCCCGGGTTTGGCCCCAGCCTGCGCTCTCATCCGTTTGCAGAGAAAAGGATACACACATCGACCGCCAACGTCAATTGACAGTTCTCATGGCTGGAGTGCCCGATGGCCTAAAGCTCATCCTTTTTGCTTTTACGAGAGCAAGGGTAGGCGGCGAACCCGTATTCGCTTCGACCGTGCCGTCACTACTGCCCCCCCGCCTCAAGTCTTCAGTACAGCGTGAAAGAACCGCCTGTATGGGAGCCGCCGCTTTTTTCCCGTACAATCCCTCCAGTGAAATGGGGTTAGGTCTTTTATTATGATATTATGGAACCCTACGCAGTCTCATAAGAAAAGGATCGCATACGTTTGAATGTTCACGCGCCGACCCCTCTTCCATGATCGCAAGTCGTGGAATACGCCATGGACAAATCCCGCGTGCTTCCTGATCCACGCCCAGCCGGAAACCTCCCCAATGGTTTCAACCACGTGGTATCCCGCAGGCGTCAAAACCCTCAGACTGCTCCTTGTGGCTACGGCCGGCAAATTTGCTTATCCGTTTCTCTTTGCGACATATTGGACGCCGTCGATCTGTGCGAAGTCGGAATCCTGAGTCCACAGGACTGCTCCATGCACCCGTGAGGTCGCAAGGATAATGCTATCGGCCATCGGCAAACGGTATTCGATGCTCACTTTCGCGGCGAGAATCGCGATTTCCGCCGAGAGGTCCACAACCGCACCCTGCTGCATGAGTGCTGCAGCTTGCAGTGCGTCGGATTCACCGCGTTGATGGAGAACTACCTTGAAAACCTCATAGATCGTAATGGATGGAACGACGAGATCGGACGTCTTCGCCAGAGGGCGTGAAAAGAACGATGCGTTGGGACCGTCAGCGAAATACTCAAGCCAGCCGGATGAATCGATTATGTTCATATTCTGTCGGGTTCTCTTTCGACAGTGGTATCAATTCCTTTGAGAAATCCCTTCATTTCCGAAATCTTTCTGAGGGGAATCATCTCGATCCTGTTGTCATATACAATCATTTGGACCTTCTGACCCGGCAAAAGATTCAAAGCATTGCGAAGCTTTTTGGGGATCACAACCTGGAACTTAGGTGAAATTTTAACCGCTTCCATACGTCCGCTCCATCGATGATATTCTCGTAATACTATATCTCAAAGCGTGACGATTAACAAGCAGTGCGTCCAAATCCCCTCCCGGGCGATCACGTCCAAAGAATATCCCCGAGAGCACCACTCGATCTTCCTGATCCCCCACCGCCCGCCCCCTCCTCCATGGTCGCCGATCACCGAGTATCCCCCATCGGTTGCAGTGTGGAAACGGGGGCTGCGGCGTAAAAGAAGGAGGACAATTGAATGTGGCGAAAAGTCGGACATGAATAGCTCGTGGATGTCGGACCTCTGAAGCATTTTCCTGGCTTGCGAACCATTTTCCTGTTCCTGGTTCAGAAGGACTTCAAGAAATATATTGGTGTCAATGATGCATCTCATCTTCAGTCCGCCACCGGTTCGCTTGATGCTGAAGCTCCACCGTTCGCCACCCCGTTCGCCCGTTCGCACAATATTTTTCTGTGGAACCAATTGTACGAAATCCTGTATTCGGTTATTTATGCGGTTCCTGGTTATTGTAAAATAAACATATGGCGGCGATGAAGGCCCGCCGCGCCCGGTTAAACCGTGCGTTACGATCGTCCCCGGGAGGAAACAATGAAAGCGATAACGATCCCTCAGCCCTACGCCTTCGAGATACTCAACGGTTGGAAGACGATCGAGGTTAACGATCGGGACAGTCTCTACAGGGGTGACATCCTCGTCTGCTCGGCGCGCAAACCCGCTTTTCCCATCCTGGAAATGGAGGAGATAGAAGATGAGTACGGCGCATTATTCCTCTATGGACAGGCGCTTTGCATCGCCAGTGTCGTGGATGTGCGGCCCATGAGAATCGGAGATGAGGAGAAGGCCATGATGGATGCGGTCGACCCCGACGCCTACTCGTGGGTGCTCGATGACATCCGCCCGGTCATTCCCTTCCCCATAAAAGAAAAGCAGGCATTCTTCGAAGTTGACAACAGCCTCGTCAAGGCCTCGCCCTTCAAATACAATGAACCGGTCGCCGTAAAAGAGGGGACGGCGGCCCGGGAGTTTGGGATCGACTTTTCCGGTTGGCGCGGCAGGGCTGCCGACATTTATAACGAGCAGGCGGGGCCAATGATACGCGTGGCATGGGATAGCCTGACCCTCCAGGGAATTCCGCTTTTCATCATTGAAAGATGCGAAAAAGAGGGGGTTGACTGGACGGGAGCGCTTTTGCTCTTTGATCAGATAGAGCCCTCAGAGGCCCGCGACACCTTGAATGATGTCCAGGAAACAATCGATGAAATTATACAGGATAATCCGTCAATTTTCGGCGAATAGTTTGTCCCTGCGGTGATAGCATCACATCCTGACGTCGGGCGGATCGGCGCCGGATAGGTCTCCAGCGTGATGCGGGCGGTCAACCTGCTGGAGCTTGAAGACGTCAGAACGCTAATTCTCCCTTGAGAATCTTCAGCTGCTCTCTGCCTCCAAAGTCCCCCTGCTACAAACGGTCAAACGGGGTCTGGTCAAACGGTTCAAACGGGGTCGGACCACGCATCAAACGGTCCAAACGGGCCAAACGGGGTCCGCCCAACGGCAAACGGGGTCGGACCACGCAGGAATGGCGCCAGGCGCGGCCTTGCTATCAGCTGCGTGATTGCGCCGCCGTTCATCGAATGGCTATCGGCCATGCTGAAGGCGGCGGAATGGATACCTGTTGTCGAACCGGTTGCTTCATGCCGAGACCCCAAAGACGATAAGTTCCTGGAATTGGACTTGAATGGCCGCGCCGACCTCATCGTAAGAGGCGATCACGATTTGCCGGCGCTTGACCCCTTTAGGGAAATGCCCGTCGTCTCGCCTTTATTCAAATAGTAACGCGCTAGGGAAATGCAGACGCAAGGACCGCTGAACGGGTCCTCGAGTTTTTTACGGCACACATTCGAAACCGTCCCGCGAGAAACAGCCGCGCAAAAAAGCGGAATAAGTTCTTCTGTGTCACAAATCTTGATTTATGGCACAACCGCCCCAGACAAAATCCAGCTGAGCGAGGAGATGCCTACCACCGCGTGGCGGCAAGCTGCGGGCCGGACGCGGCAGGCCGGCCCGCTTCAACTTCGTATTCTTCGTGTCCTTCCTGGTGAAATCCGGTCCCTGGTGGTGAACGCCTTCTGCCAACCCGTATCGAGTACACTCCGGATCGAAATCCGTTGGCTTTTGCCGTTCCCTCTTTTTGCTGCGCGTGGCGGTTTCCTCTTCTGGTTGCCGTTTCTATTGCCTCCTCTATGTGCCGCTTCCGGTTGCCGTTTTGCAGACCGTGATTTACCGGTGCTACAATCGCCTCGGCCGCCAACGGATTGGGCTTTCCCTGCGGCCCGATTCTTCGGCGCCCGGTGGCATTTCTGTTCTGGAGGGATTCCATTGCACTCACGCCAGGTTCAGACTGATTCCGGTCCGATGGCCCTTGTCTCCGTGGTTCCGCGTGGTGCGGTCCATCCGCCGAAGGCCTGCCCTTTTGACCGGCCGTCGTCTCCCGGCCGGTCAAAAAAGAGGTCACCTCTTGTGCCTGTGGTGGACTTTTTCAGGTTTTGGCCTGCGAACAAATTTTCCGTGCCCCGGCGCGGCCCACAATTGACTCCGGGAGGCTTGCAAATGTTTTCGCTCTTATTCCCCTCGCATCGGCTGGCTGTTAACCTCGCTGTTACCTGGCTGATACCTGGCTGTTTTCAGGCTGTTATTTTTTACCCAAAAATCCTCAAATGCCAATTAAATCGTTATCATACGAAAATGCCAAAAAAAGATCCGCTGTTTTATCAGCGGAAACAGCGTACGCTTTCATCTCGGGGATTATTGCAATCACCAAAAGTTCCGCCGAAGAATTGCGGCGAGGAGGGGCCACAGCAAACGGTCATGTCGCTCACGCATCGCTTCTCACACCCGGGGCCATTCTGTTCTGGAACCATTCCATTGCACGCATGCCGGGTTGGGACTGATTCCGGTCCGTTGGCCCCTGTTTCCGTGGTCGGATGTGGTGCGGCCCTTGCGCCCAAGGCCTGCTCTTTTGACCGGCCGCTTTCTCCCCAATACTGTAGCTTTAGGGATTTGCCGGCTTTC
Source organism: Syntrophobacteraceae bacterium (assembly GCA_031292195.1). Classification (GTDB taxonomy): domain Bacteria; phylum Desulfobacterota; class Syntrophobacteria; order Syntrophobacterales; family Syntrophobacteraceae; genus SbD1. The sequence continues at coordinate 6,464 of JARLHP010000259.1, forward strand.
CTTGCCGGTCGGTGCGCCATTGTTCTTACCTCGCGCCAAAGGCGCGATGCCGTAGGCCGGCGCACGGAACGTGCGCCGGCTCAAATGGCGGGTGCAGGGCGGACACCGCCCTGCGCTTTTGTTCTTCGCATTTTATTAGTAAAGCAACAGTATTGGCCCTCTCCCGGCCGGTCAAAAAAAGATCGCCTCCGTGTCCCTGGCGAATGAACGCAAATGGACGCGAATTTTAAAAGAGGAGAAGAGGTGATTTGGGATTTATCGGCGTCCATCAGCGTCCCTCCGCGCGCGATTGTGCGAAAAAGTGGTTGACAAAGGGCCGTCGACCCGTGTAGAGGGCAACTATGGCACAAGTGGCACTGCAGGCACAACCCCCAAACGGGAGCGCACAAGTGATCGAATTTAGAGTCGGAGAGCTGGCCGAATTGCTGGGCGTGCACCGAAACACGGTCGGAAACTGGATCCGCAGCGGCGCGCTGCGGGCCTCGGCGGCGGTGGCCAAGAAATATTTGGTGGAAGAAGAGGAACTCCGGAGATTCTGCGTTCTTCAGACGATACCGGAAAGCGTTGTTTCCCGGATAGTGTCCAAAGAGGTCGATTCGGCGGGCAAGGAGGAAAAGATCATGCCGCAGTCAGCATCTGTTGGCGATGTGAGAACGGTAGGCGACCGGCAGAGCGTGTTGCGGGCCGACCCGGGGTGGGCCGACTTGTGCCTGACCTGCGGGAGCTGCGCCAGCGCCTGCCCCATTTCGGGGGTGGACGGCCTGGACCCCCGGAAAATCGTTCGCATGGTGGTGTTGGGCCGAACCAACGAGGTGGTGGCCTCCAACTGGCCGTGGAAGTGCACCCTGTGCGGCAAGTGCGAGGAAGCCTGCCCCATGAACCTGGAGCTGGTGAAGCTGTTTCGGCGCATCCGCTCCCTTCGGGAGCGCGACAAGGTGCCGGGGCCTCTGCACAAGGGCGTTCTCATGGCGCTGCGAAGAGGCAACAACCTGGGGATCCCCCGGGCGGATTTCGTAGAGCTTCTGGAAGAGGTGGGAGAAGAGCTGGCCGAGGAGTGCTGCCCGGGTTTTGTCACGCCCATAGACGTCGAAGGGGCCAACCTGCTGCTCACCCTCAACTCCAAGGAGCCCTTCGGCGAGCCCGACGACATGAAGTTCTGGTGGAAGATCTTCCATGCCGCGGGCGAGTCCTGGACCATTCCCGCCGAGAACTGGGAGGGGGTCAACTGGGGGCTTTTCACCGGAGATGACGACGCCATGCGCGTCATGGTGGGCCGCATCGTGGACAACATGCTGCGGCTGGACTGTAAAAAACTGGTCTTGCCCGAATGAGGCCATGCCTACTACGCAACCCGGTTCGGGTTGGAAAAATGGTATGCCGACGAGCTTCGAAAATTTGAAGTGGTGACCGTGTTCGATCTTCTGCTGGACTATCTGCGCAGCGGTCGCATCAAAATAGATAAATCCCTGCACTCTCAGCTCACCACCTATCACGATCCGTGCAACTACGGAAGAAAGTCGCTCAAGACCTTCGGGCGCGGCTATTTCGAAGAACCCCGCGAGATCGTGCGACACTGTTGCGATAATTTCGTGGACATGTATCCCAACCGGGAAGGCAATTATTGCTGCGGCGCCGGAGGGGGGGCCTGGGCGCTTCCTTTCCAGGAAGAGCGGGTGTTCTACGGACGGATCAAGGCCAGGCAGATCCGCTCCACCGGGGCCGAACTGGTCGTCACCCCGTGCCACAACTGCCGCGACCAGATCCTGAAGAGCCTGCGCAAGGAATATAAACTCGATATCGAAGTCAAATACCTCTGGGAACTGGTTTCCGATGCACTGATCCTCGACGAGTCCGGCAAGGAAACTCAATAGCCGATGGAGTGGAAAATGAGCGAACAGGTCAAAGGCTCGGTTTTGATTGCCGGCGGGGGAATAGCCGGTATGCAGGCGGCCCTCGATGCCGCCAACTCCGGGTTCTATGTTTATTTGCTGGAGCGCCGCGCGGCCATTGGCGGCAAAATGGCTCAGCTGGACAAGACCTTCCCGACCAACGACTGCGCGATGTGAATTATCTCGCCCAAACTGGTCGAGGTCGGCCGGCACCTTAATATAGAGTTGATCACCCTGGCGGAAATAACCGACGTGACCGGCGAGCCGGGAAACTTCCAGGTGGAAGTGACCAGGCGTCCCCGGTTCGTCGACACCGAAAAGTGCATCGCCTGCGGCCTGTGCGCCGAGAAGTGCCCGAAAAAGGTCGATGACGAATACAACGAAAAAATCTCCAAGCGAAAAGCCGTCTATATCCCGTACGCCCAGGCGGTTCCTCAGAAATATGCCATAGACGCCGACAACTGCATTTATCTGAAGAGCGGTAAATGCGGGGCCTGCGAAAAGTTCTGCCCGGCGGGGGCCATCAATTTCGAGGACAAGCCCCAAACCGTGAACCTCAATGTGGGCGCCATTATCTTGAGCCCCGGCTTTGCCGCCTTCGATCCCACCGGCATTCGCACCTGGGGCTACGGGGAATTCAAAAATGTGATCACTGCGATGGAGATGGAGCGGATTCTCTCCGCTTCGGGTCCGACCGAAGGCCACCTGGTCCGCCCCTCGGACAAAAAAGAGGTAAAAAGGATCGCTTTCATCCAGTGCGTGGGTTCCCGCGATCTCAACAAATCCCGGAACGGGTATTGCTCGTCTGTTTGCTGCACCTACGCCATAAAGCAGGCCATGATGGCCAAAGACCATGTAAAGGATCTGGAAGCCTCCATCTTTTTCATGGACATGAGGACTCATGGCAAGGAGTTCGAGCGCTACTACGAGCGGGCCAAGGGTCTGGGGATCGAATTCAAGCGGTGCCGGGTGCACTCTCTGGAGCCGGTATCCGAGACGAGCGATATCTACTTCCGCTATATAGACGATTGCGGCAGGCAGCTCGAGACGCAGTACGACCTGGTGGTCCTGTCGGTGGGGCTTTGCACGCCGCCTTCCGCCATGGAGCTGGCATACCACGCCGGTGTGGAACTAAACGAGAACCGGTTCGTGGAGTCTTCCTCGTTTGACCCCGTTGCCACCTCGCGGCCGGGGGTTTTTTCCTGCGGCGCCTTTTCCGGCCCCAAGGACATTCCGCAGACGGTAATGGAGGCCTCGGCGGCTGCCGCGGATGCCACCCGTTTGCTTGCCGGGGCGCGAAACAGCCTCACCCGGACAAAGGAATTCCCCCCGGAAATCGAGGTCGCAAGCGATGAGGTCCGAATCGGCGTCTTCATCTGCCACTGCGGGACCAACATAGCCGGGGTGATCGATGTGGAAAGGCTCGCCCGATATGCGGAGACGCTTCCAAACGTCGCCCACGTGGGGCGAAATCTTTTCACTTGCTCGCAGGATACCCAGGACATCATCAAAAACGCCATAAGGGACAAGGGTCTAAATCGCGTGGTGGTGGCCGCCTGCACGCCCAGGACCCACGAGCCGCTTTTCCGGGAGACCTTGAAGTCCGCCGGGCTAAACGAGTATCTTTTCGACATGGCCAATATCCGCAACCAGGACTCCTGGGTCCATGCGGCGGAGCCCGAGCGGGCCACCGAGAAGGCCATGGATCTCGTGCGCATGTCGGTTGCCAAGGTGGGGCTCCTGACCCCCCTGCCGTCCATCTCTGTTCCGGTGAACCAGGCTGCCCTGGTGATCGGGGGCGGGATTTCGGGAATGGTGTCCGCCCTGGAGTTGGCCGATCACGGTTTCCACGTTTCCCTGGTGGAAAAGGCCAACGTGCTGGGCGGCCAGGCGCGTCACCTGTTCCGCACCTGGAAAGGCGAACTGATCGAGCCCGCCCTTCAGGAACTGGATGCCCGCGTTCGCAGTAACCCCCTCATCACCCTGCATCTGGAGTCGACGGTAGGTTCGGCCGAAGGCTTCGTCGGCAACTTCAAGTCGACTATCGTAAGAGGCAAGGATTCCAGGGTGGTGGAGCACGGCGCGACCATTATCGCCACGGGCGGACAGGGCTATGTGCCCGAGGGGGAATATCTTTTCGGCACGTCCAGCCGGGTATTTACGGCCATCGAATTCGATAAGCTCCGAATGGTGGGCGACCGGCGCATGAAGCAGGCCAAAAACTACGTTTTCATCCAGTGCGTGGGATCGCGGTGCGAAGAGCGGATGTACTGCTCCCGGGTGTGCTGCACCCATTCGGTGCAGGCCGCCATCGAGCTCAAGGAAAGTAGTCCCGCCGGCGAAGTGTTCGTTCTCTATCGGGACATGAGAACGTACGGCCAGCGTGAGGAACTCTACCGAAAGGCCAGGGAAAAGGGTGTGGTCTTCATACACTACGAGGCCCATCAAATGCCGAAGGTAAGACCCTTGGAACCGCGCCGGCTGGAAGTGGAAGTCTTCGACCACATATTGCACGAACCTCTGAGAATCGTAACCGATATCGTGGTGCTGGCCACGGCTATTACCCCCAATGCGGCAACGGCGGAACTGGCCGACATCTACAAGCTTCCGGTCGATGCCGACGGCTTTTTCCAGGAGGCCCATGCCAAGCTTCGGCCGGTGGATTTCGCCGCGGACGGGATTTTTATGGCAGGTCTTGCCCACTGTCCCAAGCCGGTGGACGAATCGATCGCCCAGGCCAAGGCGGCCGCGGGGCGGGCGGTGAGCGTGCTTGCCGGCAGCAGCATAGACCTGGAAGCGACCAAGGCCACGGTTGTAAATGCAAACTGCGACGGGTGCGCGATGTGTTTGGACGTTTGTCCCTACAAGGCCATCTCGCTGGTATCCGAAGAGGAGGCCGGCGGGAAAAGGAATGCGCGCGTGGAAGTAAACCTCGCCCAGTGCAAGGGATGCGGCTTGTGCCAGGCGACCTGCCCCAAGGACGGTATTTACGTTGCCGGTTTTTCGCTGGAGCAGATTGCGGCGCAGGTCGAAGCCGCGCTGGCCGGTTGATCCGCCATTGCTAAGTAGGAGCGGCTTCCAGCCGCGAAAAAATCCAGGAGAGCAATATGTCCTTCGAACCTAAAATAATCGGTTTTACCTGTAACTGGTGCAGTTACGCAGCGGCCGATCTTGCCGGGGTCTCGCGCATGCAGTACCCGCACAACGTGCGGCTGGTGCGGGTGATGTGCTCGGGGATGGTTCACCCCAGGGTGGTGTCCCAAGCCTTTGAGATGGGCGCGGACGGCGTGCTGGTAATGGGTTGACACCTCGGCGAATGTCATTACCAGGATGGTAATTATAAAGCTTTGGCCCGTGCGGATGTTATAAACCAGATGATAGAGGCCCTGGGACTGGAAACTGAGAGATTCGAGCTGATTTGGTGCTCGGGGGCGGAGGCCGACAGGTTTGTGGCGGCAGTGACGTCCATGACCGAAAAGGTACGCGGCCTCGGGCCTTCACCCTTTAACCGGGCCGTTGCGGCTGCTTCGTGAGGAGGGTGAGATGGCGGTAAAAGTTGCTCAGGAATGGCTCAACTCTTGTTCGGGCTGTGAAATATCCATTGTGGACATGGGCGAGCGGCTGCTCGATGTGCTCGCGCAAGTCGAATTCGTTCACTCTCCGGTCCTGATGGACCACAAGTACTTCGGGCAGCTCGGCTCCGGACGTCACCTGGAGATACCCGAGGCGGTGGTGGGGCTGGTGAGCGGCGGGGTAAGAAACGAGGAGCACCTGGAAGTGCTTACCGAGATGCGAAAAAAATGTCAGGTGCTGATCGCTCTTGGCACCTGCGCGACTCACGGTGGTATTCCGGCCCTCGCCAATTCCTACCGAAACGATGAGATACTGGAAAGATACTACTCCACGGAGACGACCGACAAGTGTGAAGAGGTTCCTTCCGAGGGGTTGCCTCCTCTTCAAGACTCCTGCACGGCGCTGGATGAAAAGGTCAAGGTGGATATTTATCTGCCGGGGTGTCCGCCCAATCCCGACCATGTGTTTTCGGCCCTCGTGTCGCTTCTGGAAGGTCGTCCCGTCCAGCTGCCGGAAAAGAGCGTCTGCGATTTCTGCCCGACCGTGCGCGAAGGCAAAGGCGGGGTGAAAAAGCTTCGGAGGTTTTTGCAGGCCCCTCAATATGGGGCGCCCGGCGAACCGCTCGATAAAATGCGCTGCCTCCTGGAGCAGGGTATCCTGTGCATGGGGGCGGTCACCAGGGCGGGGTGCGGCGGAGACGCCAAGACGCCCCGCTGCATAGCGGCCAGGGTGCCCTGCCGGGGTTGCACAGGCCCGGTCAGGAAAAATGGTAACCAGAGGTTTGACATGCTGAATGCATTGGCTTCGAACGGGGTGGACATTTCGTCTCTTCCCGAGTCCGTATCACTTTTGCGATTTTCCGGGGCGCACGGTCTGCTCCGGCCTTCTCGCAAAGGCAAGGAGGCCTGAACATGGGACAGGTAATAAATATTCAGCCGATAACGCGCATCGAGGGGCACGCCTCGATATCCATTCAGTTGGATGACCAGGGGAATGTGGCGGACAGCAAAGTCCATGTCATGGCCCTGCGCGGATTTGAAAAGTTTGTGGAGGGAAAACCGGCCGAAGAGCTGCCGCGCATAGTCACCCGCATCTGCGGAATATGCCCGTGGCAGCACCACCTGGCTTCGAACAAGGCGGTTGACCGCTGCTTTGGTGTGACCCCCACGCCTGCCGGAAGATTACTGCGGGAGCTGATGCAGACCGTTGCGCACGCAGAGGACAAGGTGCTTCATTTCTTTTTCCTGGCTGCTCCGGACTTCGTCATGGGCCCCGACGCCGATTACTCGGTAAGAAATGTGATGGGGATCGTGAAGGCTGCCCCTGAGCTGGCTCAGCGCGTTGTAAAGATGCGCTACGCCGCCAAGATGATACTGGAAAAATTTGCCGGCAAGGCCATCCACCCCGTGGCGGGCGTACCGGGCGGTTTTTCCAAGGCCATGACCGAAACTGAGAGGCTCGAAATACTCTCGAAGATGCAAGAGGTGCTCGATTTTGCCCTTTTCACCATGGATTTTGCCAAAAAGGAAGTTTTCCCCAAGTATTTAAACGAGGTAAAGGAACTGGGGGTAATCAAGACGGGCTTCATAGGCACGGTGGACGAGCAGGGCGCGGTCAATTTCTACGACGGAAAGCTCCGGTTGATGAAGCCGGACGGAACCTACACCGATTTTGATTCGCAGGACTATTGCGATCACCTGGCCGAGCACGTCGAACCTTATTCCATGGGGAAAATGCCTTACGCCCGTTCCTGGAACGAGGGGTTTTCGCTCGACCTGGAAAATCCCAAGGGGATTTACAGGGCCAACACTCTGGCCAGGATCAACGTGGCCGATAAGATGGCCACCCCCGGGGCGCAGGCCGAGTTGGAGGAATTTCGGGAAAAATTCGGAAGGCCCGCTCAGTACACCTTGCTCCATCACTGGGCGCGGCTGATCGAAGAGGTCTATGCCTGCGAGCACGCCATCGAGCTTCTGGAAGACCCCGAAATCACCAACCCCGATGTGCGGGCCAAGGTCGAGCCCGGGGCCGGGCGTGGCGTAGGCTGTGTCGAGGCCCCCCGGGGAACTCTCATTCACGACTACACCACCGACGAAAACGGTTTGATAAAGAGCGCCAACCTGATCGTGGGCACCACCCACAACCTTGGGCCCATAAACATGAGCGTCAATCAGGCCGCCCGGATGCTTATAAAAGGAGGTAAGGTCGACGAATCCTGTCTCAACAAGATTGAGATGGCGGTTCGCGCCTACGACCCCTGAATGTCCTGCGCTACTCACCGCCTGGATGGCGGTATGTCGATCTCGATGGTAATCAGGGACTCCAAGGGCGGGGTGGTAGGCAATTGGCCCGGCGGTTCAGTCGATTAGCTCGAAACTCCTATCTGGAAAGGCCAATTTATGAGCGCTGCCAGAGACACAAAGAAGAAGGTGGTAAAAGTCGAGGCCGTGGACACGGCCTGCGGAAAAGTTCCCCATATGACGGTCGATCAGCTGGTGGAAAGATTCCATATAGAGAGCCGCGAGCTGCACTGTCCTGCCTGCGGCAGGATCCATCTGAGCGAGGAAGACGCCAGGAATGCCGAGGCCATGCTTTTCAGCCAGACCGAAAGGTTTCGGCAGATAAAGACGGAAGCTGAAGGCGACAAGACCAAGAAGTAGGGCGCCGGGGATCCGGATTCTGGACAAGGAGCGGTTCAATGTTAATCGCAGACTGGATGAGCACAACCGTAATCAAAGTGGAACCTGGTGTTTCGGTTACCGAAGCCATGGATATTCAAACTCAAAATGACATCAGCATCCTTCCGGTCGTACAGGACGAAAAGCTTGTCGGAATAGTCACAGACGTTGACCTCAAGCCGTTTCGCAGTTCGGCGGGCGCGTCACTGGACCCGCTCGTCATCCAGGGGATGAAGGTCGAAGATGTAATGTCTCGCGCCCCGGTGACCATCCCGGTGGATTTCACGGTGGGGGAGGCCGCCGAGGCCATGTTGACCGGCGGCGTGTCGGGACTGGTCGTAGTCGATGCAAATAAGCACATCGTCGGTGTGATCACCCAGACCGATTTGAATCGCGTGCTGGTATCGGTGACCGGTTTGTGGCACGGGGGAATTGCCTTCGGCTTTCTTATCGAAGACGTTCCCGGTTCGATCAAGGTCCTTACCGACATCATGCGAGCCTTCGGCGGGAGACTGGTAAGCATCATGACCGCCTATATACGGGCGCCGAAGGGGTACAGAAGGGTCCATATCCGTGTGCGAGGCCTTGATAGAAACAGGTTCGATGAAATGCTGGGGCAGCTTAAACAATCGTCCGACATCCTCTACATCATCGACCATCGGATGAACACCCGGAAACTCTATGTTACTCCCGGAACGACTGAAACTCGATCCGGAAGGATGAATTAGCACTCTGAAGTGCCGCGTCATCAAATGAAATCGGTTCAATGTGTCCTCTTTAAAGGGGACACATTGAACCGATGCCGGTAAAGGCCCATGATCCCCATTCATCAGCTGCTCAGCCGGATTCGCTGGGACAAAGAATTCGGAACCGGTTATTTTGAAGTCGGCTGCGAAGACCACTACACAAAGAAGCTCGTCCGCATCCCCTTTACCAGGATACATTTTGAGTCGGGAAATCAATTCTCGTTTCGGTTGGAAGAGGAAACCGGTGAGATGCTGGTGATCCCCTTTCATCGCGTCCGGCAGGTCTGTCGGGACGGGATTCTGATTTGGAGCCGGGCGGGTTGAGCTGCACCCGCGGCCTTTGATGAAGCAGTGTTTTCAAGTTGATTAATCTTCCTTTGAATCGTTGTTGAATGGTGATAGATTGAGAGCCTCAATCGAGCCTCATCAGCCCCAAGTTCCTATCTATTAGCTTTCTGAACCGAACAGCGGCAGGTCGCCCTGCCTCAAATAAGTAAGGCCAGGGGGCGGAATGGAAAATAAAGGCGGCAGTGAAGGCGCGGGGCCCAAAATCATCGCTCCACACGGCGGATACCGCGATTTGAAATCCTACCAGATGGCCGAGATCATTTACGATGCAACGGTCGTGTTCTGCGGACGGTTTGTAGACCCGCGTTCGCGTACTACCGACCAGATGACACAGGCGGCCAGGAGCGGAAAGCAGAATATCGCCGAGGGGAGCATGGCTTCAGGCACATCCAGGAAAACGGAACTGAAGCTCGTTGGGGTGGCCCGAGCCAGTTTGGAGGAGTTGCTCCTGGATTACCAGGATTATCTGCGGCAGCACGGTTTACCCCTTTGGGGCAGGGACCACCCGCAGGCCAGGAATGTGCGGGGACTGTGTTATCAAAAAAATAGGTCCTATTTGACTTATAGGACCTATATTGACCCCCCAGCCTGCGCGGAGATCGCGGCCAACACACTGGTCTGCCTGATTCACCAGGCGAACTACCTTCTCGACCAGCAATTGCGATCCCTCGAACAGCAGTTTCTAAAGGAGGGGGGCTTCACCGAAAATCTTTATAAAGCGAGGCAGCAAGTGCGAAACAGCGGCAAAAAACCCTCACCCCAGGGCACGCAATAATAGGTCCTATAGGGCCTATAAGTCCTATTGGACCTATTTGGACCTATAGGTCCTATTTGTCCTATAGGTCCTATCCGACCTATAGGTCCTATTATCAGCTCTTAAATCGAGGCAACCGCGCCCCGTCGAGCCTCCAGAACAGCCCGGACGATCCCGGCCCGGTCCATGCCTTCGGCGCTGTAGAGTTCCTCCGGCTTTCCGGAAAAGCCGTATTTTGTCACTCCGAGCCGGATCAGCCGGCACCCCAGGCCATTTTCGGCGATGGCTTCGGCCACCATGGACCCCAGGCCCGTGCCTGCGTGGTGGTCTTCGACGGTCACGATGAAGCCCGTATCGGCGGCCCTGATGACTGCGTCGAGGTCCAGCGGCCGAACCGATGCGAAATTAAGCACCATCGCACTCACGCCGTGACTCCCGGCCAGGTCGTCGGCCGCCTTCACCGCTTCGGCAACTACCGCGCCGCAGCCGATTATGGCCGCATCCTTGCCGTGCCGCAGCAAGTCGGCTTTGCCCGGAGTAAACCGGTAGTCGCCTCCGAAGGCCGGGGCGCCCGATTGGTCGAGAATCGGGGCAAGCTTGGATCTGCCCATGCCCACAAAGAAGTTGCCGGGCTGCTCGGCGACATATCTCACGATCCTGTCGGTCTGGTTGGGATCGGCGGGCATGAATATGGAAAAGCCGAACAGGTTTCTAAGCAGGCCTATGTAGTCGATGCACTGATGGGTCGGCCCGTCTTCGCCCACGTCCAGCCCCAGGTGAGTGCAGACCAGCTTGAGGTTGGTGGAGTTTATGTCGTTTAACCTGATCTGGTTGAACACCTCCGTTACGCCGAAGACTCCGAAGGTGCTGAGGAAGACCGTGAAGCCCTCTTTGCTGAGAGCCCCCGAGGCGGTAGCCGTGTGGTGTTCCTGGATTCCGCATTCGAAAAAGGCGTTGTCCGAGACCTTGTGGAAGCCGTCCATCTTTACCGAGCCTTCCAGGTCGCAGGTAAAGGCGACGATCTTGGGGATCTGGCCGGAGTTGTTTATCCGGGCCAGGTCTTCGAGGGCCGCGCCGTAGGCGGACCGGTTGTCGGTCTTGACCTCGGGGCCGTAGGTCCTGGGTTCGCCGGTCGAAACAGTCGGATAGACGTGGGGCCTGGCGAAAGACTTTTCCATTGTGAGGCTTACGGTTCGTTTGGGTTTTAACCCGGCGATGGGGTTGTCCACTCCCAGCTCAATCAGGGCCTTGGCCGCATCCGCCTCACTCAGCACCGACCCGTGGTATTTGGCCTTGTTTTCCATGAAGGAAACGCCCTTGCCCATTACGGTGTGGGCAAGAATGGCCGAGGGAAATCGCGGGTCTCCGGCTTCGCCCAGGTACACCTGGCGCATCGCCTGGAACACCTGCTCGAAATCGTTTCCGTCTTCGACATAGACCACATTCCAGTGCGCGGCGAGGTAATCGGCCCGGATATCCTGGGCCATGACCGCGTTGGTGCTTCCGCCTATCTGCAGGTGGTTGCGGTCGATCAGGCAGGCCATGTTGTTCAGGCCGTATTTAGCGGCGAACCGGCGGGCTTCCGAGTTCTGGCCTTTTTGCTGTTCGCCGTCCCCCATGAGAACGAAGACCCTGTTCTTTTTCTCCTGGAGCTTCATGGCCAGCGCCATTCCCGCACCGGCCGAAAGGCCCTGTCCCAGCACCCCGGTGTTCCATTCGACCCCCGGAACGCATGATTCGACGTGGCCGGCGAAGGCGGAACCCCCGCGCCGAAACCCCTCCAGGAAATCTTCTTCTTCGACGTAGCCGAACTCGCTCAGCACGGAGTAGACGCCGGGGCTGACATGCCCGATGCTCACCACCAGCCGGTCCCGACCCTCCCAGCAGGGATCGTCGGGCGTGTGCGAGATGGTGGCGTAGAGCATCAAAAGAAGATGAAGCGAAGACATCGACCCGCCCGGATGTCCGCTGCCGGCAAGTGTGGTGCTGACGATTATGCGGCGCATGCAGCGCAGCCACATCTCATGAAGCGTCTTTTTTTGTTCCTCGCTTAAAGTTGCCTGGTCCAGTGAAATTCTAAACATTCCATTCTCCGCAATCGATCATTCTGTTTTGTGCTGTTCGCCCAGACCATCCAGGACCTTATCGACCAGGCCCCCTACGGCCTTTACGAAAGGGACATCGCCGTCGCCGTTCAGCAGCGGATTTCCCAGGTCTCCGCCTTCCACCACGGCCGGGTCGAAGGGCAGTTCGCCCAGGTAGGGCACGTTCATCGCCTCGGAAGTCCTGCGGCCGCCGCCGGTTTTGAAAATGGGGATAAACTGGTTGCAGTGGGGGCAAAAAAGCCCCGACATGTTTTCTACCAGCCCCAGTATTTGCATCTCCACCTTGCGGCAGAAATTTATGGATTTTCTGACGTCGGCCAGCGCCACTTCCTGGGGCGTGGTAACTATCACCGCTTTGGCGTCGGGAATGAGCCGGGATATGCTGAGGGCCTCGTCTCCCGTGCCGGGCGGCGAATCGATCACCAGAAAGTCGAGATCCCCCCAGCTGCAATCGGCCAGAAACTGCTGAATGACGCCGTGCTTGACGGGGCCTCGCCAGATAATGGCCGCATTGTTATCGTCGATCATGCATTCGATGGAGACGATTTTGAGGTTCGGACCGTACTCGTAGGGAAGGATCTCCTGTTCGGCGGAGATGTTGAGCTTGCCGCGGATGCCGAACATGGTTGGAATGGAAGGTCCGTGCAGGTCGATATCCAGCAGCCCGACCCGGTAGTTATTCCTGCGGGCAAGGCCCAGCGCCAGGTAGCTGGCCACGCTGCTCTTGCCCACTCCCCCCTTGCCGCTCATTACCAATACCTTGTTTTTGATGCGCGAAAGCTTGCAGCTTATCAGTTCCTCCCTGCTCTGTTTCTCTCCCGAACTCTTGCAGCTTGCGCACGATTTCTGATCGCATTTCTTATCCATACCGCTCCCCCCCACCGGCACCGCGGCCCGGGGCCGCCGCCAGGCCAAAGCCCCAGCGCCAACCCCGGAACCGGGCAAATGATTTCCACTCAAAAGTTCTCAGATTAGAAGTTATCTTCAATCAAGTCAACCACACTGTCCAAGTCCCGCAGATTAATTTTAAACTTTATGCGCGGCGATCGACAGACGTTTCGAGGCCTAAAATCTTCCAGAAGGAAAAAATGCGCGCCGGGCGGCGGACTTCGACTGCGGGCCAGGGATGATCCCGATCGGCGGCCCGCCGGGCATGGTCTCCAAGGGGCGGGTTTCCCCCTACTTTTTACCGGTAGCGTTTACTTTCCCCCAGGATGAGGGTAACATAGGCCAAAATCTCAGATCGGGAATCATTTTTCAGTATCCGTTTCGGATCACCGTTTTGCAAGGGCACTTCATGGAAAAACAGATTTGTCTGCTGGATGCGTTTCAACTGGAATTCAACCTGGACGAAGAGCAGAAACGGCGCCTGCAGCATTCCTTTTTTATCGAACGGCTTCCGCTGGCCGATGCGTTCGAAGAGATCGCCATTACGGACGAAAGCCGCATCCTCCGGGTGATGGCCAATCACCTGGGGCTCCCCATGCTGGTCCGCGAGGACTATCCCGAGAAGCCGGTGCTTTTGGAGGGTGTTTCGATGTTTTTCCTTCGAAAGCACGCCATTTTGCCCATCCAGGTGGAAAGCGGCAGGGTGCGGGTGGTGGTAAACGACCCCATGGATCTGCCGGTACTCAACACCGTGTCGAACTATTTCGGCGGAATGGAGCTGGGCCTTTACCTGGGACAGCGCGAGGAGATCCGTACGGCCATCGACCGGCTCTACGGGACTGCGGCCCGGGAAGCCGAAGAGCAGTCCGTTATGACGGTGGACGCCGGGGGCTTTGAAGACGACCTGGAGCACCTCCGGGGGCTGGCCCAGGAGGCGCCCATCGTTCGCCTGGTAAACGTGCTGATCTCGCGGGCCCTCGATATGCGGGCCTCCGATATTCACTTCGAGCCCTTCGAGCGGGCCTTCCACGTCCGGTGCCGGGTAGACGGCGTGCTCTTCGATCTGGACCAGCCCCAGAAGACCATGCAGTCGGCCATCGTAAGCCGGTTGAAGCTTATGGCCAACCTCAACATAGCCGAACGGCGCCTGCCCCAGGACGGCAAGATCAAGATCCGGTTCGGAAACCGGGAAGTCGACATTCGCGTTTCCACCGTGCCCACCATTTACGGAGAGAGCGTTGTCCTGAGACTGCTGGCCCAGGAGAGCGTGGAATATGACCTGGGCAACCTGGGCATCGAGGAAAAACCCCTCAAGTATATAGAGGGGTTGATCGAGCGTCCCTACGGAATGGTGCTGGTTACCGGGCCGACCGGTTCCGGGAAGACCACCACCCTCTACGGGGTGCTAAAAAGGCTCAACACGGTCACCCGCAAGATCATCACCGTCGAAGACCCCGTGGAGTACCAGGTAAACGGCATAAACCAGGTCCAGATAAAGCCGCAGATCGGGCTCAACTTCGGCACCACGCTGCGCTCCCTGGTCCGCCAGGACCCCGACGTTTTGCTCATAGGCGAAATCCGCGACAAGGAAACCGCCGATATAGCCATCGAATCGGCTCTAACCGGGCACCTGGTGCTTTCAACGCTTCACACCAACGACGCGCCCGGTGCAATCACGCGCCTTCGGGACATCGGAATCGAGTCTTTCCTCATGGCCGATTCCCTGCTTACCGTCATGGCCCAGCGCCTTATTCGGGTGCTTTGCCCTCACTGCAAGGAGGAGTACCAGGCGCGGGAAGAGGATATGCTTAAAATCGGCAGCATATTGTCCGATCTGCCGCAAAGCCTCAGTCTCTACCGGAACAAGGGATGCGAAAGGTGCGGTTATACGGGATATAAAGGCCGACAGGGGATTTTCGAGATTCTTCCGGTAAACGAGGCTGTGAAATCGGCCATCGTGGCGGGCAAAGACGCCGGCACCATAGCGCGGATAGCCTCCGGGTTCGACTACCGGCCGCTAGCCCACAACGGGTTTCGGAAGGTGATCGATGGAATAACCAGCCTCTCCGAGGTGTTAAGGGTTACAAGCCTTTCGACCTAGTGGACCAGACGCAGGTCTTTGGGGTTTTATTATGGCTTCTTTTCAATATCAGGCGCGCGATTCGAGCGGGGCGACTCACCGTGGAGTGATGGAGGCGCTTTCCGAATCCGACGCGGCCAGAAAGCTGAAATCGGGAAAACTGTTTCCGGTAAGCATTAAAGCGGCGACCAGCCACAGGAAACGGCGAATTCCCGAAGAGCACATCATTCGATTTTTTTTCGATCTCTCCGATCTCATCGCCGCCGGACTGCCGCTGGACCGAACGCTGAGCCTCATAAGCTCCAATCAGACCCACAAGAGGTTTCAGCGGGTGGTGCAGGAGCTGTTCGAAAGCGTGCAGGCCGGAAACGATCTGTCGGGGGCCATGAGTCACTACCGGGACGTATTCGGCGCCCTTTCGGACCACATGATAAGGGCCGGTGAGGCCAGCGGAACGCTCGGGCCCATTTTGAAGCGTTTGGCCCAGTACCTGGAGCAGCGGCGCATATTTCGCCAGGCCATGCTCTCGGCCATGATCTACCCGGCCATTCTGCTTAGCACCTCGACGGTTTCGGTGGTCATACTGCTGGTCTACGTCATTCCCAGGTTCGCCCAGATTTTTCACGAGCTGAACCAGGCCGTGCCCCTGCTCACCCAGATTATGATCGATACGGGCCTCTGGTTGAGAGAATACGGCTGGGGGATTCCGCTGGTCGCAGTCGCGGCGGTGATTGCCGGAAAGTACCTGCTGCGAAGGCCCGGGGCGCGCGGGGCTTTGGACAAGCTGCTCTTCCGCTTTCCTCTTTCTCGTTATTTGATCCTCTACAGCGAAATGACCCGCTTTTGCCGGACGCTTGGAACGATGATCGAATCGGGGGTGCCGCTTCTCAGGGCGCTCACTCTCGGCCAGGGATTGATACTGAACGGCAGTCTGCGCGAATCGATGAACCCGCTGCACCAGGAAATAAAGGCCGGGCGGTCGATGAGCAACTTTTTTCGCTCTCAAGGCGCCTTCCCCGCCCGGATGGGAACAATTCTGCGCATCTCCGAAGAGCAGGGGAACCTCGGCGCGGGGCTGCTCTCCCTTTCGGACTACTTTGAAAAGGAACTGCAGAGGACGCTGCAAAGAATCATGACCATGGCCGAGCCGATGGTGATCCTGTTTACCGGCGGCTTCATAGGCCTGATAGTCATGAGCATGTTTTCGGCCATATTCGGAATAAACAATATCAAGTTTTAGGATTGGGCAGGGCGGCCGGGTTCACGCGGGTATTGCCGCCAGGCGAGCTTTTGTGATGCGGGAGAACAGGACCGGGTTCATCATGATGCGAACAAGGGAGTCGAACGGGAGGAAAAAACAGGAGGGGAAGGGCGGGCCCCGCGTTTTGGGGCGGTCCCGCGCGTTACCCCCCGGATTTCATCCCGGCGGCTTCACCCTTATCGAATTGCTGGTAGTCATGATGATCATGACGGTGGTTATCGCCATGACGATCCCTCGGGTGGGCTCGAACTGGAAGCAGATCCAGGACAGTGATTTTTTGCAGCAGTTCACCGAAACGCTGGAAAGGAGCAGGCTGTACGCCATGAACAGCGGCCTGCCGGTCTCCTTTCGATTGAACGGGACAAACCGGGTGTACGGGGTGGAAAGTCCGCCCGCGCACCCCATACCCCTTAACGTGGAAATACGCGCCAATCGCCTGGAGCAGGACCCTGGAACCGGCGACTTCATCATAACTTTTTACCCCGACGGGAGCCTGGTGGGAGACGATGTGGACGTGATCTTCGACAACACGCGCACCTACGGCGTTCACATCGATCCGCTGTTTGGAACGGTGAGGGTCGAACGGGGGGGGGAGGCGGGAGGTTGAAACCTGAATTGAGAGATCATCGGACATCCCGCCCGGGATTCACCCTGCTCGAAGTGATGGTCAGCCTGGCCATCGGCGCCCTGCTCATCGGCGCGGTTACGGGGCTCATCTCCCAAGCGCTGCGCTACAGGACCAGCTTGAAGGAAAAGGCGAATGTTCAGCCAATATTGGAATCGGCCGCCGAAATCATCCTGGCCGACCCGCGGAAGGCGACGCAGGGGGTAGTGCGTCTCACCGAACTGGAGGGGGCGCCCGCCGTGGCCGTAAGACTCGCCCCCGTGCCTCTTCCAAGCTCTGTCGGGAAAAGCAGTAATGGCACTTTGTACCGGGTGATGCTCAGCTACAAGTCTTCGGACCTGGAATTCAGCGTAATATTGCCGGCGGCCAAGGGTTCGTAACGGAAAGCGAAGGGGCGGGAAAGTCGAAGGTCGAAGGTTGAAGGTCGAATGTTGAAAGTCGAAGGGCAAAAGTCGGGACCTGTGGGAACGAGAATGCCGAATAGTGAACATAGAGCGCGCGCGGGTTTTACGCTTATCGAACTGATCGTGGCCACAGCGATTTCAGCCTTGGTCATCGGTATCGTTTCGGTCTGTTTTTCCTTTGCGCTTCGCGTATGGCAGATGACTACCAATAGCAAGCCCGACCAGACGTTCCGGCTGGCCCAACTGCTCCAGCGCCAGCTGGCCGAATGCGATCCGACGCCCATCAATTTCGAACAGGGGGCTCGTCCCCTTTTTGCCGGGGATGCCAACTCGATATGTTTCATTACGTCTCATTCGGTGAAGGCCATCTCCCGGGGGGTGCCCGTGGCGGTTCGCTACACCTGGGACGCGGGTTCGCAGGTGCTCTCCTACTCGGAGCTGGTGCTCAATCCGTATCGTCCGGACGCGCTGGAAAAATTCGCGGCCGGCAGGACTGCCTCCGACCAAAAGAGCGATGTGCGTTCGTACAAAGTCGATATTCCCAAGTTCGCGCTTTCTTTTGCCGGAAAGAGTGCCAAGGAATTTTCACCATCGTGGGATTCCACGGAGGAGTTGCCCCTGGAAATCCTGCTGAACTGGGAAGGACCGGACCGGACTGTTCACTCGGTGGCCTGCATGGTGAATTCGCCCTTTCCGATCGAGGTGAACCTGCTGAATCCTTCCACACCGGGCGGCCTCAATCCATGAAAATATTCTCCAAAACAACGGCCGCGGAGGGGAGCAGGAAGGATGCCGAAGGCAAGGCCGTTCCGGGTTGCCTTGGAGCACCATCCGGTCGAAGGGGAGTGGTGCTGATAGCGGTCCTGTGGTGTTGTGCCATGATCATGTGGGCCGGGCTGCAGATAAGTGCTCAAACCCGCCTGCTCGGGGAGGACCAGTTGCACTCGATCATTGAGACCCATGCGCTCTATCTGGCCATTGGCGGATGCTACGAGGCCCTGGCCCGGATGGTGCAAGCCGGGCCCCTGCAATCCGAGCAGCCCTCGGACCAAAACTGGCAGCCGGACGGGAACCCTCGCGTGGTGGTTTATAACACCGGCGTGGCCGTGGTGATCATGGAGTCCGAGGACCAGAAGATAAACGTCAACACCGCGGACGCCACCCAACTTGCCAAGGTGCTGGAAACTGCCGGCGCCGACGAGCAGACTTCGCGGATTGTAGCGGGCAGGATAGGCGAATTTGTCAATTCCCAAAATTCTTCACATCTTCAAGGGCAGGCAAATACGGACCTGGGCAGAGGTCTAAAGCACGATTCCGGTTTTGGAGGACCGCTCACCAGCCTTGACCAGTTGCTGCTGGTCCCCGGGGTTGGCCAGCAGCTTTTTTACCGCTACCAGCAGGGAACGGACCATATTGCGATACCGGCCGGCAATTCCCTTTTCGGCCAATTGACCACGCAGAGCGGCAATGCCAACCAGCAGCAGGGGCTCCAGAATCTCCAGGGCGGCCAGGGAGCGTCTTTAGCTCAGAATTCA
The DNA here is from genome assembly GCA_031292195.1 of Syntrophobacteraceae bacterium. Classification (GTDB taxonomy): domain Bacteria; phylum Desulfobacterota; class Syntrophobacteria; order Syntrophobacterales; family Syntrophobacteraceae; genus SbD1. Next base: position 25,350 of record JARLHP010000259.1, read on the forward strand.
TGGACGGCCGGGGGCACCTACCGCATTCTTTCTTTCGGAAAGAGCGCCATGGGGCTTCCAAGTGTGGGCGTCTGGCTCACGGTGCGGTTGCAGGGCGGGGGTGACGCCCCGTACCAGATACTCAGCAGAAAAGTTTTGTAGCACTCATTTTACGAGGTGAATTTATGCTGGAAAGCATAATCAAGTACCGTCCGACCGATCTTTGTGCGGTCTACATCGAACCTCGACGGATAGAGGTTTCCAGGGCTCGCAGGGTCTGGAGAACATGGGAAAGGGGCAGTGTGGATCAATACCACGTGCCCGGGGACGAATCGGTTTTCGACCATTTGCAGCATCTGAACCTGAAGCCGGGCGTAAGGAAGGGCAGCGCCCTGCTGGTTATCGTGTCGAGTGTTTTCTACACGGTCCACAGCGAACACTATCCTTTGTCGCTAAAGGACCAGCTGGACAGCACCCTCGAGTTCGACTGGCAGGAAAACATATTTCAGGAAGATGGCCGGACTCTGCATTTTTTCGGACCGCCGGTTGCCCTGAATCGTCACTTATCGGTCCCTATTTTTACCATCCAGAGCGAGGTCTACGACCAGCTGAACCAGGCGCTTAACGGCGCGCTTTTTCATACTTTCGCGGTGGCCCCGAGCGCCCTTTTGTTCTCGACCCTGTTGCCTCCGGTCGACGAGGCCCAGGCGGAGGGCGAAATCCTGGCCCGCAGCCTGGGCGACGATATTTTTGAAGCACACCGTTTTTGCCGCGGAGATTTTCTGGATTCCACCTCGGTTGGCAAATTCTCCAGGAGCCTCAACCTGTTTGGCGAGAACCTGTCCGGTCTTTGCGGCGAGGATAGCGACCCGCTCATTCAGCTTGTCTGCCTGCCGGGCGAGAGCAAGGCCGCAAAGCAATCGATCGAGGCTCTGGGGCGGACCGGGGCCAGGGTCGAGGTGCGGGAAGTCCAGGGGGCTCTTATCTCCAACTGGCTGGATAGCCTGCTAAAGCAGGATACCATCCATACGTTTGATTCCGACATACTTTTAAAGCCGTGGCAACTCCCGCGCATAGTGTGGCCGCTGGCCGCGCTCGTCCTGGTTTTTGCTCTCTACGGCTTCTACCAGTCCTTTTCGGTCCGGAGTCTGGCTCGGACCAGCGCGGGCCTCAAAGTCCACATAGACCAACTTCAAACCCAATGGAAACCGATCGAAGAACTCGAGACGCGCATCACCAGTTTCCAGCAGGATAAAAAAACACTATCCGAATTCAGCCGGGAAGACTACAGGCTTCGCGAGCTTTTGGATCTGCTGAGCGAGCGCACTCCGGAGGACACTTGGCTCGACTATCTTTCGCTCAGCCAGGGACAGCTCATTTTGAGGGGGGAGAGCAAATCGGCCCTGAAGTATCTGGCCGACCTGTCCAAGGTCGACGGGCTTGCGGAAGTTAAGTTCGCTTCTCCGGTGACCCGCGACCCGGGCAACGACCTGGAGCGGTTCAACATCGAGTTGCAGTTGGAAATGAAAAAGCTGCAGCAAAGTTTCAAAACGCTGGCGGTGGAAGCGTCGGAGGAGGGGCCGGGAGTCGGTGCGTCTGCCAATGGGCCGCCTCCGCCCAAGGGCAAAGTCTACCAGATGGTTGGGGGGGCCGGTAAAGTTCAGGCTCCGGCGCCCGGGGGGAGGCGACGATGAAATCTGTAAAATTTGACATAACCATTGGAGATATAAAAAAGCATCAATGGTCTATCGCGGCTTCCGTCATTGTCGTCATGGCGATGACGATGGTTTATTTAACACTTATATCTCCAATAACCGATCGAAAAAATATGTTAATTGCAAAAATTGGCCATCAACAAAAGCTCATTTCAGAGTACGGGCAAAAGCTTGGCCGGAGCAAGGTCATAAAGGAGAATCTGGCAAAACATGAAGGCGCTCTAAGGAAAATGCAAAAGAAGCTGTTTCGGGGAACCGATCCATACCAACTTGCGGCTTCCCTCGGGGACCTTCTCTCCTCAAAAAGTAATCCGGACGCACCTAAACTCGATATAAAAACTTATCAGGTCCTTACAAGCAAGGAACATGGCCTTTACGAGGAAGTGCACATGAGATTCAATCTCATGACAGATATTTACGGGTTGCATTATTTTTTGACCAGAGTCAAAAATTCCGAGTTTGCAATACAGGTCAAGGAAATAAACATACAAAAGATACAAAGGGTGAAAGGCCCGGATCTTATTGTCAATGTGATCCTTGCCGCCTTGATGGAAAAAGCGAAAAAATCCTGATCTGAAAACATGTCTTGTTTTTCTTTTTTGTTGCTGGCGTGACACCCTGGATTTCTTGGACGCGATTGTGGTATATTCGCGGCCAAATTTCAGTGTTCGTCCGCAGTTCTCGTCCAAGGAGGGGGTCTCATGAGAACGCGCCAGTCTATCCTGGCAATAATACTGGCAATCGCGTGCATTTCCTGTCAGCCGGTAGGGGGCAGTGCGCCGCCCCCTCCTTATGGGGCCGTGCCCGTTCCCTGTCCGGTGGAAGCGCCCAAAGCCCTTCCCGCGCAGGCAAAAGCAAGCAGCCGGACGCCGGCGCCGCCGACACCCGGCATGAAGCCCATTATTGCGCCCGTGCGCACGGGTATTCTGAGTCCGCCGGGGGGGAAGGGTTTGTCTGGAGTCCCCGCGCCTTCTCCCAGCGGCAGGCAGCATATTGTCCTCAATTTCGACAAGGCCGATGTCGCGGAAGTGACCAGCCAAATATTCAGCGACCAGTTGAAACTGAGCTACGTGCTCGACCAGACTCTTCAAGGCCGGATCAGCATGTACATCGAGGGTGACTTCAACAATGAAGAACTCCTCAATATGATCATGAAAGCTTATGCGGATAACGGTATCAGCATCATACCCAAAAGAGGGTTTTATTTCATAACGCTTTCCAGGGGGGCCGGAGGCGCCGGGATTCCGGTGGCCAATGCGAACCTGTTGCAGCAGCCGGGCGGGGGACCGGTGATAATTATTTACCGGCTGCGCTACATTGACGCCAAGCAGGCGAGCGAACTTATCGGCCCTTTTGTTACGCCCGGCCAAAGGGTGACGATCGACCCGGCCACCAACAGCGTTGTATTCGTCGAGCAGGGCGGTAACGCCCACACGCTCATCGGCCTTCTCAAGACAATCGATATAAACGTCCTCAAGGAAGTGAGCATGGCGGTGCTGCCGCTTCATTCCATATCACCCAAGGAAGCGGTCGAGGGGATGAAAAACCTGATGGGCCAGCTCGGCAAATTCAAGCAGAGCGCCATCGCGAGCAGCCTTGCCCTTCTGCCTCTGGAGAATTTCGGGGGCGTGCTGATCATGGCCCGCAGTCCGGAATTGCTGAGAACGGCGCAGGAATGGATAAAGGCCATGGATGCGCAGGGCGTTGGAAACCAGGAACAAATTTACGTTTATTTCGTTCAAAACGGCATGGCGAGCGATATTTCCCAGATCGTGGCCCAGGTGCTGGGTATCAGCACCGGGCAGGTAGGCAAGGCCCAGAAGGTGGTGCCCTCGGGTACCGCGGCCAAAAGCGCCTTCGGCGGCGGTGGTTTTGGAGGCGGCGGCGGTGGTTTTGGCGGCTCCAGCCCACTGGGCGGAGGGGGTTCCTCCGGAGGGGGAAGTTTCGGGAGCATGGGTTCGTCCTCAAGCGGCGGGGGGAGCACCGGGACCTCCGGCGGCGGCCAGGAGATCGGGACGGCAATGAAAGGAAAGCCGCCCGGCTTTACCGGCCAGATTTCCATAATCGCCGACGATGTCAACAATGCCATAGTCATGCGGGCGAACCCGGTGGATTACGCCAAGCTGATGCAGACCATCAAGCGGCTGGACATTGTCCCGCGCGCGGTGCTCATCGAGGTGATGATAGCCGAGGTGGAATTGAACAAGCAGTTCCAATTCGGGCTGCAGTACTATTTTCAGACCCATCCCGCGACCAACACCGGGTTTGGCACCTCTTTCGGCGGTCTGTCCAATCAGGGAACCAACAGCAGCACCAGCACCACTTCCACAACTACCACAACAGGCGCATTTCCCATCAACCTGGGGGCGATTTCGGGCGCCGGGATAGCCCTGGACTGGGTGGCCAACTCCCAGAACCTGGCGGTGCTCTTGAGCGCTATTTCCGCCAGGACCAATGTCTCGGTTCTTTCCACTCCCACGCTGTTGGCTACCGACAACCAGGAAGCGACTCTCACCGTGGGTGGTGAGCAGCCTGTGCCCACCGGTTCGGTTACCGGCTATACGACAGGCTCTTCGGTTATCAGCACGATCGACTACGCCGAAACCGGGGTGATCCTGGATATAACGCCCCACATCAACGCCGGAGGTCTCATAAGGCTCGACCTCGATTCGACGGTTCGACGCGTAAACCAGCAAAATGTGGCGGTGGGAAGCAACAACACCACTGCGCCGACTTTTACCGAAAGACACATAAAGACTTCCATCCTGGCTCAAAACGGCCGCACCGTGGTGATCGGCGGCATCATCGATTCCCAGGGAACCCAGGGGAAAAGCGGGATCCCGTGGCTCGAAAACATTCCCTTGCTCTCGCCCCTTTTTGCCGGCCGTACTTCCACTCTGGACCGGGTTGAACTCCTGATCGCCATCACTCCGCACGTGGTCGAAAAATCAGGCACCCAGGCGCCTGCGGAACTGCTTGAAAAGCTCAGGAACCTCAAGCAGGAGGTTGGTTATTAAAAAAGAGCCGGTGAATGGGTTACCAGAGTTTCAAAGAGTTGAGAGTTTGGCAGGAAGCAAAGGCGCTGGCCGTCGATGTTTACAAGGCGACCGCATCTGGTAAGGTCCGCCGAGATTTTAGCCTGAAGGATCAGATGCAACGCTCTGCAATTTCCATTGCGAGCAATATCAGTGAAGGCTACGAAAGAAAGTCGGACGCGGAATTCCTCCGTTTCCTCCATATCGCCAAGGGTTCCCTGAGCGAACTTATCACTCAGGTGGAAATAGCGAGAGAGGTCGGTCTGCTTGAAGAAACGGTCGCTCCTGCTCTGGAGGAGCGATGCGAAAAATTGGGCGCTATGCTTACCAGGTTCATCCAGGCGAAACGAAATAAACAGTAAGGGCGAATAACGCCCCCCATTCACCGGTTTTTGTTTCACCGATTCACCCATTCACCGATTCACCGGCTCTCATCCCATTCACCGGCTCTTATCCCATAGTTTCTCACCAACGAGAAAAGGGTCCTAACGCCAAAACCGGTTGAGCCTTTGCGGCAAAAACCCGTGTCTTTGTCCGTCCATGCGGTGCCGGCAATGTCCAGGTGCGCCCAGGGGGTCTGGTCGGGCACGAACTGTTTGAGGAACATCGCCGCGTAGATGGCGCCGGCGCCACGGTCCCCGGTGTTTTTCATATCGGCCACCTCGCTTTTCAGGCCGTCGAAGAAGAAGTCCCAAAGGGGCAGCGGCCAGAATCTTTCTCCCACCGAGGCGCCGATTTTCCGTATGAATTCCACCAGAGGTTCCCGGTTGCCCATGATGGCGGCCACGTCCCTGCCCAGTGCGACGATGCTTGCTCCGGTGAGTGTGGCGATATCGACCATGAGCGCGGGTTTGAACCGTTGGGCCGCATAGGCCAGCGCATCGCAGAGCACGAGCCTGCCTTCCGCGTCGGTGCTGATGACTTCGATCGTGCGGCCCGAATAGGAGCGCAGAACGTCTCCGGGTTTATAAGCCTTGCCGCCCGGCATATTTTCGGTACAGGGCAAAATCCCGACCACCCTTTTGCCAAGCCCTGCCGAGCCCAGGGCTTCAAAAACGCCCAATACGGCCGCGGCCCCCGCCATGTCCTGCTTCATGTCTTCCATCTTCTCCCGTGGTTTTAGCGAAATGCCTCCGCTATCGAATGTGATGCCTTTTCCGATCAGGACGAGCGGAGAGTCGTTTTCAGTCCCGGGCGGGGTGTGTTCCAGGACGATGAAAAAGGGTGGTTCGGCGCTGCCCGCGGCCACCGCGGCGAAGGCGCCCATGCCCATGGACCGCGCGGTATCCAGGTCGATTAGCTGGATTTTGAACCCGAACCGGTCGGCGAGTCGGGAGGCGGTTTGGGCCAGGAATGCCGGCGTCACCCGGTTGGCGGGAGATATCGTGAGGTCCCTTGCCAGCTTGATTCCGGCGACTTCGCACCGGGCGAGAGTAGCGATGTCGCGTAGAGAGGATTCGGGGGGGCTGGTGCAAAGAAGCTCAAGAGACTCGATGTTCGTCGGGGAGGTGGAGTTTTTGGTCTTTAATTCATTGAACTGGTGGAGTCCGGCCAAGGCGCCGGCCAGGGTCTCGCGCAAAAGGGCATCGAGGGCGCATGGGCTCTGTCCCGAAGCTTCATTCTCACAGGGAAAACCTTCCAGCGCCGACAGGGGAATTGCCGGCCGGACAATCCCCAGTTCGCTGCACTTTCTAAGAGCGAATGCCGAAGCGTTTCTTATCCTTTCGGTTTCAAACCGCTCAGCCGGGCCCAGGCCGACGAGCATGACGCGGGGGGGCTGAGCGGCGTCGGGAGCATACATTACGGCCACCTCGGAGGGTTTGCCCCGAAAATCGGTGAGGGCCCGGGAATTGGCGAGCCATTTCCCGGAGCTGCCCAGAAAAGACCTGAGTGCGGGAAGATACTCGCTTGGCTGTTCGAAAGCGAAAAAAATGAGAGCATCGCCCTGCCATTCGGAAATGGAAGCGATTTGCCATTCAATCTGCATGTGAATCCCTTGATTGTTCGGTTGTCCACTTTATTTAAAGTAATATTGGAGAAACCAATTGACAAAAGAAAAGGTGAATAGGTAGTGTCAAGCTGGAAACCCCGGATAGTGGGTAAACCTTAAACATAGAAGATTTTGCTTTACAGGAGAAGAATAAATGGCACAAAGAGTAATTAATTTCAATCCGGGACCATCCGCCCTGCCTCTTGCGGTGCTGGAGCAGGCAAAAAGCGAGATGCTCGATTTTCAAGGTACCGGAATGTCCTTATTGGAAACAAGCCACCGCTCCAAACCTTTCGAGGCCGTCCTGGACAGCGCCATCCAGAGGACCCGGCGTTTGTTGGGCCTCGATGAGAGCTACCAGGTGTTGTTCATCCAGGGAGGGGCAAGCATGCAGTTCGCCATGGTCCCGATGAACCTTGCCGAGGGTAAGCCCGTCGATTACGTGAACACGGGCACATGGGCGACCAAGGCCATAAAGGAAGCGCGTATATGCGGTAATGAGACGCGGGTGGTGGCGACCTCGGAAGATGCGCAGTTTACCTATATCCCCGAGAAGATCGATTTCAACGCCGACGCGGCCTATCTGCACATCACGTCGAACAACACCATCCGGGGCACCCAGTGGAGAAACTTTCCCGATGCGGGCGCCGTTCCTCTTGTCTGCGACATGTCCTCGGACATCTTCAGCCGCAGGTTCGATCCGCGCCCCTTCGGCCTGATTTACGCCGGAGCGCAGAAAAACGCCGGCCCGGCGGGTGTGACCATGGTCATCATCCGGGAAGATCTGTTGAAAAGAGTGCCCAAAGAGCTTCCGACCATGTTCAAATACACCACATACTCGGATAACCGGTCGCTCTACAACACGCCGCCCTGTTTTTCCATCTACATCTGCGAACTGGTGCTCAAATGGATCGAGGAAACCGTCGGGGGCCTCGACCGGATGGAGAAGATAAACGAGGAAAAGGCCGCGCTTCTCTATAACTATATCGACAGCCAGGACTTTTACAGGGGAACCGCCAGGCCCGATTCCCGGTCCCGCATGAATGTCACCTTCCTGCTGCCCGAAGCCGAGCTGGAGAAGGAATTTCTGGCGACGGCCGTAGAGGCCGGCCTGGTGGGGCTAAAAGGGCACCGTTCGGTAGGGGGACTCAGGGCCTCGATCTACAATGCGACCACCATAGAGTCGGTAAAGACCCTTGTCGATTTCATGAAGCAATTCGCAAAGCGGTAATTGCCGAAATTGCGATCTTGGGGTCGAAGGCAACAGGATCGCACTGAAAGCATCGCTTTTTAAGTCCATATTCCAGCAGGTACCGGGCGTTTCGGAGAAATCCCGCCCGCGCGAGGCAGCGCCCGGCCTTTTGGTTCCTCTCCCCCGCTCGTAACGTGGGCGGTTGTGGTGATTCTTCATGCCCGGTCGCAAGTTTTGCGCCCCTGCGATCCTGCCAAAAGGTGACAACTTTTATCCCGGAGGACATATGAAGACGAACGAACCGGACCGTCCGGGCCCGGGCAGGTTATATCTGTGCGCTCCGGTCAACGCCTTGGTCGAGGGGATCTACGAAGAGAAAATCCCGCTTTCCCAAATCAAAGAGCACGGCGATTTCGGGCTGGGCACCTTCGATGAGCTCGACGGCGAGATGGTGATATTGGACGGGCAGATATATCAGATCACGGCGGAGGGGCGTGTCCACCAGGTGGACGAGCACGCCTTGACCCCATTTGCATGCGTTACCCATTATTGTCAATCGAGCCATGACGAACTCGACGGCGAACTCTCCCATGACGCTTTTCAGCAGTGGCTGGAAAGATTGTTGCCTTCTCCCAATATATTTTATGCAATACGGGTGGAGGGGCGGTTTGCCACGATGCGCCTGCGCTCCGTACC
>JARLHP010000260.1 GCA_031292195.1 Syntrophobacteraceae bacterium
AGGAGACAATGTTTCTGTCCGTTTTGTGAGGCGGCAGGGCTGCGGGGACAAAATTGAGCGCATCGAGCCCGAGGAGCTCCACAGCTTCTTCGGCCGCTCTCAGATGACCGAGATGAACCGGATCGAAGGTCCCGCCAAGTATGCCCAGCCGTAGCGGCATCAGGTTGCTCCGTTGTTAATTCCGTGAAGAGTGAACAGTGAAGGGTGAACAGAAAAAACCTTTACCTGTTCACTATTCACTCGTCACTGATCACCGCTCACTGCACTTTCGCCCTCAGCCTCGCAACTGGCCGTTACCGAAGGCAATGAACTTGGTTGTGGTAAGTTCTTCAATCCCCATGGGGCCGAAGGCATGAAGCTTCGAGGTGGAGATTCCTATCTCGGCCCCAAGACCGAGCTGAAAGCCGTCATTAAAGCGCGTCGAAGCATTTACCAGCACAAGGGAGGACTGTACCTGGCGAATGAACCGGTGCGCCCTCTCGAAGCTTTCGGTAACGATGGCCTCGGTGTGCTGGGAACCGTATTTTGTTATGTGGCGCACGGCCTGGTCCATATCCCGCACCACGCGAACCGCAAGGACCAGATCGAGGTATTCGGCGGCCCAGTCGTCTTCGGTTGCCGCGGTACAACCGGGCACGATGGCCCTGGTCCTTTCGCAGCCGCGCAGCTCCACGCCGCTTTTGCCGAAATCCTCGGCCATCGGGGGCAGAAAAGCTTCCGCTATCTCCCTATGCACCAGCAAGGTCTCCATGGCGTTGCAGGTGGCCGGCCTCTGGACCTTGGCGTTGAGGCAAATCTTGCGGGCCATTTCAATGTCGGCGCCCGAGTCCACATACACATGGCAGACGCCCTTGTAGTGTTTCAAAACCGGCATCCTGGCGTTTTGCACCACAAAGCGAATGAGCTCTTCGCCTCCCCGGGGAATCATGACGTCAATGTATTCCTCCAGGCCCAGCAGATCGAGCACCGCCTGGCGGTCGACCGTATCGACGAATTGGACAGCGTCTTCGGGAAGTCCGACCTCCCGTAGCGATTCCCGCAATATGGCGGCAAGGCGGCTGCTGGAGTGAAAGGCTTCCGAGCCTCCGCGCAAAATCACACTGTTTCCGGCCTTTATGCAAAGGGCGGCCGCATCCACGGTAACGTTGGGGCGGGATTCGTAGACTATGCCGATCACCCCCAGGGGGATGCGCATCTTTCCCACCTGGAGCCCGTTTGGCCTGGTCCACATCCGGGTGATTTCCCCAACCGGGTCGGAGAGCCTGGCGACCTCTTTCAACCCCTCGATCATTTCGCTTAAAACCTTGGGGCTAACGATCAGGCGGTCGATCTTGGCCTTTGCCAGCCCTTTGCGCTCCGCCTCTTGGACATCCTTTCGGTTGGCGGCTTCAATGGAGTCGCGATGGAGTTCGAGGGCCGAGGCCATCCTCTCCAGGGCTTCGCGCTTAAGAGCGCTCCCGGCCGTCGCCATGACATGCGAAGCCTCCCGGGCCCTTTTGCCCATCTCCACTAACTGATCCCGCATAAATTCCTCCGCTTTGGATTTCACAGGCCCTGGGCGGCCTCGCTGGTGAGAACGAAATTATCCCGGTTAATCACTTCATCGGAATGCTTATAACCGATCAAGGCTTCGATTTCGTCGCTGTGGCGTCCCTTTATGTTTTCGATTTCGGTGGACTTGTAATTGGTCAGCCCGATTCCGATCACGTTTCCTTCCCTGTCGATACACCGCACCGGAGCGCCGATGCCAAACACGCCCTTCACCTGCCTTATACCGATGGGCAGAAGCGAGCGGCCCTGTTCGAGCAGGGCCGTCACCGCCCCGTCGTCCAGGGTGATCTCCCCGGCGGGCTTGGGCAGATTGGCCAGCCAGACCTTCTTGCCCGACCAACTGCGCTGCTTTGGCACAAACATCGTGCCCAGTTCTTCGCCCGCAAAAAGGCGCAAAATTACGTCCCGCTGCTTTCCGGGCGCAATGATCATGGGGATGCCAAGGGCCAGACACTTGCGGGCGGCGTTGACCTTGCTCAGCATTCCGCCCGTTCCCACCGAACCGGGTTCGGGAGCGGCGCAGGCCAGAAGGGTGCGGTCTACGCGGTTAACCACCGGAATCAGCCTGGCGGAAGGGTTGCGCCTCGGATTGCAGTCATAGAGCCCATCGATGTCGGTGAGGTTGACCACCAGGTCGGCCCCGACCAGGCCGGCGATAAGGGCCGAGAGATGGTCGTTGTCTCCGAATTTTATCTCTTCGACCACAACGGTGTCATTCTCGTTAATAATGGGCGTTATTCCCCAGGAAAGAAGCGTTTCGAGGGTATTGCGCGCATTGAGATATCTGCGCCTGTTGGCCAGATCCTCGCTGGTGAGAAGCACCTGGGCGACCAGCAGATCGTACTTGTCGAAGGCCCCCTCCCAGGCTTCCATGAGAGCGCCCTGGCCCACGGCGGCAACCGCCTGCTTGTGCGGAATGGAGCGGGGGCGCTCGGCCAGGCCCATCCGGTACATGCCCGAGGCGATGGCGCCCGAGGAGACCACCAGTATATCGATGCGCGGAGTGCGTCCGCGAAGTTCGGCAATCTGATCGCTCAGCCGGTGAATCATGGCCCGGTCGAGCCCTTTGGCGCCCGTTACGGTCGCGCTGCCCACTTTTATGACCACGCGCCGGCATCGGCTGAACAGCTCGGTTCTCTTCAAAGACTCACGCATAGGGCAAAAAATTTTCCCGGTTGAATTCCACGGAATTCCAACCGATTGAAGGCGAAATTCGGAAGCCGTTAATGATAGTACTAATGGTTGGTTTTGACAATAAGTTCGAAGGAGTGGAAACAAAAAACCTTAGCAGCCCGGTTCCTGGGAGGCCTCCATTTCGGCCTGCAGGGCCGAAGTGACGGACCTGTAGTCGCCTATCCGGTTAAGCGCCTGGTCCAGATCGTTTCGCAGATCTTCGAAATCCTCGCACCCCACCGAAAGTCGGACCAGTTCGTCCAAAATACCAGCCTCGCGTCTTTTTTCCGGCGGTATGCAGGCATGGGTCATCGAGGCGGGGTGTTCAATCAGCGACTCGACCCCGCCCAGGGACACCGCCAGTCCAATCAGCCCCACGTTGTTCATCAGGGTTATTCCGCCTTGGAGCCCTTTTTCAACCCCGAATGAGATCATGCAGCCGAAACCGTCCATCTGGCGTTTGGCCAGATCATGCTGCGGATGACCGGCAAGCCCCGGATAGCTGACCCAGGTTACTCGGGGGTGGGACTCCAGAAAATGGGCGAGTTTCATCGCGTTTTCCTGCGCCTTCTCGACCCGGATGGCCAGGGTGCGCAGCCCCCGCAGTATGAGCCAAGCCTGGTGCGGGTCCATGGTGCAACCAAAAAGGCTTATAACCTTCTTTACCCGGTCGTAATGTTCCTGGTCCCGCGTCACCACCATGCCTCCCAGGACATCGGCATGGCCGTTGATAAACTTGGTCAGGCTGTGGATGACGATATCCGCGCCGAACTCGAGGGGCCGCTGCAGGGTTGGGCCGGCGAAGGTGTTGTCCACCGCCAGAAGAGCCCCGCATTTTTTGGCTATTGCCGCGGCGCCCGCCAGATCGGTCAGCCTGATACTGGGGTTCATGGGGGTTTCCACAAAGACCATCCGGGTTTGGGGACGCATGGCTTTTTCAATATTGGAAGGCTCGGAACTGTCCACAAAGGTTGTTTCCACCCCGTAGCGACTGAGTTCGCTTTCCAGAATCACGCGGGAAGAACCGTAAATGCAGCTGGAGGCAACGACATGATCGCCCCGGCTCAAGAAAGCCAGGTAGACCGAACTGACAGCCGCCATACCGGTGGCGGTGGCCACCGCCCCGAAGCCTCCCTCAAGGGTTGCCACGCTTTCCTCCAGGGCGTTTACGGTGGGATTATCCAGCCGGCTGTAGATGTAGCCCGGCTTTTCCCCGGAAAAACGGGCGGCCCCCTCTTCGGCGCTCGGAAAAGCGAACGTCGAGCTTTGAAATATGGGGACGGACACTTCGCCGTATATGCTGTGTTCAAGACCCCCGGCGTGAATGGCCGTAGTGGATTTGCCGAGTTTGGGCAATTTTTTGCGATCGGTTTTCATGTTAGTCTCCCCGCGGAATAAAATTACTCCTATTTTGGATTTAATATCTTGAAAAACCAAGTCAATATTGTCCAAAAAACAGGATCGACGATCGTTTGCGGATAAATTCTCTTTTGCGTGTGCTCCCGCTATAATGGGAAGGATGGCTCGGCAAACTTTTTTTGCAGTGCGGGATGTCGAGTCCCGCATGGGACGACGACGATGATAGTGAGCGCAAGCCGGCGGACCGACATTCCGGCCTTTTATTCGAAATGGTTTTTGAACCGGGTGCGTGCCGGGTGGTGCCTGGTGCCCAACCCGTTCAACCTCAACCAGTCCTCCCGGGTCGCTCTTACCACTTCGGAGGTCGATGCTTTCGTTTTCTGGAGCCGCAACCCGAGTCCGCTCATGAACCACCTGGATGAACTCGACGAGCGGGGCCTGCACTACTACTTTCTTTTCACCCTGATCGGCTACCCCCGCCCGATAGACCCGGGGGCGCCGCCGCTCGGCCGGTCCCTTGGGACTTTTCAGGAGCTTTCGGCGCGGATTGGACCCCAGCGCACCATTTGGCGCTACGACCCCATAGTTTTGAGCGATCTAAGCGGAGTCGATTTTCATGAGAAAAATTTCCGCCGGGTGGCCGGGGAGCTTCGGGGGGCTACCGAGCGCTGCGTGATAAGCTTCGTCCAGCCTTACCGCAAGGCGCGGGCTCGAATGGAGGCGGCGGCCGCGGGCTGCGCCGATCCGGTGGACTTCAGCAGCCGGGGGGTCCGCGCACTGCTGGGCGCGATTTCGCAAATAGCGGCCGAAAACGGAATGCAGGTGTTTTCCTGCGCCACGGAACAGGATTTTTCCGCCTATGGGATACGTGCGTCAAGTTGCATAGACGGGGAGCTTATTTCGAGACTTTTCGGCATCGAGATGGCCGTAAAGAAGGACCCTTACCAGAGGAAGGCATGCAGATGCGCCGCCAGCAGGGACATAGGCATGTATGACACCTGCCTTTTCGGGTGCAGCTACTGCTACGCCACATCGAGCTTCGAGCGGGCGAGAGCCAACCACGCCCGCCATGATCCGGACTGGCCGAGTCTGGCGCAGCCGGTTAAATAAAGTGGGCGAGTGAGCAGTGCGGATGTCAGGGCAATTGCCTGCTGCGCTGGAAAGTGTTTGAGCCAGAAAGCATCCTGCGGAAAATATTGACAGTATCCGAAGAGTTGCATATCCTCGCATTTCATCTGGATTATGATGAAAGGCGATCCTCATGTGGCCCATTTTCTCGTTGAACCACAAGAGAAGTGCTTGTGGAGGCGAAGTGACAGGAGGCAAGTCTGATGCTCAAAAGCCTCAGAATCCAAAATTTCAAATGCTGGCAGGATACCGGCTCCATTAGAATGGCTCCTATCACTCTTTTCTTCGGCTCCAACAGTTCGGGAAAATCAAGCATCGGTCAGTTTTTGATGATGCTGAAGCAAACAGTGGAGTCGTCAGATCGCAGGGCTGTCTTTTATCCCGGGGGAAAGAATTCAGCCGTACAATTAGGTTCTTATCAGGAAATGGTGTTCCAGCGAAACCTGAAGAACAGGATCACTTTTGATTACAAGTGGGATGTTGGGGACGCCTTGAAATTCAAGGACCCGGTATCCGGGCAGCCGTACTCGGGAGATATCTTGCTGTTCAACGCCGAAGTCGGACTTGATCGAAAGAAAGAGCATTCCCTGGTCCTGGACCACCTTAATTATCAAATTGAGGACAGTGAAGGCAACTCGAAGCTTTCAGTAGGGATGGAGCGGCGCCCCGACACCGAAACCGAATATAAGGTGAACTCTGAGCATTACTTGCTAAAAAGGAAAGCCGGCCGCGTATGGTACCCAAGTGCACCGGTTCGATTTTACGGCTTTCCAGATGAAGTGGTAGCCTATCACCAAAACGCCGATTTTGTCCAGGAGCTGAACCTGAGGCATGAAAAGTTGTTCCGTTCTCTTTTTTATCTGGGTCCATTGAGGAGCAAGGCAGAGCGTTTATATTCGTGGACCGGGGTTGTTCCGGAAAGCGTCGGCTACTCTGGCGAGAATACCGTGGCAGCTATTCTTGCCGCACGCAACGGAAACCGGAAAATAAGCCTGGGCTATAGACGCACTGCAAGATCGTTTGAGGAGATCATTGCCATCAAATTAGAGGAAATGGGCCTAATCGAGGACTTCAAGGTGAATCCGATTTCCAAGCAACGGCAGGAATACGAAGTGAAGGTCCGCACCAAAGGGTCTCAGGATTGGGTGGATCTACCCGACGTTGGGTTCGGGATTTCTCAGGTGTTGCCTGTGCTGGTGGAATGCTTTTTCGCCCCACGCGATTCGATAATCATTATGGAGCAACCTGAAATTCACCTGCATCCGAGCGCACAGTCGGCGCTGGCCGACGTGATGGCAGACGTCGTTAATTCGAGAGAAAATGGAGCAGCCAGAAATACCCAGGTTATCATTGAAACGCACTCCGAACACTTCCTCAGGCGACTGCAAAGACGAATTGCTGAAAAAAAGATTGCTCAGGACATGGTATCAGCTTATTTCGCTGACATATCCGGAACGTCGGTCAGATTGACGACACTGCGGATTGACCAGTTCGGCAACATCCTCAATTGGCCTGAAAACTTTTTTGGCGATGAGATGGAAGATGTTACGGAGCAGGCCAAGGCTGCGATGAGAAGACGAATCGCACAGAAGTAAGGGGAGAAGAGCGGCATGTCTAAATTGCCGAAGCGGTGCGTGGTTGATACGAATGTGCCGATAATCGCAAATCGAGCCGTGGACGCCGCCGGGGTCCCTGAGGAACTGATAGATTGTGTTCTAGCCTGCATCGAAGCTGTGGAACATGTCGTCAAAACAGGCAGGTTGGTTATAGACTCAGGCGATGAGATATTTGATGAATACCGCAATAATCTGGATATGAAGGGCCAACCTGGAGTGGGTGACCGCTTCATGAAATGGGTTCATGACAATCGATGGAAGTTTCCCGGTAAAGATCGGGTCACTATCACGGCAAGTGGATGTAGTTACAACGAATTCCCAAGTCACGACGGGCTTTCGAATTTTGACGATTCAGACCGGAAATTCGTTGCGGTGGCCAATGCACACCCGGCGAAACCTCCTATTCTGGAGGCAACCGACAGCAAGTGGTGGGGCTGGAAAGAGCCTCTGACAGACGTGGGACTTGATGTGATTTTTTTGTGTCCCGACTATATCGAGGCAAAGTATGCTCAGAAAATGAAATAAGGTGGAAGACAACTTTTTCAAATTTCCCTCGACACCCCATCTGACCGTTCTCGGGGAGATGGATATCCGAGGCGACAAGGTTATGACTGAAGGGGAACGGGAGGAATTTCTCCACCACAAATTGGTCGTGGAGGAGAAAGTGGATGGGGCGAATATTGGAATCTCCTTTGGTCCATCAGGTGAAATCAGAGTACAGAACAGGGGGGAATACCTTGTTGAGCCCTATTGCGGGCAATGGAAACGGTTGGCTGAATGGTTGAATCCCAGGACAGATTTTTTTTTCGATCGACTGGGCGACCGCTATATTCTCTTTGGAGAATGGTGTTATGCTCAACATTCGGCCTATTACGAAAGACTGCCTGACTGGTTTCTGGGGTTCGATATATTCGACAAAATACGTTTGCGGTTTTTTTCGTGTCGAAGACGGGATGCGATGCTTCTCGACCTCAAAGTCTATAAAGTGCCGCATCTTAAAGAGGGCTATTTCTCACTCGCCGAGCTCCAGGGATTATTCTCGACATCGCTGCTAGGCGACGTACAGGCCGAAGGACTCTATTTGCGCTGGGATTCGGACGATTGGCTCGAGAAAAGGGCCAAGCTGGTGCGCCCCACATTCCTCCAGTCGATTGCGGACCATTGGTCGCAAAAGAATATCAGAGCCAACAGGCTGCAAGTGGAAAATCGGACTTGACTTTACCGGGGTCTAAACTAAAAGTGCCCGGACTCAAATACCTTAATGCACCCGCTCACAACAAGAGCGGCGCCAACATCTGAAAAGACGAAAGGAACGTTTTAATCAATGCTTAAAAAAGACCTTCTTACCGAACCTATCGAACATATTGACATAACCAGTTTCAACTCTATTGGCCTGGTCGAATCGATGAGCAAGATGTCCTTCAGCGCCCGGGAGCTCGCCGCGGCCTCCATGATTTTCGACCGCATGGTGAGCGACCCGGGGGCGACCATCGTGCTGGCCCTGGCCGGCAGCACCAGCGCCGGCGGCTGCATGAACGTCTACAGCGACATGATCCGCTACAACATGATAGACGCCGTGGTGTCGACCGGAGCGAGCATCGTCGACATGGATTTTTTCGAAGCAATCGGATTCAAACACTACAAGGGCGGCACGCACATCGACGATTCCGAGCTAAGAGGCGCCTATGTGGACAGAATTTACGATACCTTCATCGATGAAAACCAGCTGCAGGAATGCGACTCCACGGTCAAAACAATTGCCGACCAGCTTTCGCCCGGCACCTATTCCTCCCGTGAGTTCATAAACGAGATGGGCAAATACCTGGTTTCGAACTCGAAGAAGAAAAATTCCCTGATCCAGCTGGCCTACGAAAACAAGGTCCCCATCTTCTGTCCCGCCTTTTCGGACTCCAGCGCGGGTTTTGGCCTGGTGCAGCACCAGTCGGAAAGGCCTTCGGGCCATGTCTCCATCGACTCGGTCAAAGACTTCCGGGAGCTTACCCAGATAAAGATCAAAGCCTCCGAAACAGGGCTTTTGATCATAGGCGGCGGAGTTCCCAAAAATTTCATCCAGGACGTCGTTATCTGCGCGGAAGTGCTTGGAAAAGAAGTTCCGATGCACAAGTACGCCATCCAGATCACGGTAGCCGATGTCAGGGACGGGGCCTGTTCGAGTTCCACGCTGAAAGAAGCCAGGTCCTGGGGCAAGGTCGAATCGGGCAATGACCAGATGGTGTTTTGCGAAGGCACCATCGCCGTGCCTATTCTGGCCAGTTATGCCTATCACCGGGGCAATTGGAAAAACAGGCCGAGGCGAAACCTGTCCGACCTGTTCTAAAGGCGGGAGATCGAAGGCGGCGCGTGTCACGGGGCAGGCCGGAGCGAACTCTCCCGTTTACCGGCCGGAGTAGACCGACATGGTCTCCATGCCGAGCCTGAGCTTTTCTTGCAAAGATAAGCGCTTGGGGGGGAAATGCGGCCCGTAAACCAGAAGAGTACCGGTCCAGCCCTCCAGGACCTTTTCCAGGGCGTAGAGGGGCTTGTCGGGGTAGATGAAAAGACAGTCGGCTTTTTGAATCCCCTGGGTCAGAAAATCGGCACAAACGAAGTCTACTCGCCCCGAAAGCCCCAGATCGCGGCCCGCACCCCGTGCGCTGGATGCCAGGAGGAGATCGGACTCGATGCCGATCGCCCTGGTAAACAGGCCCGCGACACAGCAGGCGACTCCGTCACCACTTCCCAGGTCTATAAAAAGAGGGAATCCGGAGAGGTTGACGCTTTTGAAAAAACTGAACAGATGCTCCGGCCGCGAAGCGGCCCAGGCACCGGAGGCGGTAAGACGATAGGGGTGCGTTTGGCCCCAATCTTCCAGCCGCCTCCGGAAATATTCGATGACACGGGCCGCCGTTTTAGCCCCGTCCCTATCCTCTAATGACGGAATTAGGTTCATAGTAACCGGCTCGAACGGAGGTCAAGGGGAATACCTGGCAGCCTTTGCCCAAAACGGTCCCGGGGTTGGTTACGGAATTGCAACCCGTTTCGACGTGATCGCCAAGAATGGC
>JARLHP010000028.1 GCA_031292195.1 Syntrophobacteraceae bacterium
CGTCTCTCACGATCCACACCTGGCGAGGGTACATTCCCTCACTTTAACTCCAACGCTCACTACCGAAGGCTCTTAACCCCAGCAGCTTGGAGTGGTTTGAAGCCCGCGCCTGGACGCCAACTTCGAAGGGCCTACCTTCATCTCCCGTGCAACTTATGCACAATAGGTCAGCTCATATCGAGCCTCCTTCTCGTGCGCCTGCGGCGCACGCAATGTTGTTGAGTTAAGCGACTCAGGCGGATCGGTGCTGCTCTTTTAGAGCGACGATCATGATCCCGGAGGGATCAAAGCCAGTAGCCGGTGGTTGAGGCCGGAGGCCGATACCCCCGGAAAGGAACGAAAAAGAAGGAGACGACCCCGTCAGGGGTCGCAGATCAAGCGGTGCTCAGACAGGCGGGAAAAGCTTGGGATTTCTTAACTCAACAACATTGGGGGGCGGGGGAGACGCTCCCCCGCTCTTTTTATCTCTTTTTATGACATTCCGGGTGCAGGGTTACATTTCCGCAGATCGGCCCCGCCCCCCCGGAGCCAGGAGCGCTCAGGCCCTTTCGAAGAATTTTTCGAGGTTGGAGTAGCCGAGGTTAACGGCGTCTTTGAAGGTTTCACAACCCTTCCGGTTCGTGTCTATCCACTCCCGGACGACTTTCTCGCCTTTCTCGGGGTTGCAGCCCCCTGGTTGAAAGACCGGTTGAGCATGCTCCCGGCCTGGTTCCAGAATGTTATAGCGTAGTCGATCATGGCTACCATACCGATTCTTTGCAGATCGATCATCTGGTGTCCCACCTCTTCGGGATCTCCTGAAAGACCATGCATCCGATAGGCCTTGTCTTTGCCTGCATGGGCGACGATATGTCCCGCAAACATCATACCCTTGAATAGGTCACGGAGTCTTTTTCGAACTCTTCGACGATTTCATCTGTCAGGGTGGGCCGCATTTTGGCCATGACGTCCAGAAAATCCGCGGTGGTTACCTTGCAGTCCCTGCTTTCGGCCACCTCCCGTTCGAAGGCAAACTGGGCCACCTGTTCGAAAAGATACTGGATGTCCGCCGGAGTGAACCTTGCCGTTTCGGCCACAAGCCTTTCAAAGTCGACTTGGCCGACGTTTATCCGCGCCAGGTAATAATCGAGAATCGACTTTCGTTCATCGGCATTGAGGCCTCCAACCGGAATGATGCAATCGAACCGGCCCGGCCGCAGCAATGCCGCGTCCAAATGACGAATGTAATTGGTCGCGCATACCAGGAGCAGCCGCTGGGATTCGTTTTTGAAAAGCGGCACCTGTTTCAAGAACTCGTTGGTTATGCACTTGTCCACCCGGTCGGCATCGTCGCGGCAAGGCGCCAGTTCCTCGAATTCGTCTATGAATATGACTGCATCCTGGAGCTGCCGCACCTTTTCCATGGTCCTGCGCAGATTGGCCCCCACTTTATCGGCCCCGTCCTCCATGAGCATGCTCGGCGCGATCTCGATATACCACCAGGACAAGACTCCGGCGATGGCCTTGACGAAATGGGTCTTGCCGGTCCCCGGAGGACCGAAGAAAATGATCGCCCGCGGGGGGCTCACGCCGTGCTTGCGGGAGAGGTCTTCCATCGTCAGGGGCAAAATGATTCTGCGGTTCACCAACTGCTTGGGCGGCTGAGAATCTGAAATGGTATCCCAGATATCACGACCGAAGGTCTGGGCCCCCATTTCGTTTAAAACGTCCTTTCTTTTATAGGACAGGTATTCGTTTACCGCCTGGTCCATATTCTCCAGGAAGTCAATGCAGGCCGTTCGGGCGCCGACATCTCTCTGGAGCCTTTCCGACAAAAGCCACTTGTGCTGCTGGACTTTGGCCCAGATCTCCCCGGCGATTTCGGGATCGAACTTTGCCCCGGCCATCTCGAAAATCTTGCTTGCGCATTCTTCCGCTGTAAAGTTTTCTTCAATATTCAAATTGCTTTCCTTCACGGAACACCTCGACTTTCAGATCCTGGGATGTCTAGGGGAGCTATATAATTCATCGCGGCGAGATTGGCAAGGCGAGGGGGACGCAGACCAGGCGGGGCGCAATCCTGCGAAGCAAGATTGTGTTGACTTCCTGGAGGAGAAGCCCTATGGTAGGACCAATAAATTGGTTCTACCATTATGCGGGGAGAAAATGGCGAGAAAAGCCGAGAGTCGAAAACCGGTGTATGAAGATGTGCGCGAGCTGATCTGTGAGCGGATCCGCAAGGGGGAGTACCGGGTGGGTGAGAGTCTTCCTTCCGAACGTAAGTTGGCGGCCACTTTCAACGTGTCCCGGAATTCGGTGAGAGAGGCCATTCGGGTGCTGGCCGAAAACAAGATCGTGGAAAGCCGCCAGGGGGATGGCAACTACATCTGCGCCGGTGAAGAAGGGGCGTCGTCGAGTTCGCTCACCAGAGCGATCCGGAGGCAAAAACAGCGCCTTCGGGATATCTTCGAGTTGCGCAGAATCCTGGAGCCCCAGATCGCGTATCGTGCCGCGCAAAAGATTACCCGGGGCGAGGTCGAGGGGCTCAAAGCCCTTGTTTTCGATCAGGAAAGAAGGATCGCGGCCGGGAAAGAGGATGGGGATGTGGATGGAGCATTCCATCTTTTGCTGGCAAGAGCCGCAAGAAACCTGGTCGTTTTGGATGTACTCCGAAGCATCAACGATATCCTGGGCGAGACCAGGGCGAGCACTCTTCAAAGCGAGGAGCGTCGAAGGGTGTCTCTGCGAACCCATACCCTCATTGTCGACGCCTTGGAGAAGCGAGATCCGGAAGCGGCCCGGCAGGCCATGGAACTGCACCTGCTGGAGGTGGAGCAGGCGATCCCGGGCGCTGACGGTATCGAGGGCAAGACCCTCGCCCGCGGGGAGCAGTAGCGTGTCATCTCTTTGGCAGATGATTTCAGGCAATGGGCGAAACGAACCCCAGAGAAATTGAATGGATAATTCGAATGCTGAATGGACTTGAACTCGCAATTGCCGGCCTGGCCTCCGTGGCCGGCGGGGCTGTAAACGCCCTGGCCGGCGGAGGGACTCTGATCACTTTTCCCACTCTCATCGCCCTCGGCATTCCCGCCGTTGCCTCCAACGTGACCAATACGGTTGCCCTGTGCCCAGGATATCTGGGAGGCACTTTCGCACAGTTGAAGGATTTGCGGGGGCAAAAGCGAAGGATTTTGTTCCTCCTTCCGGCGGGCGTGATTGGAGGGCTCGCCGGAGGACTGCTGCTGCTAAACACCGGCGAACATACCTTCCGGGTATTGGTGCCTTACCTCATTCTCCTCGCTTCTTGCCTTCTGGCCGCACAGATGCCGGTGCGCAACTTTCTGGCCCGCCGTTCCGCAAAAAAGAGCACGCGGCAGGGAACGCCCGAGCCCAACCAAGGGCGCGAAGACGCGCTGTCGAGTCGCCTTACCGGCTACGAAATGATAGCGGCCGTTGCGGTGGCACTTTCCGCCGTCTACGGAGGCTACTTCGGCGCGGGCCTCAGCGTGATCGTAATCGCGGTCCTGGGCCTGGTGCTGGACGATTCCCTCACCCGGCTAAATGCCCTCAAACAATTCCTCGCTTTTGTCATTAACGTGGCTGCGGCCGTGTTCTTTCTTTTTTCCAAACAAGTGGTATGGCAGGTCGCCCTGGTTATGGCGGTGGGCTCGATACTGGGCGGAGTGCTCGGGGGACGCCTGGCGGGCGCCATTTCACCGGTCCTGTTGCGCCGGATTGTGGTAACTGCCGGTGTGGGGATAAGCATAATCTATTTCGTGCGATAAGTGAGGGAACTGTTCCCCGGGGATATGAACCGGCCATTGGTTTCACCCCCGGGGGTGAGAACGGATACTCAACGGTCGCGAAATACTATATCCATGACATTGCGGACATACCGTTCGTCGGCTATGGACTCCAAAGCCTCCGGGGGAAATTTGACCAGGGCTTTGAAGTGAGCCGCCAGTTCATTGAAGACCGAGATTCTTGCCGGGGGCTCCAGTTCATCTCGTCGCAAAAGGGCGCGAAGAGCTAGAAAGGCTTCTTCCGCGGAGATCGACCTGCGGAGGCGGGCGGCAAGAACGGGATATTCCCGCAAGGAATTGTATTTGTCGGGGATGAGTTCCTGCAGGTTCGGGGCAATTATCTCGGGGTTCCTGACCACTATGGTGTTCGCGGCGAGATCACCCATCCTTTGGCCTTTGGGGCTTATCACGCAGATAATTCCGCCGAGAAGGTAAAAGAGCGGAAAACTGTCCACAAAGCGCAGTAGGTTCCGGATAACGATCTGGTCCAGTTTTAGCCGCAGTCCGCCCTCGTCAACGACGCGCAGGCCCAAAAGCCTTTTGCCCACCGTCTGCCCCCGCCAGAACCATTCGAAGCCGATGGTGTATCCAATGGAGATGATGAACGCGGCTAAAACATACAGAGTAAGCCCAACCTGGTAATTCAGGGCGGCTACGATCTGGACTATCCTGGAAACCAGGCTGATGGCTGCGAAAACACACGACAAATCAATCAGGCAGGCCAGAAACCGACTTATGGGGCCGGCTGCATGCAGTGAGAATACGACCCCTTCGGGAGTTCTAATTGCAATGGATTTTGTCCTGTGTGACCGCAATGGTTCTCCAACCGTCTAGAAACCGTTGGGAGTGGAAAATTGAGCCCCAGTTCCTCAATGCCCCAATACCCCAATTCCTTTAATCCTGAGATTCGACGCAGGCCCTCGGGCCTCTTTGACCCGTTCGGGCAAGGAAAACAAAAAGGGCAAGCAGTTCCGCAATGCCGAAGGCAATCTTTAGACCATAAGGGATAACAGGTTCGTGATACTGCGAAAAAAAAGCCTCCACGATGCCGGCCCACACCAGCAATAAAGCCGTCCCGGAAACGAGGGTAACGATGTCCGAGGACACGTTACGCAGCCTTTCGGTCAAGGTCGAGGAGCTTTGCATCCCCAGCATTGCCCCTCCCAGCACCAGCCCGGCTTGACCGGCTATCAGGAATGCGGGAATTTCAATCGATCCGTGCGGAAGGAGCCAGCCAAAGAGAAAAGCGGCCTGTCCGGCCCTCAAATAGTCGAGGGCGACGACCCCCAGTATGACGCCATTATAGAAGAGCAGAACGAGGGTGCCGATGCCGAAGGTAACGCCCAGGGCGAGGCAAAGAATTGCCACCTTGATATTGTTGGTCATCAACTGGCTGGAAAAAACCAACTTTTGCCGCTCCAAGGACTTGTTGACTCCCGCCTCCTCTTTTGCCACACGCTTTGAAGGGCTGCCCGCCAGATTACCAAAAGGCAATACACACCTTTTGGTGTCGGAATCGAGCAAGAGCAAGGCGCCGCCAAACAGCACTCCTAGCAACATGGCGGCCACGGCAAGGCGGAAGGCGCCCAGGCGGCGCTGAAACGCAGCGGGAATAGAGCCGAGTCTCCATGCACCCAGTCCACTCAAAAGACGGACAGAACGGGTACTGCCCTGGATTTCCCCCACCCCCCTGGCGACCAGGCTTTCCAGATGTTGCCTCAGTTCCGGGGCGCAGGCAAAACTTTGCAGGCTGCTAAGGTCCGCCGCCGTCCGCTGATAAAGGTTATGAAAGCGTTTGATCTTTTCCAGATTCATCCGGGCGGCCGGGTCCTTTTCCAGCTCTTTCAGGATCTCATCCAGCTCGTTCCACACCTTTTGCCGCCTGAGCGTGAATTTCTCCAGATCGAGGATCACAAGATTTGCCTCCGCTTGACATCCATATAGTGGGAAACCATTTCAACACACAGTTTTCCATGATCTACGAGAAAGAATTGAATGGCCCGACGTCTCAGGGCGATTTCCAGCTCCCGGAGGTTTTGCAGGGCAAGATGGCCACCGAGCCGTTTGTATATGTCCGCCACATCCGAAACATCGGGGTCGGAAAATAAGGGAACGGCCTGCGGCGGCCTGATCATACCGACAAGCACCAGGTGCCGGCGGCTGACCGCTTCCATAGCGGACAGAAAGCTTTCGGCCAGGGACGGATCGCCGAGGCTGGTAAGAAACACGAGCAGGGCCCTGCGCCTCAGGTTTTGCATAATCAGCGCGGCCAGCTCGTCGAAATCGGGCGTAACAGTCCGCGGGTGAAGATCGAAAAGGGTATCGCGGCAGACATGGAAGTGTCCCCTGCCCCTTCCAGCCCTTATGAAACTCAACACCCGGTCACTGAAGGCGATCAGACCGAACCTGTCTCCCTGGCGCTGGGCAAAGTCGCCAAGATTGAGCCCGGCGGTAATGTAAGAGTCCAGAAGATGTTCCCTGCCGCCATCGTGTCGAATGGAGGCCGGCTTGACATGCCGGGAACTCAGGCGGGAGGCGTCGAGTAGCACGTAAATCTCCTGAGTGCGCTCCAACTGGTACTCTTTGGTCACCAGTCGGCCCCGCTTGGCGGTTACCCTCCAATGGATATCCGCCATTCCGTCGCCCGGCAGGTA
>JARLHP010000261.1 GCA_031292195.1 Syntrophobacteraceae bacterium
CGCCAACCCGCCTATCTGCTTAGCACAAAAGTTTTCGGTTTGGCCGGCGAGGTGCTCCAAGCCTACTTCGATCGCTGGCAAATTGAAGTCAATCATAGAGAAGAGAAGGACACGTTGGGAGTGGGGCAGGCTCAAGTCAGATCGGCCCAATCCGTCCCGCGTCATCCTGCTTTTGCGGTGGCGGTGTATGCAATGCTGCTCATTGCCGGCATGAGGCAATACGGACCGGGTCGCCCCAAAGACTGTGTCGCTCTGCCGAAGTGGCGCAAAAATGCAAAGCGAGCCTCCGCCCTCGACCTTATTACCTTGGTGAGAATGCATGTCAATGAAGCGCAAATTTCGAATGGACTGAACGAAAAAATCGCTCAAAACATGATACCCTATGCTTATGCTTAACCCCTGAAAGGTCCAAACTCCAGGCCCGGACACCGTGTGTCCGGGCCACTCGGTCCATCGCGGTTTTTCCTCTGGTTTTCAGAAACGTTCCACGAGTGTGAGTGATATTTCGCGATCTGTGGGAAAGACCCGGCAGGCTACGGGTTTGACCCGCCATGCCGAGGTCCGTGCCCTCTTGAAGTTGCGCCATATTGTGGGTATCTTAATGCCAGGTGGCCAAAAAATGGCTTGCCACGGTGGATGAAAGGATGCTGCCCATGGTTGACAGGACTAAATCTAAAGGGTCTACTGAGCCGAAAGCAGCCGCGACACGCAGGAAGGGGCCGGCCAGGAATTCCTACATACTTTTGCTTGGTCTTAAGGCGGTGCAGACCTCCGAGCTGCTAAAGCACATCAAGAGGGGACTGGGCTACGACTCCTGGGAAAATTTCATTGTAAACACCGACCTGCGAAAAGAGGACGCGGCCAATCTGGTGCAAATCAGTCCCCGGACACTTAGCAGGCGGAAAGCGGAAGGGCGGCTCCATCCGGACGAATCCGACCGGTTGATCCGGGCGGCCAGAGTATTCGCGCTGGCCTCGGAGCTATTCGACGGGGACGTAGAGTCCGCGCGCAATTGGCTGAAGGCGGCGCAGCCCGCCCTGGGCGGCTCCGCACCGATCGAGTATGCATCCACCGACATCGGGGCAAGGGAGGTGGAATCGCTGATCGGGCGGCTCGAGCACGGGATCCCCTCCTGATGCCGACGGCCTGGCGCATCGCAAAGAAAAATCATGCCGCAAACGGTTTTGACGGGGAAGGGGCTCGGCTCTACGGCAGCCGGTGGTCAACGCCCGGTACCCGTGTGGCATTTGCTTCGGAATCCCTTTCGCTGGCCACCCTGGAAATTGTTGTTCACCTTCAGAACAGCGCTCCCCTGGCAAGCTATGTGGTATTCACCGTCCGGTTCCCGGAGGATATGGTTCAGGAACTCGACCCTTCTGTTCTACCGAAAAATTGGCGGAGTTTTCCGGCGCCTCCCCGGGTGCGGCAGATAGGAGACGACTGGGTAAAGAGCAATTCCAGCGTACTTCTTCGCGTTCCCAGCGTCATTGTGGTACACGAGCACAATTTTTTGATCAATCCCGAGCATTCTGATTTTTCGAAGCTGATAATCAGCGGCCCGGAACCTCTTGATATCGACCCCGGGGTTTTGGGCGCCGGGAGATGAGTGGGCGGGGGCTTCGCGCCCTGAGATTGTTTTCTGCCTGTTCCTTCTCCCTGTCATCCGGATGGTTGCATAGACCTCAGAACCACAACGGTGTCTTCTTCGTCCAGGAACTCCTCGGATACTTTTTGTGGAGCAGTTCGAAAGCAGCCTTGGAGTACTTTGTGGTCTCTTCGTCCGTGCATCCATAGCGGGTAGCCCTGACGCACAGGTGAAGAGCTTCCGGCAGGTCGATATCGGCCGATTTGCCCTTTGCACAGGCAATAATGAACTCCGACAGGTAGTTGGGCGCCGGTCCAAGGGAGGCTAAAGCCGTACTTTCGCTTCTCGCGGCTTCACGGTCGGAAGCGCTCAGAAAGCCGGGAGGGGCCATTTTGTTGTCCGGATAGAGCGCCAGCATGGGCGTCTCCATAGTGGTTGTCTGTATGTGGAAGTTGCTGACCGGGTCATAAGGGTTTTCGCAGCCTGTACCGGTAAGTCTGGAACATCTCAGGGCACACCACCAGTTGTCGTGATAAGTGTCGATATAGCCCGGAGGGGTAAGCCGTCCAAGGTGCGAGGTCACATAGGGGGTAAGCCCCGGGTTCTTCAGGATGGCAAAGATGGCCGTCGCCTTGCCTGCCGCCTGGTGGTGACGGTCATTATAAGCGGAAAGGAATGGAGACAGCGCGGTATCCCGTTTTTTTAGAAAGGATGCCGCGGCCGCGGCCGCGGCTTTTTTGTCCAGGAGAACACCTCTTACCCAGGCGGCCCTTGCCGCCGTCAGGCGCAACCGCTCGGGCAGGATCGGGTTTTCGATGGCTTTGATCCACAGCCTCAAGGGCAACATTTCGTTGAACACAATGGCCGCATCGGCGTCAAAAAGAACCTTTCCACCCTTGAGTTCACGCAGTCGAGCCCGGCGGCGCGGGAAGGAGTTGCCGAGCTGCTCTCTTACCTCGTAGGGATTGTCCGGGTCGACCGTGATTCTCGCCGGAACACGCGGAGCGTATCGCAGGAACTCGTCCAGGTTTCGGGCAAGCTTCATGCGCGTGGCCAACAGCAGGTTCGAAGACGAGCGCGGCAGCGCCCGGGGCGGCAGCGAAAGGATTTGGTCCACCACGGCGCGGGCCTCGTCCGGCTTCCCGGCCGACATCAGGCAGCGCGCAAGGTGAAAGCCAACCCAAGGATACGCGGGGGAATCCTTCCCGATCGTGCGCGCATGCTCCAGGATTTTTGGAAAATGCGGATCTTGAGGGGTGATCTTGGAAAGAACCGCAACCAGCCAGGGGATCGATTGCCCGGCGTCATAGCGTTTGAGGGCGTGATCGAGAGCTGCCCCGCTGCTGATCTGAAAGGTGAAAATCCAGTCGGTAAGTTCATCCACACCGTCCAGGGACGCGATGAGTTTTGCCTCGCCCCGGGCCTTTTTACCGGGGTCGTCATCATCGCCGAGGAACTTCCGCCGGAACATGTCCAGAAGCCAGATGTAGTCGTTGAGATCCTGCTGGATGCGCTGCGCGGAATTATCCGGGGCGAGCAGCGAAACGCCCAGCTCGCTTCTCCTGGCGTCCGGAGCGAGCCGGAAGTGTATCAGATTGATCATTTCCCTGGCCGATGCGTGCAGACCGGCCATGTCGGATCGATCCAGCACCTCCTGGAACCGGCGCTCAGCGGCGGTGAGTCGCTCGCGAAAGACGGTCCAGGCTTTTTCCTTCTGCGACTTATCGCGCGGTTCCTCCTGCTCCGCGCCTAAAAATGCTTTTCGCAGGAGCGCTCTCCCCTCCAGGTAGGGGGCCAGCAGTCTCCAGGGCGATCGGGGGTCCTCCGCCACGGCGCGAAATGACTGCGCCGCTTCATCGTAGCGGCCGGAGTAAAAAAGGGCCGAAGCCACCTGGTAAGCCCGGTCGGCGGAGGCCAGCGGATCGCTTCCGGGCGGCACGGGGCCGGGAATCTGTTTACCGTCCGAACAATCGGCAAAAACCTGGTCTTGGGCCTTTACCCATTCAGTCACAACGGGGCTGTGGGCGCCAAACCGCTCCATTCTTGCCCGTAATGTCCGTGCGGCCGTTTTGAAGGCGTCGTCAAGACAGTTGCGAAACTCCCACCCCTGGCCACCATTTGTCATCACATCCGGTGGCTTTTGCTTGGCGGCAACCTTCGAGCGCACCTCAAACCATTCCTTTACGGCCGGGACTTCCGCGGGGCTCGGCAGCATGTCGGGCTCCCGGTAGTAGGCTGAAATCCTCCTGTTCATAAGCTTTAAAACACCCTTGCGCTCCTCTTGCCCAAGAGGTTTGCCTGCCAGGTATCGGCAGGCCACGAACAGATACGACCGGGCATAGGTGGGCTGTGGAATGCCGAGCCTGCCCTGAAGATAGTCTTCCAGCGGAGCATCGGGGTTGGCCGCACCCGTGAAGTGAGCCTCCTCGAAAAAAGGTCCGCAGGCCAAAGCCTGTTGGCTGAAGGGCTCACAGGCCATCCACACCGCACCTGCCAGCAGCCAGAGAACGAAAAATGGAGTACTACCTGTTATCTTCATTGCTCTTGACTCTCTTTAGAAGGGACAAAAAGGCCGTTTGTGACCATCTCGCGGGGTTGAACACGTATAGACGCCTGCCCGAGACCCCCGCGGGAATGCGCTCGTCTGTTGAAATCCCGATGCTCCGCCCACAGCGGGGAGCGATGAACCCGCCGTGCTTTCGAAGGTCCGAGTGAATCCGGTCATGATCGATTCCCATGCGAAACACCATGGGTACGATTTCATCCACCGGCAAACCCGAGACCCAGGAATCATACATGCACCAGGAGGAAAGGGCCGTAATGGACAAAACC
>JARLHP010000029.1 GCA_031292195.1 Syntrophobacteraceae bacterium
AAGCAGATCATCCAGACTCATTACGGCTCGGTCCATGATGAAAACCTCGAACTGATTATCAAGCAACTCGACTCCGATCGCTTGATCCCCAGGTACCAAAGAGACGAGTCCGGCTCGGCGGAAACCATACAGCGCATCTCGGAGAGTTTTCTGCGCGACCTGGTCGCCAGGACCTTCGGGTTGCAGTATTTCGACCATTTCATAACCAGCATCCTTCAAACGCTGTCCACCCAGAAAAAGGAACTGAGCGTCCACGACCTCGATCTTTTGCTCAGCTACAATCCCGGCAGAACGGTTACCCACATCTATCACCCCAACATGGAAACCCACGATTCCATCTATATGGGCAGTAAAGGGCACACGCTGGCCAATCTCTATGCCATGGGCATCAGGGTCCCGCCCGGCTTTGTCATCACCACCGAGTATTTCCGGTGCCGAAGGGTAATAGAATGTTTCTGCCAGCCCCGCGAGGATTTCGAACAGCGGGTGTTGGAGATGGTGGCCAGGATCGAGCTCGAAACAGGCCGCAAATTCGGCCACCCCGCCAACCCCCTGCTATTCTCGGTGAGAAGCGGCTCGGCCGTCTCCATGCCCGGAATGATGAACACTTTTCTCAATGTGGGCATCAACGAGGAAATAGTCCAAGGCCTGATCGCCCAAACCGGAGAAGCGTGGTTCGCCTGGGACAACTACAGACGATTCATTCAGTCCTGGGGAATGTCTTTCGGGATTCCGCGCGACGAATTCAACGCCGTCATGGACGGGTATAAAAGGAAATACGGCAGGGCGGTCAAACGTGAATTCCTACCCGAGGAAATAAGAGACCTGAGCCGATCCTACCGCGAAGTGCTGGAGGCCCACTCCATCGAATTCTACGAATCCCCGCGCGAACAGCTCTTCACCGCCATACGGCTGGTGGTCGAATCGTGGGAATCCGACAAGGCCAAGACTTACAGGGACATCATGATGCTCTCCGATAATTGGGGCACCGCGGTCTCCATCCAGGCAATGGTGTTTGGAAACCTCGACACTCACTCCGGGGCAGGGGTTTTATTCACCCACGATCCCCGCACCTCGGAGGACAAGGTGGAAGTGGTTGGCGACTTCACGTGGGGTAATCAGGGCGAAGACGTGGTGGGCGGTCTGGTCAAGACCCTTCCCATCGCCGAAACGCAAAGGATCAGGGAGGCCAAGGAGACTTCGCTGGAAGCCCTTTTCCCGCACGTCTATAAAAGATTGCTGGAGATATCCAGAAAGCTCGTCTATGAAAACCACTGGGCGCCCCAGGAACTGGAGTTCACCTTCCAGGGGGAAAGCGAGGAAGGCGTCTTCGTTCTGCAATCCCGCAACATGACTCCGCGCATAAAACGCTTGTATCCGGTGTTCAAAAAGAGCGAAGAGCTCCAAGCGAGCTATCTTGGAAGCGGCATCGGCGTCAGCGGGGGCGCCATCTCGGGCCTGGCGGCCTTCGATTTGGATTCCCTGGAGCGGTTGCGACAAGAGCAGCCCGGCAAAGCGATCATACTGATTCGCTCCGA
This sequence comes from Syntrophobacteraceae bacterium, assembly GCA_031292195.1. Taxonomy (GTDB): domain Bacteria; phylum Desulfobacterota; class Syntrophobacteria; order Syntrophobacterales; family Syntrophobacteraceae; genus SbD1. The sequence continues at coordinate 1,539 of JARLHP010000029.1, forward strand.
CACGGTCCCCGATGACATACACGAAATTTCCATAGCCGACGGGGTCCTCACCGCCAAAGGCGGCGCCACCTCGCATGCCGCCATCGTCGCCCACCGGCTCGGAAAAACCTGCGTGGTGGGCTTGAGCCGGATGAGAGTCCGAGACGCCGAAAAAATATGCGTCATCGACGGCTATACCGTGAAGGCCGGCGACGCCATAAGCGTGGACGGCAGAAGCGGGGCCGTGTACGCCGGAACGGCCCAGATCGAGCAGGTCGATCTTTCGGCGGCTTCCGACTATGAGTAGAGCAAACAGGGAGAAAAAAGCCATGAAACACGTCCATTATCTGGAAGTTGAAGGCCGAAGGGTCGAGGAAGCCGGCGCGAAAGGGGTGATGATTCGCACGGTGATCGGTGAGGCGGACAAAGCCCCCAATTTCCACATGCGCGTCATAAGCTTCGAAGAGCGGGGCGCGACTCCCAATCACAGCCACCCGTGGGAACACGAAGTATTTATCCTCAAGGGAGAGGGCAGTGTGGAGGTCGAGGGCAAAACCGCGCCGCTAAAGCCGGGAGACGTGGTGTTCGTTCCACCCGGTTCCCAGCATTGCTTCCAAAGCGCCAACGGCATGGAGATGCTCTGAATGATCCCCAAACAATAGCGGTATCAGGATGATACCGCCCCCATCATTAATTGCCGTATTCAGGGCAGGGTGGGCTAAAGCGTAGCGTTGCCCACCAACCGCTGGTGGCCGCAACATCGGCGCCGTTGGCGCAAAAAGCTATTCTGCCCGGCCTGACAACATCGGTGCTCCCTCTCTGTCAGGGAAAGGAAAAAAGCGGTGCTGATAAAATTTTCACTCGAATTGCTCGAATCCGACCACATTGAACTGGTGAAACTGCTCAAGGCCACCGGCACATTCTCGAGCGGTGGAACGGCAAAGCTCGCCATCAGCGAAGGCAAAGTCCGGGTGGACGGAGTGGTTGAGTCCCGTAAAGCTCGCAAGATAACACGGGGACAAAAAGTGCAGTGCCAGGGCAGCACCATTCAGGTGGTGTAGGACTGTGGCAAGCGGGATATCGCCTCGATGCGGCTTGAACGCAACTTCGCAGGCAGACCGAGGACATGCGGGAGGATATGTTGGCTGAAACGGAGCCCAAAAGCAAATCACAGGTAAAAAGAGAGATGCTCGCTTTGCAGGCTCTGGGGGTGAGACTTGCGGAACTCAGTGCGGACCGGATAAAGAAGATCGAACTGCCGCTGGAACTGCGCGACGCATTGCTTTTTTGCAAGACCATTCACAAGGGCGAACCCAGGCGGCGCCAGCTCCAATACATCGGGGCGCTCATGCGCGAGGCGGATACCGAACCCATTCAGAAGGCCCTGGATGCCATAGACAATGGAGACCTTCAGGGGGAACTGCGATTTAAAGAACTTGAACGGTGGCGTGATGAATTGATAGGCGGAAACGATGACCCCGCAGATGAAATCCTGGGCCAATTCCCGGGAACCGACCGCCAAACTCTGCGTCAACTGGTGCTAAACGCCCGGAAAGAGCGAGAGGCGCAAAAACCTCCCAAAGCATCACGGGCTCTTTTCCGTTTTCTACGAGGACTCACAAAGCCGGTATAATTTCCTCTACAGGT
>JARLHP010000262.1 GCA_031292195.1 Syntrophobacteraceae bacterium
CTTTGATCCCTCCGGGATCACGATCGTCGCTCTAAAAGAACAGCACCGATTCCAGTTGAGTCGCTTATCTCAACAACATTGCCGCCCCCTCACAGGTTCCGACAGCCCGGTTTGCGAATTTCTCTTAAGACACACTCTCTTTGCTCCACCCATCCTACGGTTGACTTCTTTTTTTCTAGTATACAAGGTTGGGCTAAGCGAGGGCTAAGCGTAGCGCAGCCCAACAAGAACTCTTCAGACGCAACATGAAGGACTGTGGTTGGCACCTCCTGCTCCCTGCTCCCCGCTCCTTGCTCCCCGCTCCCCGCTCCTTGCTTCCCGCTCCCCGCTCCTTGCTTCCCGCTCCCCGCTCCTTGCTTCCCGCTCCTTCCTTACGCCCCCGCGACAGCTTCCAATGCCGGAAGCTCGATAGTAACGTTTAACCCGCCGCCGGAAGCATTTTTTGCCCACACCCGGCCTCCGTACAGCCGGACCGCGCGCTCCGTGATGGCCAGCCCCAGTCCCGTTCCGCCCTGCTTTCTGTCGCGGGCGTCACCCACCCGGTAGAAGGGAGAAAAAAGGTCGGCCAGCGAACTTTCGGGAACGCCCGGTCCCTTGTCAAGAACCTCGATCACGGCCCAGGGGGAGTTTGCGGCTTTGTGCACGCATCGCAACGTGACCGTTACCTCGCTCTTTTCCGCCGTGTGGCGCACGGCATTGCGCAACACGTTTTCCACAGCGCTGCGCAGCAATTCCCGGTTCCCCATCACAAAACAGTTCTCGGCCGAAACGGTTTGCACCCCGCAGTTGCGGCCTCGCGCTTCGAAGTCGGCGTCGGCGGTAAGTTCCTCCACCAGTTCGACCATGCCGACGACCTCTTTTTCCAATTCTTCCACGCCGCTCTCCAGACGGGCCAGCATGAGCAATTTGCCGATAAGCGCGTTGAGCCTCTCAGCTTCGAGCCCTATGCGGTCCAGCGCGCTGGTGGTCTGCGCGTGGTCGCCCCTGCGTGCTAACTCCAGGGCCACGGTCAACCTGGCAAGGGGGGAGCGGAACTCGTGAGAGATGTCCCGCAGCAGACGCTTTTGTGAGACGATCAGAGCTTCCAGCCGCTCCGCCATCTGGTCGAAATCCCGCCCGAGTTCGGCAATCTCATCATGTCTTCTACCCAAAACCGCGCCCACACGGACTTTGAGATTTCCGTCCGCGAGGTCCCGTGCCGCCCTCCCAAGCTTGCTTATCGGCGAGGAGATGTAGCGAGCCAGCCAGTAACACACACCACCCGCGGTAATCAAAATGATGATCAGGTTGAGTGTCCAGAAGCGGTGATCACCCGCCAGAAGATGGTGAGCCGGCATCCTGGTGATCAGCGTATAATTTTTCCCGCTTGGCCCTGTAAGCTGCTGGGCAAAAAAGATGGCGTGGCGGGTGCGCTTGAAATCAAGCCCTTCTCTGCTGTGATGCAGGGACAGCGCCGTTGCTTCAACGGGGACCGGCCCCGGGGTCAGCTTCTCATTTCGCTCGTCGTAGAGGAAAAACTCCATGCGGACAGCTTTTTCAAGTTCGCTCACGTATCGCAATAATTGCGTCCTGCCTTCCTGTTCGTATATCGCGACGGCTGTCTGGCCCGAGAGCCTGAGGGAGTTTCCCGCCACACCGGACCACCGGTCGAACGAACCCGGTTTGATCTGCAGATGGCCTTCGTTGGGCGGGTGAATAACCAGTCTTGCCAGCCAGGGGATGGCGAAGAAGGGATGGGACTCCGTGGCGACCGCTGAAAGGAAGGAAGCAAAGCTGACCAGGGCCATGGCCACCCAGAACCACAGGAAGATCTTTATAAACAGGCTTCTCATCAAAATTTCCACTCCCGGCGCACCCGCTCATTTGGGGGCTGAGTTCTTCTCGGACCTGGATGGATTGGCATATACATATCCGGCCCCCCGGACCGTCTTGATGCGTTCGAGTTCCCCGAACCTGTGACCCAGTTTTTTTCTAAGACTGCTCAGATGCACGTCCACACTGCGGTCGAAGGCCGTAAGGGCGCGGCCCAGAACCCCCTCGGCAAGCTGTTCGCGCGTCACCACGTGACCGGCAGCCCTTAGCAGCATCTCCAGGCAGCCAAACTCAACGGAGGTCAACTCGACCTTTTCGCCGTTGCGGCGCACTATACGGCTTCCGGTATCCATTTCTATATCACCCACCGAAATCATTTCCGGCGTGGCGGGTGCACCGCTTTTTTCATGACGGTCCCTGGTTCGACGCAGTATGGCCCTGGCGCGCGCAATCAGTTCCCGGGGGTTGAAGGGCTTGGGCAGGTAGTCGTCCGCACCCATCTCCAGGCCCACGATACGGTCGACTTCTTCGTCTCGCGCGGTCAACATCAGGACCGGAGTATCCAGATGAGAGCGCAATCGCTGCAGAACGTCGAAACCGTTCATCCCCGGCAGCATGATATCAAGAACTATCAGGTCGTATCCGCCCGGATCGGACATGGCGCTTTGCAATCCCTGTTCGCCGTCGTGGACCGAGGTGATTTGAAACCCCTCCGGTTTTAGATATTCCGCCAGCAACTCGCATAGCTCGGTATCGTCGTCTATTACCAAAATGCGGTTCATAGGCTCCCCCCGCTAAAGTTATAGAACCCCAGGAGTTTTATTCTATCAAAAGTCCCCGCCTCTGAGCACGTTATTCTCTGTCGGGCAAATTTATCCAAACACTTCGCTCCTTGAGTCGTTTTTTGAGGCAACGCGGGAAGTGGGGAAAAAAGATTCTCTTCGGCTGATAGAAAAGCATGTGAAGAAATTCCAAAGACCTGCCGATCCTATTGTAAGGCCGATTACTATCACAATTTAACAGGCACAGGGGCGATCAATGGCTTACGAAACGGGCATTCTGTTGAAGACCGGCACCAACGAAATGGAAATAGTGGAATTCTACCTCGATGAAGCACCCGATCGAAGCGGAGGACCCGAGGGCGAAGTCCGCCGGGTTTACTACGGTATCAATGTGGCGAAGGTCCTCGAAATCATCCAGAAGCCCGTGGTCAATAAGATGCCCATGCCGCACCCCTCGGTGCTCGGCACCTTTATTTTGCGCAAAAGGGTCATCCCCCTGATCGATCTGACCGTGCAGCTGGGCAAGGAGAAAGTCGAGCCGCAGGGGTGCCCGCTGGCCATAATTACGGAGTTCAACAAGACGACCATGGCCTTCGAGGTTTCAGGCGTCAATCGCATCCACCGTCTTGCCTGGTCGGAGATAGAACCCGCCGAGGCCGTGCTCGGGCATTTCTCCACCGCTGTCACAGGGATTGTAAAGTTTGACGATCGAAACGTATTGATCCTGGACATGGAAAAAATCCTGGCCGAACTCAACTCCCAGTATTCGGTGGAAGGCTCCGAGGAGATCCCGCCGCTCCACCTGGTCCCGCAAAACGTGGAGCAAGAGGACCAACTCCCCGGACCCGAGAACCATCCCGTTACGGCGGCCACCGTCAAAGCCCTCATAGCCGATGATTCCGCCTCCATCAGGAATATCCTCAGCCGCAAGCTCGAAAAGGCAGGCTTCCAGGTCACCACCGCGGGCGACGGGGAAAAAGCACTGGCGATGCTCATGGCGCTCAAGGAGCGCAGTCAAAAGGAAGAGCGCCCGCTTGACCATTACATCGAAATACTGATATCCGATATCGAAATGCCCAGGATGGACGGCTACAGCCTCTGCCAGGCGGTTAAAAAAGACCCGGTCCTCTCCACCTTGCCGGTCATCCTGTTTTCCTCTCTCATAAACGATCGGCTGCTTCATAAAGGCCGATCGGTCGGCGCCGACGAACAGATCACCAAACCCGAGACCGCCAACCTGGCCGAAAGCGCCCGCCGCCTGATTGCCAAAGCCAAGGGGGCAATGGAGGAGGCGGCCCAATTGCATTGAGCCCCCTGTATGGGACAATCAGGAAATCGACGCAGCTTCCACCCGGCTGCGCCGGTCCATTTCCACTCAACCCGATATTTTTTCAAGCATCTGGAATTCCACATTGTTTTTCACATCGACCCCTCGGTCGTCTATTATATGCAAATCCCGCTGGGGAAATGGAATTTCTATCCCATTATCCCGGAAGACCTCGAAAATGGCCGTGTTGATTTCATGGGTGGCCGGGACGCGCTCGCTGGGCGTATGGACAAACACCCGGATGCTGAAATCCAGGGAGCTGTCGCCGTAGGCTTCGAAAAATATCTGGGGGGCGGGGTCCTTCAACACCCGCGCATTGGCCTTGCAGATTTCGTGCAACAGCCGGGTCACCAGTTTTACGTCCGAACTGTAGGAGACTCCCACCTTGAGGGTCAAACGATTGGGGCCCAGGCCGTAATGACTCCAGTTGACAATCTTGCCCGACAGGAGGTCCGAGTTGGGAATGATCAAAACGGAGCGGTCGAATGTCTGGAAAACCGTGCTCCTCATCTTGATCGCTTTTACCTCGCCCCACTGGCCGTCCACCATGAGCAGGTCCCCCACCTTGACCGGCCGTTCGAACAGGAGCACCAGGCCGCTTACAAAGTTAGCGATCACGTTCTGCAGACCCAGGCCGGCCCCGATGCCCAGGGCGCCGGCCAGCAAGGTCAGGCTGGCCAGTGGAAAACCCAGAATGTTCATAGCCAGCAGCACGCCGGCCACAATGATGCTGTACTGCAGGATGGTTGCAATCGAATACTGCACCCCGAGGTCCCAACCGGTGCGGGGAAAGACCCGGCTGCGCAGAAATTTTCTAAACAGGCCGGAGCCGCGGAACCCTGCGTAGAGAACGCATCCGGAGGCAAAAACCGTAAGGGGGCTAAGGTGCAGAAACCCCAGGTTCACCCCCGCGCCAAGGTGGCCCACAAAAGCTATTAAAGAGGAGACGCCTATTCCCCATGCCAGCAGAAGACCGGCCACAAGGCCGGCAATAAGCACCGCTGAAAGGGCCAGGCGCGCCGGAAGATAGAGCTGGCGCAGATAGATGCCCACCTCCCCGAAAACTTTCACCAGGACATGCTCCCTTTCAAAAATTTCCTTTAAGGTCCCCTTCCCGGTCACCGCCAGGAACACTACGCCTCCGATCAAGCCTTCGGTCAAGACCACCGAGCGTAAGGCATAGATCGAAAACGACTGAAACCCCAGCAGTTCGATAAGGCACACCGAGATCACCAGAAACAACAAAGCGGTCCACGAGGAGCGCAGCCATTTGTTCCATCCTGCGGAGACCGGGCGGTCGATGATTGTTTTCAGGTAGCCCGGGCGCAACAGCAGGCATGTCCACAGAAGCACGCCGATATCGTAGAGTTGGCTGGCAAAAAGCTTTAGCGGAATGGGAAACTGGTCCAGCCCAAGGATTTCGATGAACACGAACCCAAGGATCACATAGGCCGTAAAGAGCTTCATTCGGAGGCAAAACGACGGAGCGGTGTTGCGGTTGATGAGAGCAATGCTGCCGGCTTCCGTGCCCGTCCCGCGCAACAGGTCATTTATCACCCGGACAAAAATGGCAAAAACCGCCAGGCCCGCGACAACGTAGAGCACAATTAGCGCCGGGACGACGTCGAAGAGCCCCAAAACTCCATAGGCCGTGATCAGCCACAGCACAAAAACGATGGGGTATGCCATGGCGATCGGACCGCGGGCCAGGCTGATCAGCACACGGAACCCCGTCTCCCTGGAGCGGGAACGGACATAGTCCAATAGTGGTTCGAGCCACCGTTTCAAACGGTGTGCGGCCCATCCCAGGAAAACGATGAAAAGCAGCAACCCGATGAGGGGCGCCGATTTTTTGAGAAGAAAAGCCTGGATGCGTCCGGAATGGAGCAGTCCGGAAAACCATGACCATGCCTGACCGGGCAGAACGACGATTCGGTGCAATAGATCGGCAAACTGCTCACCCGGGGGCTTCGATTTCCCGCGCTGCAGGAGTTCGGGCATGGAGGCTTGCCGCAGGCTTTTCAACCGGGGAAGCACCCCGTCGAGCAGCTCTTTTTCCTGCTTGACTAAACGCGTTTTTTCGCTGAGAGCCTCTATCAGTGCTTTCGAACCGTCGGCAAAAGCTCCGCACGCGGATGTGTATTTGTCATAGGCCGCCTGGATCTGATCCGACCATGCACCGGGCTGTTTCAAACTTTTGAGGATTTGAATCTGCTGATCGATGGCCGCCCCGGATGCCTGCTGTTGAGCGGAGCGCTTTTCGGCCTCCTTGATTTCGCCGGTCATACTATTTGCCCGGGAGGACAAATCTTCTTCGTTTGCGGAAAACTTGTTCAGGATTTCGGCAATGACGGGTGAAGGCAGAGCTTGCACTTCCATCCCGGTTTTCAACATTGCGACCTTCATTTGCATGTTCTGCAAATTGGCGGTCGCTTCCGCCAGGCTCGACCGCACCTGCGCCGCATGATCGGCCGCCGTTTTTGCTTCCGCCTTCCAAGAATCCGCACTCGTGGTTAAAACACCCGCCAGCCATTGAGCCGGAGAGGATTCCGCTGTGGATTTCCCTGTGGATTTCACCGCGGTTTTCGTTTTAGACTGTGCGGATGGACTCCAAAGCGCGGGCGTAAGCAGTATCAAAAAGAGCGAAACAAAAATTAAGCCTTGTTTGTGATGCGCCAACAATAGAGAACCTCCCTGAAACTGACCATTGCCTGTCCGGGGTTGCAGGCCAAAGCCAACAAATCTCGAACCGGGGCGGCCGGGAAGGTTGCCTCTCATTTTCCCTTCGCACCGCGCCCGCTTAGCTATATCTGTCGCGGATCGTTCAGACAAAACCGAAAAGCCCGATTACGGGAATGAACGAGGCTGGATTCTCCCGGCATTTTTGTACGCAACGATATAAATAGTGGCGAAATAGACGATAGTTTCACAGCCTACCTAAATACCAGAGCCGAATCAATTAGAAAGCACGGGAAGCCGGCAATCCCGCGCCCCGGCGTGGTCCCGCTCAAAAGCCGACTATTCTGGAATTGACTCCGGGCTCTAGGACCGGGGTGGCCCGAACATTGGCAGTCCGCACTCAAGTTCGTCACCCCGGCAGCAGGCGGTGGTACCCTCCCCCGGCCGATCTGGCCGCCGGCGCAGCCAGTCGGGCGGATCGGGGCTTGGCAACCCGTCCGCGGCGACACGCCGCCCCGGCAACTCACACATCCCGTTCTCCCTGTATCGGCACCACATCCCCATAATCCCCGGATTCAACCAGTATTCCTTCCGGAGCGGGACAAAAGTAGATCCAGGCCGAAACAATCGAACCATCCTGGAGAACAACTTCGATCATTTCCCTTACGTACCAGTTCGGGTGGCCTTCGAGCAGGTCAATACGTTCGAGGGTGGGCGAATCGACCCGGTAGACTTCCCCGGCAACCGTCGATATCTCTTTTGTCTTGCTGACATAGGGAATGTTTTCCGAAAAAAGAGCATATTTCCCCCGCGTCCTGGCAGGTCCCAGGAAAATGGCGCCATCGAGCAGGAAATGATTCTCGAATCCACGGCGCAGGGTCCCATAAACAAACATAACGTGGTCCTTATTTTCACCCCGGTTCTTCCCGGTTTTCGCCCCCCGCCTCCCTCTTCTTCCCCCACCGCGCGGTTCATCGCCCTGGGTCATTTCGGCTCCAACCTCTTCTTATAGGTGATTACCGGTCGCAGGGTGGCGATGACCCGCACCAGCCCGGCATCGGTAAACACTTTTACGACCGTGTCAATATCCTTGTACGCCTGCGGGGCTTCCTCGTAGAGAAGATTCTTATCCTCGCAGATAACCCGCCCGCCATGAGGGGGGCGGGTGAGGGCCACGGGTGTGTACCGGGACCGAAGCCGGGTTTTGCTGTCTCCTCGCCTCCACTTCCTGCCCGCACCGTGCGTGATGGAATAGAGACACTTTTCCTGGTCGCCCGCCGGCATGACCAGGTAGCTGAGAGCGCCCCGAGAACCGGCGATGACCGTTGGGCCTTCGGAAGGAACCGCTCCTTTGCGGTGTAACCAGCAGGACCGCCCGGCACCATTTCCCCGCGCGATGCTGTTATGACAAAGGTCCAGAATTGGCCTTCCCTCCGCCCCCAGACAATCCAGAAACCTTTTCGCCACAAGTTTTCTATTCACCCTTGCCCAGGCCAGTGCATGGTGGTGCCCGGCCAGGTATTTGGCGCCCTCCTCGGACTCCTCCGCAAGCCCTTCGGCCTTATAACGGTCAACGTGGGCCCTCAACAAAGCTTCCCCAAGCGCCCTTGACCCGCTATGCACCAGCAGAACCAGTTCATGGGCCGAGAGTCCGAGTCCTTGGAACAACTCGGCGTCTTCGACTTTTTCAATGGCCTGAAGCTCGGCAAAATGATTGCCGCCCCCAATCGAACCCAGCCCCGCATCTCCCGGACCGGGAAAAACGTTTTCTTCCTCCAGGCTGGAAGCGATCTCCTCCTGTTCCAGTTCCGATTCGAGATCAAGCCTTGCCACCCAGCGGTCGAGCTTTACTTTGCGCCGGTCCAGATCGGTCTGCCACAGCCCCATGCCGCAGCCCACGTCATTTCCGACCAGGTAGGGATAGAAAATGGACACCGAGGCAAACACCGCCCCCACGGGAATTCCCTTGCCGGGGTGAAGTTCGGGCAACCCTACGGCCATTAAAATCCCGGAAAGCTCCGCTGTCTTTTCCAGTTGCCGGATTGCTTCTCCTTCGATCCAGTTGTCCTTCATGGTAATGATTCGAATGACGGGCGGTGGTAATCCGGAAGGAAGCTCCATCCGATAGGTCCTTATTCCAGGTTGAAGAGAGGGGAAATGAAGCCCGGCCGGTCCGTGGCCTCATCTCCTCAGCCCTTATATTATCTCGTTCCGCCTGGTAATTTGCATCAAGAAAGCTTCTCCTCAAATTTTTCCCCACACCTGTCACCGCGATGTCACACATTCGTAACATTCTTCCTCTATCTTGTTTCTCACGGCATGCTGAAATTGAGTTTTGATTGAGTGGAACCAAATTAATGTCTGGAGACTGGGGATACTTTCTGGTGGATGGTTTTAGTACAAACGGCTTCCAGCCGCGATTTTTCCTTGCCTGAGGAGGGCAATAATGAAAATGGTCAATCCGATCCGCACCTTATTTACTTCAACGGCGCTGCTGCTCTGTGTCTCCGCAGCCACTCCGGCCTTTGCCATGGACATTACCGGAGCGGGGGCGACCTTCCCCTACCCGATTTATTCCAAATGGGCGGATGCCTACCGGACTAAAACAGGGATCGGCCTCAATTACCAGTCCATCGGGTCCGGGGCCGGCATAAAGCAGATAGAAGCCAAGACCGTGGATTTCGGCGCATCAGACATGCCTCTGACCACCGACGTTCTCGAAAAGAACGGCCTTCAGCAGTTCCCGACGGTTATGGGGGGGGAAGTGCTGGCGGTAAACGTCAAGGGAATCAAAAAAGGAGAGATGAAATTAAACGGCCAGTTGATCGCCGACATCTACCTGGGCAAGATCAAGAAATGGAACGATCCGGCCATTGTAAAACTGAACCCGGGCCTGAAGCTGCCTGCTACCGGCATCACCGTCATCCACAGATCTGATGGCTCCGGCACCACATTCATCTTCACCAACTATCTTTGCAAAGTCAGTCCCGAATGGAAAACGAAGGTGGGCAACGACGTCTCGGTGGCATGGCCTGCCGGCGTGGGCGGCAAGGGGAATGCGGGAGTTGCCAGCTATGTTCAGCAGGTGCCCGGCTCCATTGGCTATGTCGAGTATGCTTACGCCCTGAACAATAACATTCCTTACACCCTGCTCTACAATCACGACGGCAAACTGGTGAAACCGACCAACCAGACCTTCCAGGCGGCGGCGGCCGGGGCGGACTGGAAAAGCGAGCCCGGATTTCGGGTGATTCTAACCGATGAACCGGGGGCCAACAGCTGGCCGATTACCGGGGCCACTTTCATCCTGATGCACAAAGTGCAGGACCACCCGGAGCGCGCCCTGGAGGTGCTCAAATTCTTCGCCTGGGACTACGCCAACGGCGGTAAGATGGCCGAAAAGCTTGTCTACGTGCCCTTTCCGGCCGGCGTGGTGAAAACCATCCAGGACTCCTGGTCCACGATTAAATCAAAAGATGGCGCCCCGGTCTGGAAGGGTTCCCCGGCGGCAAAGTAAGACGGTTTCCTTGCAAATGTGTTTATCATGAGCCCGGATTGGGATATAAACAAGATTGAGGGGGGATCCGGCCCCCCTTGCCTGTTTAATACGACTTGGCGTTCAAGTGCCGACTTATGGCTGGTAGCTCCGTTGGGCTAAGCGCGGCGCAGCCCAATAAAACCTTGTGTCTTGAACGCAAACCGGCAAAGAGGTTGTTTCGACCTATGGCCAACGCAAGCGAGGTCTTAACCGAGGGAAGCATCGTCGTGCCCCGTACTTCGAGCACTCCTCCCCGCAGATATTCCCTGGCGGATGAGCTTTTTAAGAATATCACCAGGTTTTTTGCCTTTCTGGTGCTTTTCCTCATGGCCGCGATAATCGTATCGCTGTTCATCGGGGCGCTGCCCGCAATCAAAAAGTTTGGCCCGGGCTTCATCGGCACCGCTACCTGGAATCCGGTGACCAATGTCTTCGGCGGGCTGGTCCCGATCATCGGCACGCTTCTAACCTCGGCCATAGCACTCCTGATAGCCGTGCCGGTAAGCTTCGGCATCGCCATGTTTCTTACCGAAATGTGCCCTGCCAGCCTCAAAAGGCCGCTCGGAACCACCATCGAACTGCTGGCCGGCATTCCCAGCATAATTTACGGCATGTGGGGTCTTTTCGTCTTCGCGCCCATTTTCAGCCAGCACGCCGAACCCTGGATAGATTCCCACCTTGGCGGGCTCCCTCTTATCGGCCCTTTTTTTTCCGGCCCCCCCATTGGCATAGGGGTCCTGACCGCCGGGCTGATCCTGTCGATAATGGTCATCCCCTTTATAGCCGCCGTAATGCGGGACGTCTTCGAGGTTGTGCCGCCCATGCTCAAGGAATCGGCTTACGGACTGGGCGCCACCACCTGGGAGGTAGTTAGAAACATCGTCTTGCCCTACGCCAGGGTGGGAGTGGTGGGAGGCATAATGCTGGGCCTGGGGCGCGCCATCGGAGAAACGATGGCCGTAACCTTCGTGATAGGCAACTCTCACAGTCTGCACGCCTCGCTTCTCATGCCGGGCAACAGCATCGCCTCGACCCTGGCCAACGAATTCACCGAAGCGGTTGGAAAGACCTATACCTCAGCGCTTATCGAGTTGGGGCTGTTCCTGTTTATCATTACCTTCATCGTGCTCGCCCTGGCCAAACTCCTGCTGATCAGGCTTTCGAAAATGGAGGGCAAGCGCTCGTGAGGGAAAGAAAAAGAGAACTGTTTTCCATCCAAAACCGACGGCGCGCCGTGAATCTTCTAAGTCAGGCGTGCGCAATACTGACCGTATGCTTTGGCCTTTTCTGGCTTGGCTGGATACTGCTGACCCTTTTGCGCTACGGTCTTCCGGGGATGAGCCTGCACCTTTTTACCGAACTTACCCCGCCGCCCGGAAGTCCGGGGGGAATCATCAACGCCCTTGTCGGGACTTTCCTGATCGTGATGCTGGCCACGCTGCTCGGGACCCCCGTGGGCATCCTGGCCGGCACATACCTGGCCGAATATGGACAAACCGGCTGGCTTGCCCCGGTAACGGGGTTCGTAAACGACATTTTGCTGAGCGCGCCCTCCATAGTACTGGGGCTGTTCGTCTATGAGACCTACGTCATCTGGGTCGGGCACTTCTCCGGAATTGCCGGGTCGTTCGCCCTGGGGCTTCTGGTCATTCCGGTGGTGGTGAGAACCACCGCAAATATGCTCAAACTGGTGCCCAATCGGTTGCGTGAAGCCGCCGCCGCGCTGGGCGCCCCCCAGTGGAAAATTATCACCATGATTACGCTAAAGGCCTCGCGCGCCGGCATAATCACGGGGATTTTGCTTGCCGTGGCCCGGATAAGCGGAGAAACGGCGCCCTTGCTGTTCACCGCCCTGAACAATATGTTCTGGAGCAAACTCAACCAGCCCACCGCCAATCTTCCCGTGATGATTTTCGACTACGCCATGAGCCCTTACAAAGACTGGCATGATCTGGCATGGGCCGGCGCCCTGCTCATCACCCTGTCCGTTCTGGGTTTGAACATCCTGGCCAGGTCGTTTTTCAAACAAATGCCGCTGGGCCGCTAAACCTCTTTCACTGTGAATGATGCTATGACTGCGAAGCTGCCAAAATCAAAAATTGTGGTTCGGGACCTGAATTTTTTCTACGGCGAAACCAGGGCGCTCAAAAATATTACACTGGATATCCCGGAATTTCACGTCACGGCCTTCATCGGTCCCTCCGGCTGCGGCAAGTCCACCCTGATTCGCACCTTCAACCAGATTTACAAAATCTACCCCCATCAGAGCGCGACCGGCCAAATTATCCTGGACGGCGTGGACATTCTGCAGGACGACAGCGATCTCAACAGGCTGCGCGCCAGGGTGGGAATGGTCTTTCAACAGCCCACACCTTTTCCCATGTCCATCTACGACAACATAGCCTTCGGCGTGAAGCTCTACGAGAAGCTGGGCAGAAGCGGCATGGATGAAAGGGTGGAATGGGCACTGCACAAGGCGGCGCTTTGGGATGAGGTAAAAGACATTCTGCACCGCAGCGGCTACAGTCTTTCCGGAGGCCAGCAGCAGCGGCTGTGCATCGCGCGGGCCATCGCCGTAAAGCCCGAGGTCCTGCTTCTGGACGAACCGGCCTCCGCCCTCGACCCGATCTCCACCGCGCGCATAGAAAACCTGGTCATCGAACTGAAAAAAGACTACACCATCGTCATCGTAACCCACAACATGCAGCAGGCAGCCAGGATTTCAGACTACACCGCCTACATGTACCTGGGGGAGTTGATCGAATTTGCGGCAACGGAGCTGATCTTCACGCGGCCCTCCCGGAAGGAAACCGAGGATTACATCACCGGCAAGTTCGGCTAGTCTCCCAACTACGGGGTGTATTCTTTGCCCGTGCGAATTACTAAGACCGCCATTGATTACCGAACATAGGAGGATCGTAAAACGCCCTCACACCAGGTTGGGTTCAGGCCGAGGATGGGCCCCTGTCGCGGCTGGAAGCCTGCACCTCAGCCCTACAAAGACCAACCGCACCAGGTCTCGCTCTGCGTGAGATAAAAAGCGATGTTCGGTTATTTATGCATTTCTTAGTAACGGTGTAATTACCCTTCCCTTCATCTTGGACAGTAGGGCCTCGGAAGTCGTTGTTCCTGCGGACGTTGTTCTGACTCTAGTAAGAGCAGGCACGATCAGGCAAAGCGACTTCAGCTACATCCATGATGTAAGGGTGAACCATTCCAAAATTAGCCCTCCCCGTGCCTCCGTGTCTCTGTGGTTGAACTGTAGTTAAAACGTGATTGGCAAACCCGAACGTCAATTCGTTCGAAACCCCATATAATCCGCCGAACTCAATACCAGGTCGATAAAGCAATTTGACATGGCTATCACAAATGCCAACCAATAGACGACATGCCCTGGCTTTAAAAGCATAACCGCCGTTTTAGAAAGATGTAGCAATCGCATCGTAGGTGTTGGACCTATATATATCGCAAAGATAACTACAAAAAGAGCAATATGAACAGTATTATTAATACTCCATATTGAAAATGTTTTTACTTTAGCAGATTTATCGAAATACTTTATCCGGAGTGTTATGGTTATAAGCCATACCACATTTGATGCAAGAAGAGTTATTAACCACTGGTAAAATACAATACAGCTGCCATCCGAAATGGCGACACACATGGAGTAATATGCATAGGAGTGAAATAATAACAGCGGGATGTCAAATAGAAAAATAAGCCAGTGCCAGCGAGGAAAATGTCTTAAGGCCAGCGCTATGGAACGCAAATTTCGTTCCGGCGCGAAGAAGAACCGCACAAAAACGAAAGCATCCACGATCAGGAGGGGAGCAAGGTCCCAGTTGGCGTAGCCTATGACCGCCCGGGTTGCCTCCGCGAAGCCCCATGCCAGCAATATCGCATAGATAATCTCCATTTTATCTATAAAATCGATGAAATGGAGATGCAACTCTCTTCCACAGCCCTGGCAAGTTTCAGTCTCGCCTCCGCAGGAAACGCACTTTGCCATACCGCACGTCCTCTCCACAATACCGTCTATCGCAAAAAACTGGATTATGGATAAAAATCGTTATCGGTATTTATTATCGGCTCTTGAAGCAAATTACTTTAACATCATTCATGGCGCCATCGAACCTTGCACCGCGCTACTGCCTCCTTGCGGCCATGCGCGTGTACCCCGTCTGGTCGGCGTAGATTGCGATATGCGCCCCGGGTCTGATCTTCTGCTTGGGCCTCAGGGCGTTTTGGGTGCAAAGGGTCTTTACCGGAACATGGAACCTTTCGGCGATAGTCCACAGGGTATCCCCCTGGCTGATCTTGTAATGAATGGCCTTGTGCCCCGCGGGCTTTTTCACTTTTCCAGCGGTCCTGCGTACTGAACCCGCCCTCTTGCTCCCGGCGAGCAGGAGCGCCCCGGAGGCATGCTTACCCGAACTCGTCACGGCGAGGCGAGTCTGGGCGGAGGTGGGAGGGACTTTGAGAGATTGTCCCAGCTTGAGAACACTGGAAGTCCTGGTATGATTCATAGCCGCCAGGGTTTTTGCCGGGCATTTGTACCTGCGGGCCAGGCTGCTCCATGACTCTCCGTGCGCAATCTTGTGGACGGCAAGAGTCGGGGTTTTGCCAATAGGCACGAGCTTCTGCTTTTTCTCCTGTTGGGGCGCCTCTTTGCAGGGCGGACAATTTGCCAGCGCCGAGATTACACTGTCGCGGCACCCTACCGGCACACACAGTTCGTATTCCGAACAGCAGGGCGGGGTCACCGGTTTGCACAGCTCGGGATTGCAATTGACAAGCTCCGCCTTGGCTACCCCGATCTTTTTGCCCACCCACGCCAGTTTCACGCCTCCGGGCACCACCACTTTTTCATACTTTGCGACGTAGTGTTCCGGCCTGTACCAGAATCCATAGCGGCCTGGACTCCTGGCTATGATTACCGCCGCGTAAACCGTCGGGACGTACGCGCGTGTTTCGGCGGGCAGCCATCCGGCCTCCGAGAGTTCCCAGTAAGTCTTTAGCCCGCTTTTGTCCATGGCCTGCCGCACCCCGTTCTCGCCCGCATTGTAGGCGGCAAGGGCTAGCGGCCAGTTCCCGAACATATCGTAGAGACGCGAAAGGTAATCCGCGGCCGCCTGCGCGGATTTCATGGGATCGCATCTTTCGTCTATCCAGTGGTTCTCCCGAAGCCCCAATCGACAGGCGGTGGTGGGGATGATTTGCCACATACCTACGGCCTTCGCCCGCGACTTGGCTTTGGGAACAAAACCGCTTTCCACCAGTGCGACGTATACCAGATCGGGCGGTAGTCCGGTCTTTCTAAATATTTGCTGGGCGGGCACGACATAATCGCAGGCCCTGTCGAGCTGAATCTGGAAGCTCCTGTGGCGCCTGTCGGAAAATCGGGTCACAGCAGCATTGATGGTCCGTTGGTCGGGGATCGGCAGTTCGCATTTCGGGGGATTGACCAGCCCTTGGGGTGGAATCTCGGGGTGGGCCGAGGTGATGAGGTCGGATGTTTTGGGACCGGCAGCATCGTACTGAGGTAACAAACTGCACCCGCCAAGAAGTGAAAAGATGCACCCGGATACGACCAGCAAAGCAGACAATCGATACGTCATTACAGATACTCCTCCCCCTTATGTTCAAAAACACGCTCAGCGAGCAGAACTCAAACCGCCTTAGCCCCTCTTGCCACCGCCCGGTCGCACTCTGGTCAAGATTTGGCCCCAACCCAATATCCTGTGGATTAACACCTCAGGAATGGCTCGAAGCCAAGCGGAATACCGCCCGGGAGATCGCCATTCTGTCGCTGAAAACAAAGGTGCTACCTTAGCAGATCTTTAGCAAAGACGAAAGACACTAAAAGCCTGTCTTATCAATACCCGTCATCGCGGTAATTGCAGCTGTTAAAAGTGCAATCCGGCAATTGCGTGCAGGTGTCTATCCGGGCGTACGGGTTCTCGGAGCCGTCGGCATAATCGTACTTGGGATAATTCATGCTGTCCGGGTAACCCTCAGGGTAATTCTCCCACAGTGAAAACGTAAAATCCGAAACCTTGGACTGTCTTTCTAAGAGTACCGTCTGCGGCAGGTTTTGGAAGTAAGAATAGCGCCGCGCTCTGGCGGAGCTCGTCCAATGACACACCGGCCCCGGGGGGCAACTGTCCTGGCACGACTCATCGGAGTTGGTAACCTCGGAGCACGCCTGGCCGTCCGCCCTGGCCCTTTCCGAACCGATCAGGGCGCCCCCCACGGCCAATCCGCCCAGCGCCAACCCGGAAGCCTTCAGCGCCTGTCGCCTGGTTAAACCTTTACCCTCATTTTGTTTGTCGTCTTCCATAATGCCTCTCCCCTCCTTCACCGGTTCTTATTCGATCCTCAATCCTGCCCTCTTTCTGACAAACATACTTGCAAAAGCTTTCCGTATACAAGAAGAAGTGGATGGACATCAGGGGTATTCTGTTTTGGAAACAATCTTTTGTAAGGTTCGTCGGTTAGGCTTTATTCCGATCGCCCGTTCACAGGCAATGATCTCGGCGGTCTGGTACGAATTTGCGTTCAAGACGCGTCAAACAGATGGGTTTCACTATGTTTTTTGTTCTGTCGGTATGTCGTCTCTGCGGTCTCTGCGTCTCTGCGGTGGATTTCTTTTTTTATGATCGTTCCGGCATTCGCGGTGTTGGGTGTACCGGTCAAGTCCCGGGTCGGGCGGAGCGAGGGTTATCACTTACCTACTCACGGGCGCGGTTGACACATTTAAAGGCCAACACAAAGAGCACCGCGCCCAGCACGGCCAGCAGGATAAAGGAGGAGTAGACCGGCCTCTGCCCGAAGGCGGCGGCCCGAATCGCTTTGCACGCATGGGTGAGAGGTAGAAAATGGAGAATGTACCGGGCCCATTCGGGCATGGAGTCCACCGGGAAAAAAGTGCCGCCCAGAAAGGCCATGGGGGTTATGAAAAAGTTACTCAAAAGCGCCTGGTCGGAATGGGACTTTACCAGCATGGCCAGTGCCACCGCCAAGGACGAAAAAACAAAGGCGTTGAGAGTAACGGCCAGCCAGAAATAAATATTGTAGGAAAGAACCACTCCGGACAGAGCGGCGATCACCAGGATAACGACCACCGAAATAAGGGCCCTGGTAATTCCGGCCAGCACCTCGCCGCTGACGTAAGACAGGTTCCGGATGGGCGCGGCCTGAAACTCTTCGAATATGTGCCAGTAAAACCGGGCAATGTTAATCTCGCTGGACATGGCGAAGGCCTGCGTCATACTGTTCATGGCCACAAGCCCCGGGATCAGGAACTCCAGGTAGGAGTGCCCGCCGACCTTCAAATTCTTGCCCATCCCCAGCCCGAAGGCGATCAGGTAGAGCAGAGGGCTTACCGCAATGGCGGCCAATTGCCTGAAGAACCTCTTGCGCAGGATCAACATCTCTCTTTGGTAGATTGCCAGCATGCCGCTCATTTAACTGCCCTGTCTCCCGGTGCTCATTGCTAAATCACCTTCTTCCCGGTAAGGGAGATGAAAACGTCTTCGAGGTTGACCCGCCGGAGAGAAAAGCCCCCTGCATGCGTTGTTATATGCTTGTTGGCCTCTTCTCTATCCCGGAAATAAAACGTTTGCATCCCGCCGTCCGCGACCTCGTCCAGCGCCCAGGCCCCAATGGCCTCCATCAGGTTTTGCGGGGTGTCCAGCGCTACGATCTCGCCTTTTTCCAGGAAAGCCACCCGGTCCGCCAGAAATTCGGCCTCTTCGATGTAGTGGGTGGTCAGAAAGATGGTCGTACCGCTCTTCTGGATACTTTTTACCAGGGACCAGATTCGCCGCCTGATCGCTGGATCAAGACCCGCCGTAGGTTCATCCAGAAAAAGGATCCGGGGCGAATGCATGAGGGCCCTGGCGATCATCACTCTTCTTTTCATCCCGCCGGAAAGCGACTTTACCGGGCTGCCCACCCTGTCCGTCATTTCAATATACTCGAGGAGTTCGTCGATACGCCGCACCCGGTCCTTTCGGGCCATTTGGAACAGTTTTCCGTGCAGGTGCAGGTTCTCCCCCACGCTCAGTTCGTTGTCCAGGTTGATATTTTGAGTGACAAGCCCGCATTGGCGCTTGGCCTGCACGCCTTCCTTCCCGATGTGAAAACCGTGAAGCCATGCGTCCCCGGAAGAGGCCACCGCCAGACCGGTCAGAATTTTGATGGTGGTGGTCTTGCCCGATCCGTTGGGTCCCAGGTAAGAAAAAAGCTCTCCCTCACCCACATGGAGACTCACGCCTCTCAGTGCCTCAACCTTCCCGTAACGTTTACGCAGATTTTCGAGTCGAATCATGCTCAGGTGTTCTGATCTCCCATGGCCTACGCGGGCCGCCCCCTGCTATAAATGCGAAAAAAAATTAATACTATGCAAAAACACCCAAATTGGGAAGACGCAAATTTGTCTTTTCCCAATCCATGCCGACGAAAAAAGAAATCCGCCGCAGAGGCGCAGAAACCGCAGAGAAGACATACCGACAGAACAAATAACAGAGCAGAATACCCCTGGCACTCTAAGGTTGACCCCCGACCGGGAAGGTTGTAGAGTGGGAGCGGTAAAAATTTGGCGTCAGGTGCTATCGAGTTTAAAAGGGAATCCCGTCAGATTCGGGAGCGGTCCCGCCGCTGTAAACGGGGACGAAATCCGGTTCACCACTTTCTTGCGCGAGCAGGAGGGGAAGGTTCGGAGAGTAGGTTGATCCGTGAGCCAGAAGACCTGCCTGATGCCGTTGGCGCTCCGGCACGTGGCAATGCCGGGCGGCCAGGCCAAGGATCAAGTAAGCAGGGTGCAGTCCTTGAATTCCAAATGTTTGGAATCGAGGGCTTTTTTTATTTTGGGTAGCTGGCTTGTCCACCGTCTTGGAACCGACAAGGCCCAGCCAATGCTTTTGGCCTGCCGTTATCAATAATTTCTCTATCCGCCGCCTTTTTTCGAGCGATTTGCGGCGCGACTTGGAGTTTCTATGTTGGGCACCTTATTCGGCATCGGAGTTGGACCCGGCGATCCGGAGCTTCTGACCATCAAGGCAGCGAGAATTTTGAGAGAAGTTTCCCACGTGTTCGCCGCCTCATCGAGCAAAAACGATTACAGCCTGGCGTTTAGCATCGTCCGCGAACACCTCAGGGAGGGAACGACTGTCGAACAGCTCGCCTTTCCGATGACTTTTAAACCGGAGCAACTGGAAGACGCCTGGCAGGCCAATTGCGAAAAGGTCTCCGAAATACTGGAACAGGGAAAAGACGTCGCCTTCCTGACCCTTGGGGATCCGCTGATCTACAGCACTTTCGCCTACCTCATGCGCAAGGTCCGCAGGAGGCTTCCCCAAGTCACCATCACGGTCATTCCGGCCATCACGTCCTTTCAGGCCGCCGCGGCGTATGCCGGGGAGCCGCTGGTGGAAGGCGAGGAGGCACTCACCATAGTCTCGGGCGCCAAGGGCGCCAACAGGCTCCAAGACGCCGCGGACGCGGCCGAAAATGTCGTAATCATGAAGACGTACAAACATTTCAAGCAGATCCTGAAAAGCATCCGGGACCAGGGCCTTGAAGACCGCTTTTGTTTTGTCAGCCGGTGCGGACTGGACGGCCAAATCGTGGAACGGGACTTCGAGAAACTGGCGGCTATGGAGCAGCCCCCCAATTACCTGTCACTTATGATAGTCAAGAAAAAAGGCATGGAAAAATAGGGCCGGCTTCAAACAGGATTCCCTTGTTGATCATGGAGCCGCCCGCGGCCGGGGTCATGGGCGCACCACCTTCTTGAATGCCACTTGCAGCGTATCGCAATAATCGTTGTAGGCCACCTTTGCCCGCACCTGGAAGACCTCCTGGAGCACCTCGGCGTTAAGGACCTCTTCGATTGGACCACTGGCGGCCACACCGCCTCCGTTCATGAATATCAGGCGGTCACAGTACATGGCCGCCAGATTGACGTCCTGCAATACGGCAATGACCACGGAAGCAGGCGAGACCCTGCCGGCGACCAGGTTAAGAAGCCTCAAGGTATGTCGCATGTCAAGACTTGCCGTGGCTTCATCGAGCAGCATCACGGGCGTCTGCTGGGCCAGGCATCGGGCAAAGACCACCCGCTGGCGCTCGCCGCCGCTCAGTTGGTTGACATAGCGCGACTGAAAACCGTCCAGACCGGCCTGCTGGAAGACCTCCTCCACGATGGCCCGGTCAGCCTCCCCCGGTTGCGCGAACCGCGGAATATGGGGATAGCGCCCCATCATGACGATCTCCCGGCAGGTGTAGGGAAAATTGATTCGAAAATCCTGGGGCACGATGGCGATGTTTCGGGCCATCGTTTTGCGGTCGAGCCGGTGCAAGGGTTGGCCGTTTAACCGCACACAGCCGTGATCGGGCCGCAGATGGCCGGCCAGTAGGTCGATCAGGGTGCTCTTGCCGCACCCGTTGGGGCCGATGACGCCGTAAAAATGGCCGGCCTCGAACCTCAGGTTCAGCTCTTTTAAAACAGACCTCGCTCCATAGGCAAACCCCACATTCTCCAGATCGTACATCACACAGCCTGCTGGTTCTGTCGCAACTGGCGCTTGCGGTAGATGTAGCAAAAAAAAGGTCCCCCGATCAAAGCGGTGATCACGCCGATGGGAACTTCCCGGGGCAACAGGGTCCGGGTCACCGTATCGGCCCCCAGCAGCAGAAGGCCCCCGGCCAGGGCCGAAACGGGGAGCAGTCGCCGGTTGTCCGGACCGGTCACCGACCGTACCATGTGGGGAACCAGCAATCCCACAAAGCCTATTATTCCCGAAACGGCCACACAGACCGCCGCCACCAAAGAAGCCGTGATCAACAGAAGTAAAGAGACCCTGCGCGGCGAAACCCCCAGGGAACCGGCGGTGCGGTTGCCAAGGGCCAACAGGTTGAGGTCCCGACTGAAGAACATAAATACCGTGAGCCCCAGAAAAGTGGTGACGGCCAAAAGACCCACCTGCCCCCAGGTCCTGGAAGCAAAGCTGCCCATCAGCCAGAAAATGATCATGCCCACTGAATCGTCCGCCAGATATTTAAGGAGACTCACCCCGGCCGACAAGATGGAGGCGACGATGATACCGGCGAGAATGAGGCTTCCCGAGGAAAATTCCCCGCTGCCGGCCGTAAGGTAGATCACCGCCATGAGGGTGAAGACCGCTCCGGCGAAGGCAAAGGCCGGAACCGACCAAAGACCCAGGAGGGTAAAATTCATCAGCAGCGCCAGTGAAGCGCCGAAGGCCGCCCCGGCCGAAATGCCCAGGGTGTAAGGCTCGGCCAGGGGGTTTAGAAGTATCCCCTGGAAAACCGCTCCCGAAACGGCAAGATTTGCCCCCACCAACATCGACGCCAGGATTCGCGGCAGACGCACATCCATTACCACCACCGGCGCGGTACGGCCAAGATTGGCCAGCCACTCTCCGTTTCCGGTAATCTTGGCGGCCACGATGCGGATCACTTCCCGGAATGGAATTTTCACATAGCCCGACCCCGCCGCCCAAACCACGGCGATCCCCAGCAAGATCGCCAGTATAAAGGAAACCACCCCGGCCGAAACGCGTTCGGCTGTATCCTCTTTTTTGGCCGTGGCCAACGTACCCCTGTTCCTGCTTCCCATTGTCATAACGTGAAGTTAGAATTTTTAGCCCGGAGGGTCAAGGAGAAACACTGAACTCGAAGGGCAAAAGAGCAACAGCAGCGTGCCGCTGCAGCCGGGGATCGCCAAGCCCTCAGCGCCGCTGCCCGTAGCGTTGAGTCTGCAAGGCCCTCCTCCTTACTCTTTGCCTGAATATTCTGTGGGTCTGCGGGTTTGATTCGGTCACCAAGGATGTCCCTGAATTCCGAATTGAACTTAGCAAGGAAAACTTGCAGAATCCCGCAATAACCATGTTTATGGACGGAGAACGGGCCGAGATACCATTCCGATAATTGCCTGACGGTATATTCCGATTTCGAATATCTCCGGCGTTTTTATCCTTTGGTCGTGGCGCACGCCATCGCACCGCTTCGCCTCTTCGTAGGTACTTTCAAATTCGCCCGGTTTTAGGCCCCTTTCCTATTTCGGCTCTTTCGAGGTATTCTCGCAAAGCCTTGGAGAATATTTCCCTCAGCGAAGCCTTTTCCTTAATTGCCTGAATCCTTGCTCGCTCGTGGAGGTCTTCGGGAAAGTCCCTGATAAACAATGTTGTCATACCTGCCCTTTTCGTTTCGTTGTGCACTAGACATGCCAAGCATGCTAGGCTATTTTGCTTAGCATGTCAAGCCTGAAAATGAGTGGATAATCCCCCGACGCGCTATTCTTTTACCAACCTGAATGTTGTATAGTGTGGGCTGGCCCAAGCCAAACCCGATGTTAAGTCCTTGTTTCGCTGGAGGACAGAAGGATTGCCCATAATGGATTGGCGTAAGGATTTTAGCTGTCTGATCCGATGTATTTTATTATGATTTTGCAATGATTGCTTGCCCGGTCTGTTCCGGTGTGCTATTTTGGACAGTGTGGGATTTTTCGTTCGGCATCCCCCATTGGTAGGAAAATGAACAATGGCTTCGTATGCTCAGATGTGTGAAATGGACGAAAGCAAGAAAACGCTTTCGTCACGCTATAAGGCAAGAGGCAAAGTGCTTGCGCCTTCTAAATGGGGCTATGGACTGGATAATGCCGTCGTTGCATTTATGAAACTGCCTGAATTCGATGCTCTCCAAAAGCCTCGATCCGTGGAAATCGAACTTTGGGCGTCCGGCAGCACCTCGATTTTAGAAACTTTTGTACAGGCCTGTACGAAAAGGTCCTATTCCAGTACTGATGTGGTTTCATGGGTAAACACACTCTCAAAGAGTCAAGACAGGACAGATACTTCACACGATGAGGTTGTTACTTTACTTACCGAAAAAGTGACGTCTTTCTCTAAAGATATAAAGAGTATTGATTCTTGTTGGATAAAAATTGACAGCATTTCAAAGACAATAATCATTTACACGGTCACTACCAATATTGATTTCTCTATCGAAACTAAGATATTCCAGGAATTGTATGCGGATATTATTTACTCGCTTACTGCCTTCTATGTAGAGTCAAGGATCACTATCTTAGAGCCAGATAGAAATCTTAATATCCCTTCTGGTTTCACACCAATTTACAGGTCAAGCCATTAATGCCCAGCTTGCCTTCTCATGAACAGCAATACACATCCAATGAGGCGTTCTATCGGACGCTCAATGATATTGAGTCCGAGCAGTATGATTGGTTTATAATTATCCATTTTTATACTATTTTGCATTACGCCGATGCTTTCTGCGCAAAAAACAACAATGGACATATTAAATTTGGTAATCACAAGGAAAGAGAACAACATCTTAGGTCGCTTGTCGACCGCAAACATTATATGATGTACCTGCAGCTTAAGGAGGTTAGCAGATTGGTCAGATACGATGCAAAGTATATTGGCAACCAGGCCCGTAACCATTGGCTTAATGCCTACAAAGAACTCTATCAACCACTTCGTTCATTCTTCACAAATTCACTTTCATAAGGGTGCGAAATGGACAATTCTTTTATTGAACAAATTGTTTCTCACCTTGAGTTTTTAGGTTATGAAGTGCATGTTACATATTCTGAAGGTGATAAGGTTGAATTTGTTTCAGCTAAGCATCCTTATAGATCTAATATTCTTTTTCGCCCCTACCTAGATGGGTTTTTGTTCCAGCTATTCTATGCAACACACGAATCCACTAAAGATCGGTATGATGAGTTTCTAGATTATGTAAATAATCTTAATAAATGTGCATCAATTGCCAGAATGTATTGTGATGATAATCGTGATCTTGTAATTGAAGCGTGGTTGTCGCCTATCTATGATAAAGTTGCTTTTGGCAGATTCATCGATGCATGGGATAACGATGCAAGAGTTAATTTAGCCAAGGATAATCGAACATCAGGATTCTTAATCTGACATTCCGCCGCACTTTTCGTTGTATAGCACGCTAAATAGGCCTCCATATCCTCGATGTTAAGTTGACAACATACCGACTTTCCAAGTATCCCGACCGACGCAAACAAGCACCCTTCCGGTGGTCAATGCAACTCCTCACGTCATCACCTGGCCACCCGAAAATCATGAAAAGGTTCTACTCTCCGCTTCTTTTGAAAGCGGTTTTTCTCCTCCTCGCGTGTGACAACCTTTCCTGGCGGCGGACGGGCAAGATGAATTCCGATCCGCAACCCTTGAACTCCACATTTTTCTTTGACATTGATTTCTTTTTGTCTATCCTTGAGTTGTTTCGTTCAGGCGCTCCTTTGGGAGCTTAATAGGGAACCCCGTGTGATTCGGGGACGGGCCCGCCGCTGTAATCGGGGACGAAAGCCGCATTTGGTCACTGTCTGTTTTTGTGGATGGGAAGACGCGGCCGGTAGGATGAACCGAGAGTCAGAAGACCTGCTTGGACGCATGTGGCAACGGC
>JARLHP010000263.1 GCA_031292195.1 Syntrophobacteraceae bacterium
CTTTGATCCCTCCGGGATCACGATCGTCGCTCTAAAAGAACAGCACCGATTCCAGTTGAGTCGCTTATCTCAACAACATTGCCGCCCCCTCACAGGTTCCGACAGCCCGGTTTGCGAATTTCTCTTAAGACACACTCTCTTCGCTCCACCCATCCTACCCCAGCCCGTCGAGAACCGCCGCAGGAAGGGTGCGGCTCCTGTTGGTTGCACACCGCCCGGCGCGGTCTTACCTTAAGCTATGGGTTTTTCAATTAAGAAGAAATTAGCTTGGATCGGAGGTATGTAACCAATGCTGATCGATCTCGAAAATCTAAGCAAAGAAGATATGGATGTCCTGAAGGGAAAGCTACTCGCCGTAGCGCAGAGTTATGAACCCTGGGCGGACTGGATGTACCTTGGCGGGGCCGGAGATGGCGGAGTCGACCATTTCCCGCTCGATTTGTTTTCGGAAGAAATAGAAACCATAACCATCACGGGGGTAAATCGGGAACAGCCGCAAGCGTCTTCGGCCGGCTAAGCTGGAGAGTGATCGTTATTCACAAAGCCTGACTGAGCGAGCACGCGGCTCGCTCAGTCAATATCTTCGATAAGGCGAAAGCCTCACGGGCGATGGGCAATCGCGAAAATACAACAAGGCCGGACACCGCTAATTTACATTAGCCGGTTTGTTCTCCTTCTGAAACTCATCCTTGAGTTTCAGCGTCTCCTCAAGCATCAATATATATTTCATATACTTAAAGCCGAACTTCATCAAGGCGACATCATCATCGCGCATCTTCTCGACTTCATCTTTGTCCAGTTCGAACAAGTTGAGAAATCCGCTTTCGAATACGAATTTTCTGAACTGGTCGAGATCATAGCTGGCCATGTACATGAGCGCTTGCTTCTGGTCGTCGAGTTTGGGCTTGCCGGGGTTGTCTCTTCGCAGCTGGATTTCCTGCCACTCTCTGTTCATTTGATCGTAGACATCGACCCCCTGAGCGGCCCTCCACTCGGCAATGCTGATTTCGCGGCCTTCGTCGTACCCGCGGCAGGTGGGCTGGCGAATGAAGAAATAGAAATCCACAGGCGCGGGACCGTCCGTCGTGTCCCGTATCATGAGCCCCTTGCCCACGGGATAGTAGCGGCAGTTTGCGGGGCGGTCTTCGTAGACACTGCAGCCTTCGGGCGTCAGAAAAGGGCAGCTGCCTTCCTCATCCTCGTTCATGGTAAGAACAGCAAAAGGATGTGAGGACTTTTCGTCGATATGAGTATGAGTATATTTCTGGAGAAACTCGGTCGAAGAAATCCCCAATCTTTTCTTCATTCTTAAAATATCGTACGGAGTAAGAAGCATATCCGTGTGGTGGCAGCATTTGTTGAAACAGCTTATATCTTTATGGCACTTGAACGTGAATGTTGAATCCAATGTACGCTCGACGGCTTCAACATATTCTGTACTGGGCAACATCGATCAATCCTTTCTGTGCACGAGATGTAAAACATTGGCGAGGTTGCAGAGCAACACGACCCGCCGGGCGGCGCCGGCGCCCCGAAGCACCCGAACGCGGACGGTTCTGCGATTGGATTGTCGATTCTAACCGCTCTGCAAACAAATGGCCATACCCGGACGTGCGAAAATAAGGATTTTTGGGGCAAGCTCCGCACACATGACACCATCGGACAAAAAACGGTCAGGACGCGGCCCCGCGCTTGGCTTGCAGCAGCTTGTCCATCTCCTTGTCCCGGAGCCTCAAATCGCCTTCGGAAAAGACGTTGAATTCCACCCATCTATAGGCGAATCTGAGCAACTCCTCTTCATCATTTTTGATCTTTTCCATAGTTTGCTCATCGAGATCATATATATCAAAAAATCTGCTGCCGACAATAAATCTCCTGAATGCATCCAGATCATAACAGGTATTATACATAAGCTTGGACATTCCCGGTTCCAGCTTATTTCCCCTCTGGAAAAAATCATGAAGGGTGATCTTCTTATAGGCTTCATTCATGAGATCATATTTGGAGATATCCTGGTCCTTTTTCCACTGCCGCACCGTCGATGTTTTATTAGCTCTAAACCCATGGCAGGTGAGCTTTTCCTCGATCAGGAATTCCTCTTCCTCCGCGGAAACCGGAAATACCGGGTACATCCGGCAGGACCACGGCCTATCCTGGTAGATAGTGCAGCCTTGGGGTCCAACGAAGGAGCAGGTTTTATCTTTATCCTCTTTCATCTTGAGTGCGACAAGGGGTATTCCATCATCGCCCAAAAACGCAACCGTGAACTTGTGCAGGAATTCATCGGAAGGAATCCATAAGGTTTTTCTCATTCTCAAAACGTCATAGGGAGTGAGAAAAATATTTATGTCACGGCAGCATGTGTTAAAGCATGGAAGTGTATTATCACACGAAAAGGTGAATTCATCGTCCGGGGCAAATAAAATCTTTTTCTCGTTTTGCTCGCTCATATAACACTCTCCCACAACCCGCGTTCTTGCGATTTCTTAATAAAAGTAGGGCGGCCTATGCGGCCGCCCCGGTCAAACACTTGCTATGCTACAGATCAAGCTAGAGGATCGAAACCATCGGACGAGTCAGAATAGTCCACTCGTTTTTCGCCTCGTCGAACTTCACGTTGACGAAGTGTTTCTGGGTTTCATCAAGCTTGAGATAGTCGAACTTGTAGTAGTACCCAGGCCACCTGGACTCTTTACGAGCCAGTCTCGACCGGGCGCACGCCTCGCCGACATAGTACCTGTGGACCGATTCCCATGCCCTCATCAGTTCATGCGAATCCTTGGCGGCCAGCTTCTCGATGTCTTCGCCGAGAAGTCCCATCTTCCAGAGGCCGGTCTCCAGCAGTTTGTCGGTTGTTCCGTACAGGGTCTCCCAGCCACCGGCGTATTCACCCATGATCTTCTGAAGTCTGAACAGAAAGTTATGGGGGGAGATGTAGTTGGGGTTAACATCAGGCGTGGTGGTGAAATCCTTGTTCGTATCATACATCACGAAAGGCTTGAAGATGGTTTCCTTGTACTTGGCGATGGTCGCATCGGAAATCGTCGGAGCGTAAGCTTTTTCGTCATTGACGAACTTCACAACCGACTTACCGGCGATCCTGCCCTGTACGTGGGAACCGCTCGAGAACTTGTGAGCGCAGGCGCCTACACCGCAGCCAGCCGTGAACAGACCCTTAACGGTCGTCATCAGGTTGTACTGCGCGGGGAAGGCATCCTTGAATTCCGCAGGCATAAGGTCGTCCGGACCGCAGGTCCAGGAACCACACGAGCAAGCATGCGAGCCGATGAAAACCGAGTCGGACAGCTGAAGTTCCATCGGTTTTTCGAGCGGATCGACGTTGTGGGCCGCCCAGTTGGTCGCGCCGGCGATGGTCATGTCGAGGAAGTCTTCCCAGGCTTCACTTTCGTAAGCCTTGATCTTCTTCTTCAGTTCCTTCGGATCGGAGATTTCCTTCTTAAACCGCTCCACAACCGCCTCTGTATGCATAATGAAAGGCAGCTTGCCTTCCCTCTGGCACAGAATCATCTCGTAGTTCCGGATGGGGGTCGGGCAGGGCTTGGCGTTGGCGTAGGGCGCCCATTTTTTCAGTTCATCCGGGTATGCGCCGATGTAAGACTCGCCCAAACCGTTGGTGGCCGGGGTCTTGAAGAGCAGGAAGAAGGTTCCTACCGGACCGTAGGAGTCCTTGAACCGGGGAGGAACAAAGGTATTGTCCATCTGGGTCAATTCGCCGCCGGCCTGCAGAACGAGAGCATATACGGAGCCGGAGACAAAGGGAGGCATCCAGGAACGGCCGAAAGCTTCGCCCTGGGACCGCGGACGGAAAACGTGAACCGCGCCGCCCATCAGAGCCAGCGTGACTTTGGCCTTGAATACGTAGAACTTGTCTTCACGTACGCTAAAACCAACAGCACCGGCGATCCGGTTGGGATCCTTGTCATCTTTTACCAGGTGCGTGATCATGATCCTTTCCATCAGCTCGCCCTTGTCGCCCAAGCCGCCGATAGCGGCCTTGGCGGCCTCAGCCACAAGGATCTTGTAGGACTCACCGGCGATCATGACCTGCCATTCACCGGATTTTACATAATTGCCTTTCTCATCTTTCCAAATCGGCAGGCCCCACTTATCGAAGTGTTTCACAGAGGAGTCGACATGGCGGGCCACGTCATAGACGAGGTCCTGGCGCATCATACCACACTGATCGTTGGTCACGTACTCGACAAATCTTTCCGGGGCGCGGGGATTCTGGGTAACTTTGCCGTCCAAACCCATGTAGGTATTGATGGCCGAAAGACCCATGGCCACAGGACCGCTACGATCGATTGCGGCCTTATCGACAAGAGTCACTTTCAAACCCAGCGGCTTGGCCCAGTATGCAGCCTCAACCGCTGCGCCACAGCCGGACATACCACCACCAAGGATCAACACGTCAGTTTCGACAACCTCTGTAGCGAAATCTCTCATTTTTAAGTCTCCTTATTTCTTGATTGTCAGGAGTTCTGTAGCACCCATGATGCTGGGTTCACCAAGGAGGAATTGATTACCCAGATCTGCCGGATTCGCATCGGCGAAGCCATCGAAGGGCTTAATAGAACCCTCTGCGGTCGTCCTGGTGGCGTACTTGAATCTCTTGATCCTGCCATCCCTGAACTTAATGGTCCACATGATGTCCTGGCTTCCACGAAGCGGGGTGGAAGCGGCGCCAAGAGGCATGAAGTCGGCGTACCCTCTAACGTCCATGGCCTGCTGCGGGCAGATTTTTACACAGCAGTAGCATTCCCAGCAGTAATTGGGCTCCTGGTTGTAGCCCTTCATTTTCTCTTTATCCAGCGCCATCAGGTCGTTGGGGCATATATACATGCAAGCGGTCTTGTCCTGCCCCTTGCAGCCGTCACACTTCTCGGTCATTACATAACTTGGCATGATTTACCTCCTAAAGGTTAGTCCGAATGAACTGCCTGACCAACAAAATTCCAGGTTGAACGCGAGTTTCCACACCTCCTTCCTCGTTTGTCTGCCAGTGGAGATGGGCAAACAACCACTCAGTATTCGCTGTTTCTACGAGCATCCAATATCCAAATCGGAGATTTTTCATGAAGACTTTTTAGCTGCGGGGCATTGCGTGACCTCGTGCGGCTAATGTGAAGTTTTCCCGATGGAACCCAGCTTGAGATAATCATCTTTCCTGCCGCACCGGAGAGGTTGTCAGGCGCCTTCTCCGGTATCTGATTCCGCTTCAACTGCCTGCCGGTCAAAGGGTTTGTGCGAATAGTTACACGCGCCTAATTATAGGAAGATGCTGGCTCTGTCAAGAAAATTCTGAGATACTACCCTGCCCTTACCTGCTCTCCAAAGCTGTGGTAAAAGGGTAAATGATGGAGAAACCCTGCGGCGTCGCCCCCCATCAGGATGGTTGCAGGCGGGGCATTTCGAAGACGAAAAAAGGAAAAAATTTTCGATGAAAGGCTTCTGGAAATCAGCGATCGGCCGACGGATCGCAGTGATCGCGGCAATCTCGATCGCGCTGCTCGGCTTCGGCACAACCGGGTACATGCTTCTCCAGCATTTCACATTCATCGAAGCCCTTTATATGACCGTCATCACCCTTTCGACGGTCGGATTCACCGAAGTTCGCCCTCTGGACACGGTGGGCCGCATTTTCACCATTGTCCTGATCTTGATGGGCGGAGGCTTCATCGCTTTTGCGCTTGCCTATTTCAGCCAGATCGTGCTCGATGGAGACTTTCTGGAAGCCTACCGGAGGCGAAGATTGACAAAAAAGCTCGATCACATCATAAACCATTATATCGTTTGCGGCTATGGGCAAATGGGGCAGATTATCGCCGACCGGCTGCATGAAAACATGGTCCCGGTGGTAATAATCGAATCCGACGAATCCTTGCTGGGACGCCTGAGGGAAAAAAACCTCGTCTACCTCTCCGGGGACGCAAAGGAGGAAGAAAATCTGGTCACAGCCGGGATTCACCGCGCCAAGGGGTTGGTATCGGTTGTGGCCAAGGATTCGGAAAACGTGTTCATTGTGCTTACCGCGCGCGATCTTAACAAGAATCTATTCATATATGCCCGAGCCGGTTCTCCGGGAACCGACAAGAGGCTTCTCAAGGCCGGCGCCGACCGGGTGGTTTCCCCTTACGCCATCGGGGCCGCCAAGATAGCCTACAATATACTCAGGCCCACCGTTACCGACTTTCTCGATCTGGCCGTTTCCAGTGAAGGAATGGATCTGAGCATGGAGGAAATGCGCATTCCGGACGATTCGCAACTGGTCGGCATGGACCTTATGGCCTCCGGCATTCGCAGCAACTTCAACCTGATCATTGTGGCCATAAAGCGGGCCGAAGGGACCATGGTATTCAACCCTCCTTCCAGTGAGAAGTTTCGGGCTGGAGATACCCTGGTGGCCATCGGCGCGGTGGAAAACCTGTCGCGGTTCGGCAGTGATCTTTGCACCAGCGGCCGCCGTTGACCCCGGGCGCCAGGGCAGGCTCAAAGGCGGCTTTCCCCCGGTTTGACAAAAAGGGGGGCCTAATCTTATACTGGTAAGGTTTTCTGATACTTGACAGGCGCCCGGAAGCAAAAAACGCTTCCCTTTTATTTCGATGCAAAATCGACCCTGTCCATACCGAGGAGCACGGCCGTCCCGGCCTTTGCCAAAAAACCTCAACGCATTCAATCCGGAGGAAATTCGTCTATGAGCTATGAAAACATTCTCTTTCAAATTCAAGATGGCGTAGGGGTCCTGACGTTTAACAGGCCAAAAGTGATGAACGCACTCAATCCGGCCACCCTGGAGGAAATTGCCGATGTCCTCGCACGTGCGGCCCGGGAGGAAGACATTCGGGTGCTGGTGCTTACCGGAGCCGGCGAAAAGGCCTTCGTCGCCGGCGCGGACATAAACGAGTTTCTCAATTTCAGCACCCTGGGTGCGCGTTTTTTCGCGGCAAAGGGCCAGGAGATCTTCTTCCAGATCGAACGACTCCCCAAGCCGGTTATAGCCTGCGTTAACGGTTTTGCCCTCGGCGGCGGCTGCGAAATCGCCATGGCCTGCGATTTTATCTACGCTTCCGACACCGCTCGGTTCGGCCAGCCGGAAATAAATCTCGGCATCATTCCGGGGTTTGGCGGCACGCAGAGGCTCTCGCGCCTGATCGGCCGCGCCAAGGCCAAGGAACTGTGCATGACCGGGGAAATCATCGACGCCCCGCAGGCCAAAGAACTTGGCCTGGTGGCAAAAATTTTCCCCTCCAACCAGCTTTTGGAAGAAACGATGAAAACCGCGCGACTGCTTTCTTCCAAATCCCCGGCGGGCCTTGCGGCAATTAAAAAAGTGGTCGACTGCGGCGCCGACGTCGATCTTCGAAGCGGTTGCGCTCTGGAGGCTGAAGCCTTTGGAGTTTGTTTCGGTGGCGAGGACATGCGCGAGGGGGTTTCAGCCTTCCTGGAAAAACGCAAGCCGGTTTTCAAGGGCGGCTTGACCAGATAAACACGCCACACGGAGGTTAGGATAATGAATTTCGAATTGAGCGAAGAACAAAAGATGATCCAGGAAATGGCCCGCAAGTTTGCAGAGCGGGAGATAAAACCGATTGCCGCCGAACTCGATCGCACGCACGCCCACCCGGCCGATATCTGCGCCAAGATGGGAGAACTGGGCCTGATGGGCGTGACCATCCCCGAGGAGTACGGCGGGGCCGGAATGGACTACCTCTGTTATGCCCTGGGGGTCATTGAGATATCGAAAGCATGCGCTTCCTGTGGAGTGATCATGAGCGTTTGCAACAGCCTGTACGACTTCCCGGTCTATGCCTACGGCACCGAGGAGCAAAAGCAGAAGTTCCTGCGGCCGGTGGCCGGCGGCGAGGCCCTGGGCTGCTACGGTCTGACCGAGGCGGGCGCGGGCTCCGACCCGGCAAAAATGCTCACCACCGCGGTCCTACAAGGCGATGAGTGGGTCATAAACGGGACAAAGCGCTTCATTACAAACGGTAACGTCGCCAACTACTGCGTGCTTGCGGCCATTACCGACAGGGCCGCCGGCTACAAGGGCATCAGCTCGTTTGTCGTGGACCTGCGAAACACCCCCGGCTTTCATGTGGGCAAGGTGGAGGAAAAACTGGGAATATGCGCTTCCGGGACAGCGGAGCTGGTTTTCGAAGACGCCCGCATTCCGGCTGAGAACCTGCTTGGAAAACCCGGCGAGGGTTTCAAGCAGATGCTTACCACCCTGGACGGCGGGCGCATCGGGATCGCCTCCCAGGCCATCGGCATCGGCCGGGCTACCCTGGAGGAGTCGGTCGAATACAGCAAGACCAGAGAGCAGTTCAATCAGCCCATCTCCAATTTTCAGGCCATCCAGTGGAAGCTGGCCGACATGGCCACCCAACTCGACGCGGCCGAACTGCTGGTCCTGCGCGCCGCATGGCACGAAACCCATAAGAAGCCTTACGAGAAGGAATCGGCCATGGCCAAGCTGCTCGCTTCCGATACGGCCATGTGGGCGGCCGTGGAAGGTGTGCAGATTCTTGGCGGCTACGGCTACTGCAAGGAATACCCGATGGAAAGGCATATGCGCGACGCCAAGATCACCCAGATTTATGAGGGCACCAACGAAATCATGCGCCTGGTGATCGCCCGAAACCTGCTCAAGAACAGATAATCTCCAAGGACTACTCACAGCATGCCGGCGGCGGGGCTCATTTCCACCGTTGAGGAAAGTTGAAGATTCCCCGCCCCGGTCACCACCGCCAGCGAAGAACCAATAGAGATATCTGACCCAAAATAGCACGTCCGGCTCAAAACCACCCGTACCTGGCAGGACCCCGCTCTGATGCGGGAAGACCAGTGCTCAGCCCGCCGATTACTGGGCCCGGAATAGTTTCGAGGAGACGCCTTGCAAGATAACCCTGTTCTTTCGACCGGGGGGTTGGACGA
Organism: Syntrophobacteraceae bacterium; assembly: GCA_031292195.1. Taxonomy (GTDB): domain Bacteria; phylum Desulfobacterota; class Syntrophobacteria; order Syntrophobacterales; family Syntrophobacteraceae; genus SbD1. The sequence goes on from JARLHP010000263.1 coordinate 8,956, forward strand.
GAACGTCTGGAGATGGCATGATCCGCCAATGAGCATTGTCCGATATGAGATGAAATCAGACTGGTTGTTTTGTTTTAGGGAGATGAAGGGATTGGAACCCTTCATCGTCATCGCCCGGTAAAGATTTGACTCACCGCTGACTTTCGGTCAGCAGCCAGACTGTGGCAGGATGCCACAGGACACCGGGCGGCAACTCGGGTGGCGCTTCCGGCTCCAGCGTAATGAGGTTAAGGCTCGCCCCGGCGTGCTCCGGGGCCGCCTCCACAAGCGATCTTATTTCGCGTTCCCTTGTGACCGGAGAATCCACATCTATGCAAACCTGGATCAACTCACTCCGCCCTCCCGGATACCTGGCCAGGAAATCCACTTCGCACCCGGACATGGTACGGACATATGATATTTCGGCGCCGCGCCGTTCGAGATCGAGAAATACGCAGGTTTCCAGTGCATGTCCCAAATTGGCGCGGCCCGACCTGTCGAAAATAGGAATCAACGCTGGGTCGACGGGATAGACTTTGCGTGGATTGACCATCCTGCGGCGTTCGGAGTCCGTGGCAATGGAAACGGTGCGAATGAGGAAAGCGTCCTCGATATGGCCCAGATATCCGTAGACGGTGTCCTTGGCTATGGGCAGACCCTGTGAACGCAGGTCGCCATAAAACTTATTGATGCTAAAAAGACCGGCAGGACTCCCTAGCAGATGGCGCACCATCCAACGTAGCGCTACCGGGTGGGTAACCGCGTGCCGTTCTACCACGTCCCTTAGCAAAGCGACATCCACATAGCTGCGGAGCAGGTCGTGGCGATCGCGCAATTCAAGACCCTGCGCTTCCGGAAACCCTCCGACTACCAGATATTCGCGCAGGTGCTTCTCCAGGGCCGAACGTTTCGCTTTGGGCAGTCGTTCGGGCGCCAGTTCCTGTTCTTGCCCGAGGTGTCTAAGGAACTCTCGAAAACTGAACGGGTGCACCAGGGCTTCCATCGCGCGTCCGCGCATGCTGGTGGCCACTTCGCGGCTGAGCAGCCTCGCAGAGGACCCGGTAATGAACAATTCTATGCGCTCAGAGTCCAGAAGGCGGCGCGCAAAAGCTTCCCATCCGGGGACATTCTGTATTTCATCCAGGAAGAAGACCGCCAGCCGCCGATCCCGCCATTCCGGGTTCAAGCGGTAATACTCTTCCACCACCAGGCTGAGATCGGCAGCGGTCATACCGGCCAACCGTTCGTCCTCGAAGTTGAAATAGAGCAGCCCTTCGCGCTCGATGCCCCAGGCCAGCCGGTCGGACAAAACCTGCCACATGTAGGTGGTTTTTCCTGTCCGCCTCATGCCGATGATCGCCGTCGCCTTTCCGGGCACTTTTGGCAGCCTCACGTCACGTCGTGTAAATGACGGGACGGATCGAGCCAGGGAGTCAATAATCTTTTGTCGGATGAGTTCGCGCATTTGTCCTTTTCCCAAGGACAAATTATAACTTATTTGTCCTTACCACAAGGACAAATCGGAGGTCACTCTGCCGCGCATGGACGAGGCTCAGGAGTTCAGAGACCGAAAGGCCATCAATTTCATGACTCGGTCGACGTTGATTTCATGTCACAAGCATGGATGGTAATTATTTGGGCGCGCCGCGATCCGGTTACCCGGGCGCTGTGAAGACTGGCTGAAATGGGGCTACATCGTACTGAATGGAGATGAAGGGATTCGAACCCTCGGCCTCAGACTTGCGAAGCCTGCGCTCTCCCAACTGAGCTACATCCCCGGTGGTTTGGATACATACCTTTTTATGATTGCCGTGTCAAGAAATCAGCGCTCGAATCCGGATTTCGGCCCGCATAAACCGCCAAGCCGGCCGACCCCACCTCAACTTCTGAATCGATCACCGACTCACCAGCTCATTTTTTAACCCATTCACCGATTCACCGGCTCTTAAAAAAGTCTCTTCACCCAGACCAGACTCAGGTTGAGGTTGATGTCGTATTTGCAGAAGCGCTCGATGCCGCCATGTTCGGGCGAAGCATGCCGGAGGTCGAGCAACCGGTCGAAATCCCTTTCTATCACGACGTTGCAAAAATCAACCGGGACCGAACGGACCAGGCTGAGTTCCTCGTCGTTCCAAAGGGTGTTGGCGATATCCCCTACTCCGTTTTCAAGCATGTCGGTGCCGCAAACCTTGAAGCATGCCCCGCAATTGCAGCGATGAATGGAGTCGAAATCGCTCGGAATATAATGACCGTCGTCGCAGAAAGGGCACACGATGATGTGAACGGACTGCACCCTCCGGGAGTGGGTTCTCGAAGCTAACGACCTGAACAGATCTTCGACTTTAATTCTCATTACGCCCCTGCCATATTATGGAATCCCTGTAAAATCCGGGTCGCAGTTCCCGTGTTTCGGCTTGAAATAGCCCGGAATTTGACTTAGAAATCTAATCTCATTCCAACCTTTTTGCTAAGTCTTTTAAACCACAGGAGCAAGCTTTGGGCGGCATTCATATCAATTCGAGCAAGGTAAAGTCAATCCTGAAAATACTGGATGAGGTCTATCCCGATCCAAAATGTTCCCTGGACTTCCATACCCCGCTTCAACTCATGGTGGCCACAATCCTCTCCGCACAGTGCACCGACGAACGGGTGAACCTCGTTACCCCCGCCCTGTTCGATAAATATCCCTCAGCCCAGGCCTTTGCCCGGGCGCCGCTGGAGGAACTGGAGCAGGAAATCAGGTCCACCGGTTTTTATCATAACAAGGCAATGGCCATCAGGGAAAGCAGCAAGATTATTGCCGAACGGTTCGGCGGCGAGGTGCCCCGCGACATGGAGACCCTGGTCGGACTTCCGGGTGTGGGGCGAAAGACTGCCAACGTGATTTTGGGCAACGCCTTTGGAATTGCGGGGATAGCGGTCGATACGCACGTTTCGCGGGTATCGGCCCGGCTGGGGTTGACTCGCGAAAAGGACAGGGACAAAATCGAAGGGGACCTTAACGCCCTATTGGAGAAGCCCAGGTGGGTAAAATTCTCTCACCAGTTGATCCAGCACGGACGAAAAATTTGCGCGGCCAAAAAACCGCGCTGCTCCCTCTGTCCGCTCCGGCCTCACTGCGACTACGGGATGGACCCGGCCACGGCGAAAGCCTAGCCACCTATCCGGCGCCGGTCTAAAGAAGCATGCCCTTGAAAAATTCCTTCGGTCTGGATTCGGCCAGGAGGTTCCCGGCCGCTCCGCCCCCGCACCAATCTATCCTGACCCGTGTTCCTTGCGGCGCATCGCTGTATGAGGCCGCAAGAGACCCGGCGGTCTCCAGAGCGAAGGACCCGCCCAGGACCAGGATCACACAGACCGGGCCGGGATGATCCGAGGTTCTCAAAACAATGTTTCGCACCCCGGCAAGAGATTCCAGCCTTCGGTTATCCCCTTCATTGCGTCCGACCATGCAAATCACATCGCCCGGCAGCAAAAAGGCGCGACCCCATTTGACAACCTCGACGTCCTCGACGCTCGCCCCCGGACATATTTCCAGCAACTTGCGCAGCCTGTTTGCAAACCCTTCGTATGTCAGCAGGCAACCGCCCCCGGGCTGCGGGTATTCCTTCAGACCGTATTTCGCGGCAAGTTCCCTCTGGCGCCTTCGCGAACGGCCCTGGATGTCGAGCAGCCTGCTCCTGTCAACCAACCCTTCTTCCTCCACAACCGTGGCTGGAAGAAGTTTGGCGCTTAGGGGGCGCAGGATGCGTCCGGTAAGGCCGGAGAGTTTTTCCACGCTCCGTAGCGAATCCCTGCGCTGACTCATGGGGCGCTGCCCGAGCACCTCACCGGTAAAAAGAAAATCGGCCCCCTCGGCGGCCAGGACTTTTGCGGCCTCCCTCAGCATCAGCCCGTGGCAGTCGATACAAGGGTTTATCCGGCTTCCGTAACCGTACCGGGGATGTTTGAGCATTTCCAGGTGGATCTCGGAAATATCGACGGCCCGCGTTTCTATGCCTGCCATCCCGCCGGCCGCCATCCCCTCCGCAGGCCCGAAAAAAGGCGTTGCAAAGGTGATGGCCACCAAATCGATCTGCTGGTCCTGGAGCACTTTTACCGCCAGGATGGAGTCGAGGCCGCCCGAAAGAAGTCCAATACCCTTCGCTCTACGGGCCATTTCACCTGCCTTCCCCAATCCCGCGCCTCACCGGTCCGCCCCGGCGCCGCAGCTCTCCGCCCGCGCCACGGAAGGAAGCATATTCTGCGGTTCTCCGAGCACAAAGTCGCCCTTTTCAATCCATTGTTTCAGGGTTTCGGCGATTTCTTTTGCCCGAACATAGCTGGAGAGCGGCACGGTCGGGATTTCCCGGCCCTCTATGGTTATCGAACCCGACCTCAGCTGGGCGTAGCTGATTTCGCAGAGCGGCTCCGGCCGGGTGAAACTGTAGTCTTTTACCTGAGTGACGATATCTTCGTCGGAAACGGAAGTAAAAAGGGCCATCTCCTCATCCAGGATGGGGATGGGGATTCCCACTCCCACCATGAGAGAGCAGCCGTATCCCAGGATGCTGGCCCCCATCAGCCACCGGGGGTTCATAGCCTTGAGGTCGCCCATCAGCATGAGAGTTCCGGCCGGTGTGCGGGGCGTCCCGTTGGCAAGCCGGGCCGCATCCGGTTTGTGCTGGGACCCGTGCCAGGTGATGAAGCCCTGCGCGCCTCCCAGGAAAATTCGCGTCCCGAGTCCGAGAGTCCTGTAGTAGGGATCGTTCAGCATCGGGCTAAGCTGGCCCGCCGAGCAGTAGTTCGCGTTTCCAAGGTTTGGCTTGAGAGCGCCCATGTACGTGTAGATTATCTTCTTGGAGACGTTTACGGCACAATTATAGTTCTGATACCCGTTTCGCGGGTTGCACAACACCGCGTACGGAAGATCTTTCAGTGTGACAATTTTTTCAATGGCCCGATTGGGGTAACAATCGGTCCCGTAGCCTTCTGCCCGCAAGTGGACCTGCTTGCCGCTCACCAGATCCTCGATGACATGCCCGCCCCCATATTCGAATGTGCCGGGGTGAACCTTGTTGAGGGGATCGTCCCATACAGGTTCGGTGGCGCCCAGGTAAAGGTCCACGGCCGCAAGCCCCCCGTAGGCCGGTACATTATTGAGCCAGACTTTCGAAGCCTTGATGGGAGGATTGGCATGGCCGAAATTTATGAAGACGCCCGACGAACACATGGGGGCGAACGTCCCGGTGGTGACAACGTCCACCTCCCTGGCAGCCGCCGCGGCCCCTTTTTCCCTCACTATTCCCACCATATCTTCGGCCGTTACCACAACGGCGCCGCCGCTTCGTATTTTTTCGTTTATCTCCCCGAAAGTCTTACACGTTCCCATTGTCCGCCCCCGTCATCGATCGGCGAAAAACCGCCGGTTATAAAATCCGAAGCATGATAACCCCCTACGGCCCCGATGGCAACCGCTCAAAGCGCTCAAAACGCAATGTCGCCAAAACCGGGACAATGCGATACAGGCAAGGAGATCAGAGTATTACGGCCAGGGGCAGCGGCAATTGCAGGAAGTTCTGCTTGACGAAGCGGGTTTTGAGGAAGGGATAAAACACCCGGCCAGGTGAGTGAGTGAATCGTCCGAGGACACAGCCCTTTTGACCGGCCGCCTCTCCCGGAAAAAGTTCTTGTTGGGCTTGTTGGGCTGCGCTACGCTTAGCCCAACCTACAGCCCAACCTAAGGTTCTTACCAGCTTGCGGATCTCCGAAAAGGAGCGGAAGAACCGCGCCCGGGGCGATTGCCAGGGGGGCCGACTCCGGCCCCCCTGGCAATCGCACTATCTACCATTGGCCGCCTCTTGGCCTGGCGGCTGTCCCTGTATTCTACTTCCCGGACTCAGGCGCCTCTTTCAAGCCCTTTACGGCCTTTTTTCCCTTCGCGGTTTTGTGCAACCGTTTGCCGGCGTGCTTCGTCAAACACTTTTTCGCCCGGTGCTTCTTTATGTGGTGTTTGGGCGATTCCGCAGCTTTTGCATGCAAGCCGGTCTTTACAGCCTTTGGGGACTTTACACTCTTTTGTTCCCCGGCGCTCTTGCCTTTAGGGGTCTCCATACCGGCCTTGACCTCGGGCGCCGCCTTTTCGGACTTAACCTCCGGAGCGGGTGTGGTGGCAGGAGGCGCCGTTTTCACCTCTGTTTTGGGCTTGGCGCTATCCGCAGGCGCCGAAGGGTTCTGGGCAGGTGTCTGGGCAAAAACCGGAGTAAAGGCAACAGCCATGGAAATCACCCCTGCGCCAAGAATGGAAGCCAATTTTTTCATCGTGTTCTCCCTTAAATTAATTGTCCAACGTCCATTTTTTCAGAGTTCAATCATCCAGTGAGTGTACCCTAACGCAACACGCGTGCCAGCGAGGGGAGCCTCATTGCACAATTGCTATGCAGCTGATATTACGTGCAAAACTATCCAGACCCGGACGCCCCGAACAGCTATTCCGACGAGGATGGCCGAGGGGGATACCCAAATTTGCCCACGCGGAAGAGAAAGTGCAAAAAATGTATCAGGGCGGGATCGGGCCGATAGGACGGTTTCACGTCTGAGGGGCATCCAGCGGGCAGGAAAGGTAAAGGAGGAGTTGCGAAAAGTGTACAAAAAAAGGAATCGGGCATCGGAGAGTTCCCCGATACCCGATTCTTACCCGAGCGACCTTATACCAATGCGACCGCCGAGGCCTTTTTGCCTGAGGCTTTCGCGCCCAGGTTCTGCCTGCGCTCTTTTAGCGCCACCTGGGCAGCGGCAAGCCTGGCGATGGGCACGCGAAAAGGCGAGCAGCTAACATAGTTGAGCCCGAGGTGGTGGCAAATGCCTATGGATTTCGGATCGCCGCCATGTTCTCCGCAAATGCCCACTTCGAGTTCGGGACGGGTTTTTCTGCCCGCCTCGACCGCCATTCGCATTATCTTGGCCACGCCGTGCTCGTCGATACTCTCAAACGGGTTTTCGGGCAAGATCCCGTCGCGTATGTAGTCGATGAGAAAGCCCTTTTCAGCATCATCCCTGCTTATTCCGAAGACCATCTGGGTAAGATCGTTGGTGCCAAAAGAGAAGAACTCGGCATACTCGGCCATTTCATCGGCCGTAAGGGCCGCCCGCGGGACCTCGATCATGGTGCCGAACTTGTAATTGACCTTCATTTCCCACTCTTCCATGACATCCTTTGCAACCGCTTCGAGCGCGGACCTTTGCTTCCGCAACTCATTTACGTGCCCGGTAAGAGGGATCATGATCTCGGGATGGACGTCTATGCCCTTCGAAGCGCACTCGCAAGCCGCTTCAAAAATGGCTCTCACCTGCATTTGGGTCAATTCAGGCATTTTGAGCCCCAACCGCACGCCCCGCAGACCCAGCATCGGGTTTGCTTCATGGAGTGCTTCCACTGACTTCAAGACTCGCTGATATCCCTCGATCGTGCTGAGCAGTTCATTGATTTCGTGCAAATCCCGGGCGTGCTGGAGCTTGATTTTGCAGTCCGCAAGCTGGCTGGCGAGCGTTTCGGCACTCGGCAGGAATTCATGGAGAGGCGGGTCGATCAAGCGAATTATGACCGGCAAACCGTCCATTTCCTTGAAAAGTCCGGCAAAGTCCTCGCGCTGGTAGGGCAGCAGAGCGTCCAGCGCTTCATGGCGCTCCGCGCGGTCTTTTGTCATGATAAGCTTCTGAACATACGGAAGCCGTTCGGTTTGGAAAAACATGTGCTCGGTACGGCAAAGGCCTATGCCCCGGGCGCCGAATTCGCGGGCGCGTTTGGCGTCGTGAGGATAATCGGCGTTGGTCCAGACCTGAAGCCGGGAATATTCGTCGGCCCATTGGAGCAGCTTGATCAGCGAGGGATCGGATATGTCGGGTATCTTGGTTTCGAGCTGTCCCAGAAAAACCTCACCCGTCGTGCCGTCGATGGAAATCCAATCCCCTTCCTTGACAACCTGGTCACCCACCTTCATCATGCGGCGAGCGACATTGATATCGAGCGCCGCGACGCCCACCACCGCGGGCTTTCCGAACTGGCGGGCCACCAGGGCCGCGTGGCTGGTGCGCCCTCCCCGGCTGGTGACAACGCCTTCGGCGGCCAGCATCCCGTGCACATCGTCGGGCTTGGTTTCCGGCCGCACCATGATCACCTTTTTGCCTTCCCTCTTGGCCCAGCTTTCGGCCAGGTCGGCGGTAAAGGCCACTACCCCCACAGCGGCGCCCGGAGAGACATTCAAGCCGCTTGCCAGCAATTTGCCCTCGGCTTTGGCCGCCTTTTTGGAAGACACGCTGAACTGAGCGTGCAGGAAAAAGTCCACCTGCTCGGTGGTAACACGGCTCGCGACGGCTTCTTCGCGGGCGATGAATCCTTCCTCCACCATATCGACCGCGATGCGGACCGCGGCCTCCGCCGTACGCTTGGCATCGCGGGTCTGCAGCATCCAAAGGACACCCTTCTCCACGGTGAATTCTATATCTTGAACATTGCCGTAGTGCTTTTCCAGCTTGCTGGCGATGCCCAGCAACTGGTTCCAGGCATCGGGCAGAGAATCGGCCATCCGCTCGATCCGCAGGGTATCGCGGATGCCCGCCACGACGTCTTCGCCCTGGGCATTGATCAGGAAGTCGCCCTCAATCTTCTTTTCACCGTTTGTGACGTTTCGGGTGGTGGCTACTCCGGTGGCGCTGGTCTGGCCCATATTTCCAAACACCATGGTCACAATATTCACAGCCGTGCCCAGGTCGTGGGCAATTTTGGCCGCATTACGATAATCGATGGCCCGCTTGCCGTTCCAGGACTTGAAGACCGCTTCGGTAGCCAGGTGGAGCTGCTCTAAAGGGTCTGAGGGAAAAGCCACATGGCTGTGCTCCTGAAACAGGACCTTAAAACGTTCCCCGACCGCCTTCCAGTCCTCGGCCCTAAGATCCGTGTCGCTCTTGACGCCCCGCGCCTTGCGGAACTCGACGATAACTTCCTCGAAGGGTTCGTCCGGAGCTTCCATGACCACCGAACCGAACATCTGGATGAGGCGGCGATAGGAATCATAGACGAAACGCGGATCTCCCGTGGCATCTATCATGCCTTTGACCGTCTGGTCGTTTAACCCGATATTGAGCACGGTGTCCATCATGCCCGGCATGGAGAACTTGGCGCCGGAACGGCATGACACCAGCAGGGGTCTATTGGCGTCTCCGAACTTTTTCCCGGTCTTTTTCTCCACCTCGGCCAAAGCAGCCAGTTCCTGTTCCCACATGGCTTCCGGAAATTTCATCCCTTCCAGGTAGGATTTACAGGCCTCGGTGGTCACGGTGAAACCCGGGGGGACAGGCAGTCCGAGCCTGGTCATATCGGCCAGATTGGCACCTTTGCCGCCCAACAGGCCTCTAACCCTATCCCAGTCGCCACCGACATAAGACGCTGCCTGATCGAGTTCATCGAACGAATAGACCCATTTTTTCACCATCACCAGTGCTCCATCGGAAATCTAGTATTTATGTAAAATTAAAATCCAGGCGCAATACTAGATGGGGTTAAAATAAAAAAACTGCCCGAAAGTTTCGCGCTCCGGACCGCATCCCAGCCCCTTGAAATGGAAAGGTAGCGAGCGCATCAGAACAATGAGGGCAGAACACTAATCACAGGCTCAATTATGTTGATAATTCGGGCCTCTGTCAACATTCTACTCGTCCATACCGAAAAATCTCTTGATTATGGAGATAAAATAGCTGCAAAATAGCTAGATTTTGAGGGACCGGCATTTCGCCGGAGGCACGGTTCGATTTCAACTGCGAAGAAGCAACCCCTAGGAGCGGTCCACCGATTGAGATTCATTCTCAAGTGCGAAAATATCCTGGACCTGTAAACGAGGAGCACCCGATGGTTTCGAAAAACGACGCTTTAAAATACCACAGCGAAGAGCGGGCCGGAAAAATTGAAGTCAGACCCATCAAGCCTTGCTTCACGCAGCGGGATCTCTCGATGGCCTACACGCCGGGGGTGGCCGAACCATGCCGGGAGATCGAGTGCGTTAGCGAAAGGGTTTTCGATTATACCATCAGGGGGAACCTGGTGGCGGTGATAACAAACGGCACAGCCGTTCTGGGGCTGGGAGACATCGGGCCTCTGGCCGCTAAACCGGTAATGGAAGGAAAGGCCGTCCTTTTCAAAAGATTTGCAGACATCGACGTTTTCGACATCGAGTTGAATACCAAAGACCCCGACGAGATCATCAATGCGGTAAGGCTTCTGGAGCCGACCTTCGGGGGCATAAACCTGGAGGACATCAAGGCCCCTGAATGCTTTTACATTGAAGAGCGTCTGCGGGACATCATGAAAATTCCGGTCTTTCACGACGACCAGCACGGCACGGCGATCATCTCCTCCGCCGCTCTTCTGAACGCTCTGGAACTACAGAGAAAGAAGATCGAGGAGGTGAAAGTGGTCATTTCGGGCGCCGGGGCCGCCGGGATTGCCTGCGCAAGCCTCTACGTAAGACTCGGGGTAACCAGAGAAAACATATTCATCGTGGACTCGAAGGGCCTCATCCACCACGGCCGAAAAGAGGGGATGAATCCCTACAAGCAACGGTTCGCAAATGGCGAAAAGCCCATGTCGCTTTCGGAATTGATGAAAGGGGCCGACGTTTTCGCAGGGGTATCGGGGGCCGGTCTGGTGAGCAAGGAGATGGTGAAAAGCATGGCGGACAGGCCCATCATTTTCGCCCTGGCCAACCCGGACCCCGAGATCAGCTACCCTGACGCCATAAGCGTTCGCAGCGACCTGATCATGGCCACGGGGCGTTCCGACTTCCCCAACCAGGTCAACAACGTGCTGGGTTTTCCCTATATCTTCCGGGGCGCCCTGGACGTCAGGGCCATGGCCATAAATGACGAGATGAAGATCGCGGCGGTAAAGGCCCTGGCCAACCTGGCCAAGGAAGACGTTCCGGATTCGGTGCTGCGGGCTTACGGCGCCGAGAGTCTGGAGTACGGGCCAAACTATATAATACCCAAACCCTTCGACCCCCGGGTGCTGATCCATGAGGGAATAGCGGTGGCCAAAGCGGCGGTGGACTCGGGGGTGGCCCTGACGCCCATAACCGACTGGGACGCCTACCGCGACCGACTGGAAAGCCGCCTGGGGCGCGCCCAGGAGATCATGCGGCGCATCATTCACAAGGCCCAGATGGACCCCAAGCGGATCGTTTTCCTGGAAGGCGCCGATCCCAAGATACTGAGGGCCAGCCAGATACTTTTGGATGAAGGCATCGCCAAGCCCATTCTGCTCGGCGACCGAGCAGAGATAAAGAGCAAGGCCGAGGAACTGCACCTCGCAATCGAGGCGGCCGAAATCGTCGATCCCAAAGAAGAATCCGACCGCATAGACATCTACGCGACCGACTTTTTCAAATCGCGCTGCCGCAAAGGCATGACGCCGGACAAGGCCAGAAAGCTGATTACCACGAGCAACAACTATTTCGGCTCGATGATGGTCAAGCTTTGCGATGCCGACGGACTGGTGGGAGGCGTCAACAAGGACTATCCGGACACGATCCGGCCGGCCCTTCATACCCTTCCGCTGGAGAAGGGCACCTCGGTCATTGCCGGCGTCTACATGATGATTTTCCAAAAGGACGTGATGTTTTTTGCCGACACCACCGTCAATATCGATCCCACCGCCGAGCAACTTGCCGAAATAGCGATCTGCACGGCGGACACTGTCAAGCAACTCGATATCGAGCCTCGAATCGCCATGCTTACCTTCAGCAACTTCGGCAGCACGCGCCACCCGCGAACCGAAAAGGTGGCCGAAGCGACCCGGATTGTGAAGCAGCGCCGTCCGGACCTGATAATAGACGGTGAAATGCAGGCCGATACGGCCGTGATCCCCGAGATCCTGAACGGCGTCTATGAGTTCAACACTCTGCGGAAAAAGGCCAACGTGCTGATCTTCCCGTCGCTGGAAGCCGGAAACATAGCCTACAAGCTGATGGCCAGGCTGGGAGGGGCCCAGGCGATAGGACCCATTCTGATGGGAACCAGCGAGGCGATCCACGTGATAGAGCGCCACTCCAGCGTGGAGGACATCGTCAACACCACCGCGCTGGCGGTTGTCGACGCCCAGCAGCACAAAAGGTGTGTGTTGCCCCAGAGCTGACGGGGACCAGCAAGCTTGGTCCGAGCAAGCGAACCCCACGGATTGCAGTTCGCAATAAGGACGTCGTTGGGGTTCGCTCTAGCTCACCCCAACCTACGGGGCTTAGCCCCAACCTTGGATCTTGTTGGGCTGCGCTACGCTTAGCCCAACCTACAAATTTCCTCTCCGCGTCAGGTCCATCAGTCAGCCGGTAGGGTGGGCAAAAGCGCAGCGTTGCCCACCAACGGTGGAACTGTCGCCCCGCGAACTCCCGCGGGGCACAGCCGGCGCCGCAATCCCGCATCCCTGCCGCAATTTCAGTAGCAGCCCCGTCTCACACAATATCGATATTTATCCGTTCCGGAAATTCCGTGAACAATTCGCTTCTCTTCAGCTTCCCTCCAGGGCTGAAGAAATGCATGTCGCCCTCTTCATCGCAGAACCACACTTCTTTGGCGCCCGCTGCAAAATAAAGTTGTTTCTTCCCCTCCATTCGGTTGAGGCTATTGGAAGGAGATTTCACTTCCACGACGATTTCCGGCGATTCGGTGAAGGAGGTAACCCGAAAACCATGCCTTTTAAAAAATGCTCCGCTACCCCACGCGAAATCGGCTACCTTGGTTCCTTCAGACGTTTCAATGGGACACTCGATAATAGACCGGCCACCTTTGTCCTTCATTCCGGCAAAGTATTCGTTGATAAGGGCTTGATACAATCCATGAGTGGCCGTGGCCGGAGTCATCACGATTTCACCCCATTGGTTGGTCTCGATTTTAAAAGGCAGGTCTTGCAGGCTGGGATGTTCGACCACTTCACGCCATTCCATCGTGTCTCCTTTCCAAAGCACCGGCGAAAATGCCGCCTGTCGTTCCACCCGGGGAGATTTGAACCTGACTGCTTTGTTGGACCGGGGCGCTTAAAGAGCAGGACAACGAACCTGCTTCTTATTCCGTATATCCTACAAAATACGAACTCTTTATCGGGTTTGCCACTTCCTCTCACCAGTGAATATATCATGAATGTCCCTGACAACCCTCCCGGCGCTACCTGTCCCGGACACAAATCGGCCGGGCCACCCGGGTGGATCAGTTGCCGCTTTCATGAAAATGTCTGAGTCGCTCGATCCTTTGAACCGAATCCCGATGAAAGTCTTGCAGTGACGAGTCACCCTTGAGTTGGTCGGAAAGCGCCCGGTACATTGGCTCGATGTTTTCGGACTTCTGGCAGAGCAAAAAGAAGTCTATCGAGCACTCCAGTCCCAGGCGGGCTGACTCTTCGGGGGAGTAGTTTTCGGCGATCGCGGCCATGTCCAGATCGTCGGCGAAAAGGACGCCTCCAAAGCCCATGCGCTCCCGCAACCACACGCGGCAGATTTCATTTGAAAAAGTGGCAGGGCGCGCTGGATCAACCGACCGGTAGACCGCGTGGGAGGTCATCATACAGTGGACCCCGGCTTTGACGGCCGCCCCGAAGGGAACCAGGTCGAGCCGGAAATCCTCCTCCCGCTCATCGGCAATGACGGGCGCAAAATGGTGCGGGTCAAGGGATGCGCGTCCAAGACCGGGGAAATGCTTTGCCGTGGCCGAAATCCCCTTGGCCTGCAGGGTTTCTATCCAGACCGTCCCCAGTTCGGATACCTGCTCGGGCGTCGAGCCAAACGAACGCGACGTCATGAAGTGACTCCCCGGATCGGCCACTATGTCCAGAACGGGAGCGAAGTTTATCCGCACTCCGATCTCCCTCAGGTCGCCGGCGCATATCGCCGCCCACCGCGCAACGGACTCCGGCCCCTCCTCGGCCAGCGACTGCGCCGAAGGTAGCGAGTTAAAGTGAACCGCCAGCCTTTGGACGCTTCCGCCCTCCTGATCGATGGCAAAGAGAAGGGGATGGCCGAGTTCTTCCATCGCCAAGGCCTGCGCGCTCGCCACGAGCGCCTTTAGCTGCTCCCGGCTCTCGATGTTTCGTTTAAAAAGAACGGCCCCGGCCGGACGATATTCCTTGATGAAACGCCTCAGTTCCTCGTCCGGGCTCAGCCCTTTGAAACCGATAAAAAGATGAATCCCCGCCTCACTCATATTCTTTTTTCCCGTGATGTATCATTTCATGTTGCGGATTCTGACCTCGGTCCCCGGCAGGTCCTTCAGCATCTCCCCAAGCTTGGCGACATTGGTGTCGCCGTAGCGGTAGGGATAAAAAACCGAGGGCTTTAAAAGTCTCACCGTGTCGGCCGCCATATCCGGCGGCATGGCGTCCGGAAAGGCGACCGGGAGAAATGCAATGTCGATACGGCCCAGGTCGTTCATCTCGGGTATTTTCTCCGTGTCGCCGGCGATATAGACACGCGTCTGCCCGAATGCAATGACATAGCCATTTCCTATTCCCTTAAAATTATAAGGGTACCCCGACGAACTCATATCAACGATGTTATAGGCGGCAACACAATGGACTTCGTGACCGCGAATGACCCTCACGTCGCCATTTTTCATCACCATGCCCTCCCGATATTGCAGGGCGCAAATTTCGGGGATCACCACCATGGTGTTCTCGTTACTCAATTCCTCCAAAGCTTTCAGATCGAAGTGGTCTTTGTGCTGGCTGGTGAAAAAGACAATGTCTGCCTTGTCCATTTTGGAAAAATCGGCCACGTTCGAACAGGGGTCTATGTAAATGTAGCGACCGTGGAAATGCAGCCGGAGGGATGCGTGCCCCAGAAAGGCAATATCGAGCGGTCCGTCGGAGGTCTTGAAGGTATCGGTTTTAAAACTGTCCGCCCCCTTTGCCACACCTACCGACAGCAACAGAATACACATCGGAAATATTAGGAGTTTTACCAATTTCATAAGAAGATTATACCGTTCCCGCGCTTTTTAGCTCCTCGATTCGGGCCGGCGCGTATCCCAGCTCCTCGAGAATCGGGCGCGTGTGTTCGCCGAGCACCGGGGCGTGAGACTTTACGGCGCCCGGCGTAAGAGAAAACTTGGGGGCTATCCCCAACTGCCTGTAAGCGCCCCAGGAGGCGTGAACAAGATCGACCACCATGGCGCGGTCCCGCATCAAGGGACTTTCCATCACCTCATCGAGGTTCAGGACCGGTTCGCAGCAACAGTCAACGTCCTTGAAAAATTCGACCCACTCCGTCATGCTCTTCCGCAGGAAAAACTCGGAAACGCTCTTACCAAGCTCCTTCTGGTGCTCCCCCGGTTCGAAATAGAGCGGCGTGTTCCATTCGGGCCTGCCCGCCGCCTGGCAAAACGCCTTCCAGAACTGAGGCTCGAGCGCCCCCAGGCTCATATATCTTCCATCGCTCGTCGGGTAGATATCGTAGCAGGCGATCCCCTGATTGAGCATGTCATCGCCTGGCGAAGGCACCGCGCCACCGGCGACGAACTTTCCCCACCGCATGCAGTTCCACACCAGCGCCCCGTCGGCCATGGAAATATCTATGAACTGCCCCTTGCCCAGCCGCTCGCGCGCAAAAAGGGCGGCCATAATCGAAAAAGCGGCCATGAGGGCCCCTCCGCCCAGATCGGCAATCTGGACCCCGCTCAAAGTGGGATGCTCTTTTCCGCTGTGGGACAGCACGCCGCTTACGGCCAGGTAATTGATATCGTGGCCCGCTTTTTGGGCATAAGTTCCACTGGCGCCGTAGCCGCTTATGGAGCAATAGACAAGACGCGGGTTTATCCTCTCCAGGCTCTCAAAGTCCAGCCCCAGCTTCCCCATCACACCGGGCCGAAAGCCTTCGAGCACAACATCGGAGGATGCGGCCAGCTTTTTGAATATGGCCTTGCCCTCCAGGCTCTTGAGGTTCAGGGTGAGCGAGCGCTTGTTGCGGTTCAGCACCGTATGGTATCCGCTGCTCCCCCCTATCTGGGGCGACCATTGCCGAATGTAGTCGCCGGTCCTGGGGTCTTCCACCTTGATTACATCCGCGCCAAGGTCGGCCAAAAGCATCGAACAAAACGGCCCGGGCAGCAGCCGCGATAAATCCAGCACCTTCAGTCCCGCTAGAGCGCCTTCCATAGATCAATTCCTTATCAGGTATCACACAAAATTAATGTCTATTCGTTCCGGAAATTCCTTGAAGAGCCCGCTTCTTTCCAATTCCCCCCGAGGATCAAAAAAGCGCATGTTGCCGTTGTCGTCGCAAAACCAGACTTCTTTGGCCCCCACCTCGAAATAAAGGGACATTTTGGTTTTCATGGCCTTTTCACGATTGGAGGGCGAGATCACTTCGATAACAGCTTCAGGAGATTCCTGGTACGGGTCGTCATACTTGTTTCTTTCAAAAAATCCACCACTACCCCATGCGACATCGGCAATTTTCACACCATCGGAAGTCTGGATATTGCATTCCTGCAGGGCCCTCTTTATTTCTCCATGCTGTTCAAACCAACTGGCGATGTGCATTTGATATGCCCTGTGCCTGTTTTTGGCCGCCACCATCATGATATAGCCTTCCGCGTTGGTTTCAATCTTGAAAGGCAGGTCCTGCAGGCTTGGATGTTCGACCACTTCGCGCCACTCCATCCGTGTCTCCTTTCCAAAGCCCATGGTGACAAAAACCCCGGAGGGCCACGCCGGAACCGCCGGAAATCCGCTTATTTTGAAATATGAACTCCTGGAGCCGCTTAAGATATTCGTACGCTTCCATGTCAACAGCAGGCTCTCATGCTACCCTGGAACACCCAACAGGAGCGCTCCCAGCTTCTTTTCAGAACAGTTAAGCCACCTGTGATTCATCTGTGTCGGATTCCATCCAGGCCGGAGTAAGATCGTGGTACAGGACATCAGGATCGATGTCAGCGCCGTTGTCCCAGGAGATGGCCCCCATTCTGGCATCTATCTTGGCTGACCGAAAAACGTCCGGGTTGTTTCTGATGTCCTCAAATATGGGTCCATGCAGGTATCTGTCGAGGTCAATTTCGCGAGAGGACCCATCCGTAAATTCCAGCCGTACACGGAAGGCGCCCAAAAAATCCAGTGATTGAATGCGGACAGGTCGATCTGTCTTCATCTGTCGCCCTTTACCTATTCAAGTGGTTCGATCTGTACCAAGGCCTCCGCCCTTCGAGCACGTTCCCAGTTGGCCATCAACTCGGTCCTGTGCTGGTCTGCCCACTCAATGACCATAGCGTGGGCGCGACGCGAAATGCTGCCGGAAATCACCCGGAGCGTTTGAATATTGATCAAAACTTCACCACCGGTATATTCCGCATGGAAATGCGGCGGATTGTGATCATTATAATACATGTAAATCACTATTCCAAAGAATTGGCATACTGACGGCATCTCATTGCCACAACCTTTCGAACCTAAATTGCCGGATGAGGTGTGAAAGAGCAGCGGGAATGACTCAAATTCCTCAATCGATCTTAAAGTGGGCAACAATGGCCTCGACCAACCCCCCAATCGTGTACTCCGAGGGCATGACGTCAGTTTTTAGTCCAAACCCGGCGGCGGTTTCGGCCGTTATAGGCCCGATGCAGGCAACCGCGGTCTTCTCTTGTAACCGTTCGAACTCCTCTTTTCCAACCATGGCGAAAAAGTTGGACACGGTCGAAGAGGAGGTAAAGGTCACGCAGTCTATCCGGCCATCGGTCAAAAGGGAGCGGACTTTTTGAGCGTCGCGTTCGGGAAGAACGGTCTGGTAGGCCGGAACCACGTCGACCCTGGCGCCCCGTTCCCTGAGTTTTTCGGGCAGGATTTCCCGCGCCACCATGGCGCGCGGCATCAGAAAACGCTTTCCACTGACACTGTAGCCGGCCAAGGCTTCCAGGATCGCTTCGGCGCGGTACTCGGAGGGGACCAGGTCGGGCCGCAGCATCACGGCTTCCAGGGCTTCGGCGGTCTTGGGGCCGATGGCGGCCAGTCCAATACCATGGAGGGCGCGACCGTCCTTTCCGGCCGCCTGCATCCGGCCCATAAAGGACCTGACGCCGTTTACGCTGGTAAAAATGATCCAGTCGTATTCGGAAATAGCGCTAATGGCCTCATCGAGCGGGGCCCATGAAGGAGGGGGTACGACCTCGATGGTGGGAAATTCGATGCAGGAGGCGCCCAGTTCCACGAGCTTAGCCCTGAAATCGCTCGCCTGCTCTCTTGCCCGCGTAACCACGATTGTTCGGCCGAAAAGCGGCCGGCGTTCGAACCAGTTCATCTGGTCACGGCATTTTACCACTTCCCCCACGATTATGATCGCAGGCGGCTGCAAATTGGCCGCTCTCACCTTCTCCACGATATCGGAAAGGGTGCCCGCAACGGTTTGCTGCAGCGGGGTGGTGCCCCAGCGAACGAGTGCGATGGGCGTATCGGCGGACCTGCCGTTTTCGATCAGTTTCCGGCATATTTCCGGCAGGTTCTTTACTCCCATGAAAAAAACAAGCGTTCCGGCCCCGGTGGATATCTTGTCCCAGGCTATCTTGGACTCGGTGTCCTCTTTATCCGCTCTTTCATGGCCGGTAATGATGGCGATGGTGGAGGTCAGATCCCTGTGGGAAAGCGGTATGCCGGCATAGGCGGGGACTGCTGCGGCGGCCGATACTCCGGGCACGACTTCGAACTCGACGCCCGCTTCTATCAGCGCCTGCGCCTCCTCGCCGCCGCGACCGAAAATGAAGGGATCGCCTCCCTTTAGCCGCGCCACGATATTTTCGCGCCCCTTTTCGACCAAGAGCGCGTTTATCCCTTCCTGCCCCAGGGTGTGCTCTCCGCCTTTTTTGCCCACGTATATGCGCTCGGCGCCGGGCGGAACGAATTTAAGCAGTTCCTCGTTGGCCAGGTAGTCGAAAACCACCACTTCGGCCCTTTCGAGGACTTCCCTGCCCCTTAGCGTCAGAAGGCCCGGGTCGCCCGGTCCTGCGCCTACCAGATATACCTTGCCTCGTTTCACCATATTCTCTTTTTCATGGGGATTCATACGCCGCCGGGACCCGTCGCGGGCGCCCCGCAAAGTGCATCGAGGATTTGTCTTGCGCCCTGGTCGAGCAATTCGGCAGCCACTCTTTGGCCCAGGGCCACCGCATCCTCCAGGGGCGCGGAACGCACCGCCCGAAACATCTGCCCACCGTCGAGCGAAGCGACAAGACCGCAGAGTTCGACCTTATTTTCGACGATTCGCGCATAGCCGCCGATGGGTACCTGGCAGCCGCCTCCCAGTTCCAGGAGCAGACTCCGCTCGGCCCCCACCGCGACGGCGGTTTCAAAGTGATCGAGGGGTACGAGAAGACGGCGAATCCTCGCGTCTTCAGCTCTAGTCTCGATCGCCAGCGCGCCCTGCCCTACGGCCGGAATGAACGCGACCGGGTCCATCAACACGCTCGCTCTTTCCTGCCACCCCATTCGGTTGAGTCCGGCGGCAGCCAGGATAATGACGTCAAATAACCCCTCGTCGAGCTTTCGAAGGCGCGTATCCAGGTTTCCGCGCAAATCGCGGATTTCAAAATCGGAGCGCAGGGAGCGCATCTGCGCCGCCCGCCGAAGACTGCTCGTCCCGATGATCGAGCACTCCCGCAAATCCGCAATGGATTTACCCTCCCTTATGATCAGAGCATCGCGTGGGTCTTCCCGCTCGGGCAGGGCGGCTATCACCAGACCTTCGGGCAAATCGGCCGGAACGTCCTTCATGCTGTGGACCGCAAGATCGGCGGAGCCATCGAGCAGCGCGTCCTCGATCTCCTTTACAAAAAGACCCTTGCCGCCCACCCGGGCCAGCGGCACGCTGGTTATCTTGTCACCGGTGGTCTTTATGATTTGAAGTTCAAACCGGATTTCAGGCCAGAACTTCTCCAGGGCAGCCTTCATCATACCGCTCTGCCGAAGGGCGAGCATGCTGCCTCGTGTCGCTATCCGGACAAGCTCCATGGTAAGTGAGATTTCCCCTTCTTTCCGGTCGTTAGTGACAGCTGGAGCAGCTTCCGCCCGCGCATCCGGCACAACCCGACGACGAAGAGGTGGAGCCCACCCGACTGCTTGCCGCCCCCTTGTCCCCACCGCTTTTGAATCCGCAAACCGACATCATTTTAGTGATGTTCGCTGACTCGCATTTCGGGCAGGTAACCGGTTCGTCACTTCTGAAAACGAGCTTTTCGAAACGTTCGCAACATTTGCAGCACTCATATTCGTATATCGGCATCTGAACCTCCACGGAAGCCGTCAGCAATAGATAACGGGTAAAGATAACATGCCCTAAGAGCAGTGAATAGTGAGCAGTGATCAGTGAACAGGAAAAGCACCCGATTCCCGGGCGGTGGGACCGCCGGCCGGGATTGTTGGGCTGCGCTAAGCTTAGCCCAACCTTGTATCTTAAAACAGCAACCGCCTGGGCTCATTTTTTTTTGGCTGCGCTGCGCTTAGCCCAACAGCCCAACCTGCCCTTACAATAACCATTCAACATTCACCAATCACCAATCAACAAAAAACAAACACGAATCACCAAACACGAATC
>JARLHP010000264.1 GCA_031292195.1 Syntrophobacteraceae bacterium
ACGATCGTCGCTCTAAAAGAGCAGCACCGATTCCAGTTGAGTCGATTATCTCAACAACCTTGCCGCCCCCTCACAGGTTCCGACAGCCCGGTTTGCGAATTTCTCTCAAGACACAGTCTCGAAGCGCAACCCATCAGGCAAGTCTTGAACGCAACCTGGTATAATTGGTAACGGGCTTTGTCCCGGGGGTAATCTGTCCAGGCCAATGATATGGCCCGAAAAAATTGTTAGGATTCATTCCGGTTTGTGCGGCAAGGGTGTGCGACAATTCGTCGGCAGGAGGGGAAGATTAATTTGCCGCGCGAAAGTAGTCGGAACAAATTTTCCCTCGGGTGTTGTCCGTAGGCTCTTGCTCACGGTCTGGTTTAGTGGTAAACTTCTCGCCGGTTGCATAGTAGCGGCTCGACGCGGTCCATAGTGTCCGAGCAGGCGGTGGGCAGGAGTCCGATCACGCCGCGATCTCCTCACGCAAAGTAAAGCAAATTTTGAAATCGGTGTTTGACGCAGAGCCGGGATGAGGGATCGAAGAGCAGGGTCATGGTCTGGTCTTAAGAGTTTCTCAGGAAGCGAAGCGATATGAGCGAAAATAGTCAGGTCAAGTCACCTACGGGTGCGGTAATGGTCGTTGGCGGGGGCATAGCGGGGACTCAGGCGGCCCTCGACCTCGCCGGGTCGGGTTTCTTCGTCTATGTCGTCGAGAGTTCTCCCACTATCGGCGGCGTTATGGCGCAGCTGGACAAAACATTCCCAACCAATGACTGCTCCATGTGTATTCTTTCCCCCAAGCTTGTGGAGTGCGGTCGCCACCTCAATATCCGACTGATGACGATGTCCGAGGTGGAGAAGGTGGAAGGGGAGGCCGGCAGTTTTGTGGTGACCGTGCGGGAGAAGCCGCGCTTTGTGGACGCGGAAAAATGCGTGGCGTGCGGCATCTGCGCGGAAAAGTGCCCCAAAAAGGTCAAGGATTCCTTCAACGAGGGACTGGGTGTTCGAAAGGCCGCCTATGTGAAGTATCCCCAGGCGGTGCCCCTCAAATATCTTCTCGACGACGAGAACTGCATCTTTTTTAAAAACGGCAAATGCCGGGCCTGCGAGAAGTTCTGTCCCACCGGGGCCATAGACTTCGACCAGAAGGAAAAGGAGCACCGCATCGAAGTGGGGGCGGTGGTTCTGGCGCCCGGGTTCAAGTCCTTCGATCCCACCCCGCTGGATACCTACGGCTACGGCAAATACCCCAACGTTATCAGTAGCCTGGAATTCGAGCGAATCCTTAGCGCCTCGGGCCCCTTCGAAGGCCACCTGGAGAGGCCCTCGGACAGGAAAGCCCCCCGAAAAATCGCATGGCTGCAGTGCGTTGGATCCCGTGATTCCCACGAGTGCGCCCACGGGTACTGCTCGGGCGTCTGCTGCATGTACGCCATAAAAGAGGCGGTAATCGCCAAGGAACACGCCAAAGAGTCGCTTGATACCGCAATCTTCTTTATGGATATGCGCACGTACGGAAAAGACTTCGAGCGCTATTACGACCGGGCAAGGGAGGAGACGGGCGTGCGGTTCATCCGCTCGCGGGTCCACACCATAGCGCCGGCGGCCCCCGGTTCCGACGATCTGGCGATCGAATATGTCGACGACAGCGGAACGCAGCGGGTGGAAGTCTTCGACCTGGTGGTACTTTCCACCGGGCTGGAGGTCTCGGACGAAGCCAAAGGTCTGGCCCAAAGAATCGGAATCGAACTCGATTCGGGCGGGTTTGCCCAAACGAACAGCTTTTCGCCCATCAGTGCTTCCCGTCCGGGAATCTTTGTGTGCGGGGCTTTTAGCGGCCCCAAAGACATCCCCTCTTCGGTAATGGAGGCCTCGGCCGCCTCGGCGGCTTCGGCCGCTCTGCTTTCGGGGTCGCGCAATGCCCTTACCCAGTCCAAGACCTATCCGCCCGAAGACCCGAGCGTTCACGCCGAGCCCCGGGTGGGAGTTTTTGTTTGCCGCTGCGGGGTCAATATCGCCAGCGTGGTCGATGTGCCCGCAGTCCGCGATTATGCCCGGGGGCTTCCCAATGTGGCCTATGTGGCGGAAAACATGTTCACCTGCAGCCAGGATACGCAGAAACTGATCATTGACGGCATAAAAGAACACCGGCTAAACCGGATCGTGGTTGCGGCCTGTACGCCCAGGACCCATGAGCCGCTTTTCCAGGAGACCATCCGGGAGGCGGGCCTCAATGCCTACTTGTTCGAATTTGCCAATATCCGCGACCAGGATTCCTGGGTGCACCAGGCGGAGCCGGAAAAAGCCACGGCCAAGGCCAAAGACCTGGTCCGAATGGCGGTGGCCAAAGCGGCCCTCCTTGAGCCCATAGAAAAGCTCCAGGCCCCGCTCATCCAGTCGGCCCTGGTCATCGGGGGCGGGGTGGCCGGTATGAACGCGGCCATAAATCTATCGGCGCAGGGCTTTAAGACCTACCTGGTGGAGAAAAAACCGGAGCTTGGCGGACACGCCCTGGAAGTGGGGCGAACCTGGAAGGGCGAAGACGTCTTCGCCTACGTGGAAGAACTCAAAACCAAAGTTACGGGCGACCCGAACATCGAGGTGTTTACGGGCGCCGACCTGGTCGATGCCGGGGGATTTGTGGGGCAGTTTACAAGCATTGTCAAAGCGGGCGGTCAGGAGAAGGAAATTAAGCACGGGGCCGTAATTCTGGCCACCGGGGCCGAACCTTTCGAACCGGTCGAATACCTCTACGGTCAAACCGAACGGGTAACCCGCTGGCACGATCTGGAAAAACTCTTCCGGGACGACCCGAAAAAGCTCGATGCGGCCGAAGGCGTGGCCTTCATCCAGTGTGTGGGCTCAAGAGAACCCGAGCGTCCCTACTGCTCCAAGTTATGCTGCACCTCTGCGATCAGGCAGGCCATCGACCTCAAGGAAAAGAAGCCCGACCTCGACGTGTATGTGCTCTATCGGGACATCCGCACCTACGGTCAAAGAGAAGAGCTCTACACGCAGGCAAGAGGGCTGGGAGTGCTTTTCATCCGGTACAATCCCGAAGAAAAGCCTGTTGTGAGTAAAATTTCGGCTAACGGTAGTGAAAAGCTGAAAATAAGGGTGAGAGACCACGTTCTGGGATTCCCGGTCGAACTCACGGTCGACTACCTCAATCTGTCCACGGCCATAGTGCCCAGGGGGCTGAACGAGTTGGCGAGGTTCTTCAAGGTGCCCCTTAACCAGGACGGGTTTTTCCTGGAAGCCCACATGAAGCTTCGGCCGGTGGATTTTGCAACGGACGGTGTTTTTGTAGCCGGTCTTGCCCACTACCCCAAGCCCCTGGACGAGTCGGTGGCTCAGGCGGGGGCCGCGGCGGCCCGGGCCGCATCGGTTCTGGCCAAACCCTGGGTGGAAGTCGAACCCATTGTGTCGGCGGTAAACCAGGAGCTTTGCATCGGCTGCGGCATGTGCGAGGCCAACTGCCCGTTCGGAGCGATCAGGCTTCACGAGGAAAAGGGCAAGGGATACCGGGCGGAAACCATCTCCGCATCCTGCAAGGGCTGCGGGGTGTGCGCGGCCTCCTGTCCGCAGAAGGCCATCGATATGAAACACTTTAGAGACAGCCAGATCATTGCGGCGATCCGATCGGGCGGCTCTCGGAACTGAACGGAAAAGCCCGTGGTGCGGGCATGGCAATCTCGGCCGGCGGTCCCACCGCCTCGGGGGAGACTCTGTAGGTTGGAGTTAGCGTAGCGCAGCCCAACAAGAACTGATGGGTTGCGCTTTGCTCCACCCATCCTGCGGTTGACTTCTTTTCTTCTAAGATACAAGGTTGGGCTAAGCCTGTTGGTTGGGCTAAGCGCAGCGCGGCCCAACAAATACTTTCCTTGATCGGCTGGCGGTCTCACCGCCTCGGGGGAGAACAAAAGATGAGTGATAATTTCGAACCTAGGGCACTGGCCTTTCTGTGCAACTGGTGCTCGTATGCGGGAGCGGATCTTGCCGGGGTAAGCCGTTTTCAGTACCCGCCCACCATCCGGGTGCTGCGGACGATGTGCTCGGGCAGGGTCGAGCCTCTCTATATCACCGAAGGACTGAAGAGCGGATTCGACGGCGTGTTCGTCTTCGGCTGACACCCCGGAGACTGTCATTACCTGGAAGGTAATGTGTACACCCAAAAGAGAATGCGGGTAATCGAAAACCTGCTGGATATGGCCAAAATCGAGCGCGCCCGGGTTCAGCTCCGGTGGGTGAGCGCCGCTGAAGGTCAACTTTTTGCCAACTACGTAAAGGAACTGAGCGAGGAACTGGCCGGGCTCGGTCCTTTCGACGCCTCCAAGTTTTCCCTGCAACTTTCGGCTATCGAATCCGTTCTCAATTCACCGCGGGTAAGGTGGCTCATCGGTATAGACCGCCAGGTCACCGAGCGCGGGAATGTCTACAACCAGAAGGTGGACTCGGCGGAGTTCGAGCGGACCCTGCGCGCGGTGTGCGAATCCGAGTACGAAAACGCCCTGATCCTGGAGGTGTTGCGCTCCGGGCCCCAATCGGTGCGGGAGATTTCCGCCGGGACCGGTCTTGGGCTCCAGGAAGTTTCAAAGCGGCTGGTGGATGTGGAAAAGATGGGCGCGGCCGAATTGCACGGCTATGAGGGCGCCACTCCAAAATTCACTCGCACCGCGGCGTAAAGCACACCGGAGTGATTGAGAAATTGGCGGATTCTTATTAACTGGTCACTAGTCACCAGTCACTAGTAACTGATCACTGATCATAGGAATTGACATGGCAAATACTGGCAGCAATGGGAATATTGGGGCTGTACTGGTGGTCGGCGCCGGTATCTCCGGCATGCAGGCTTCTTTGGACCTTGCCAATGCGGGATATTACGTTTACCTGGTGGACCAGTCGCCGGCGGTTGGCGGGCTCATGTCCCAACTGGACAAAACCTTCCCGACCAACGACTGCGCGATGTGAGTCATCTCGCCCAAACTGGTCGAGGTCGGCCGGCATCTTAACGTTAAGATCGTAACACACTCCAGGGTCGAATCGGTTGAAGGCGAACCGGGACGATTCACCGCGAAACTGAGCCAATCCCCCCGCTATATCGACAGAGACAAGTGCACCGGGTGCGGCGCCTGCGCCCAGGCCTGCCCCGTGAGGGCCGCAAACGAGTATAACTGCGGCCTCGATGATAGGGCCGCGGCCTATATCCCCTATACGCAGGCCGTGCCGATGGTCTTTTCCATCGACCATGAGGCCTGCATCGGGTGCGGTCTTTGCGAGAAGGTGTGTCTCGCCGGGGCAGTCTTTTATGCGGATGCTCCGCGCATTACCGAACTCGAGGTGGGGGCGGTGGTGCTTGCCACCGGCACCGGGGTCTTCGATCCCTCCCGTTTCGATACCTATGATTATGCAAACCACCCCAATGTGATCTCCAGCCTGGAGTTCGAGCGTATTTTGAGCGCCTCCGGGCCTTATCGGGGCCATCTGATGCGGCCCTACGACCTGGAAGAGCCCAAAAAGATCGCGTGGCTGCAATGCGTTGGGTCCCGTGACCTGAGCCATTGCGACAACCCGTACTGTTCCGGCGTCTGCTGCATGTATGCGGTCAAGGAAGCCGTTATTTCCAAGGAGCATTCCCACAGCGGTCTGGATACGGCCATCTTTTTCATGGACATGCGCACCTACGGCAAAGACTTCGAAAAGTATTACCTTCGCGCGCAGGACCAGGGTGTCCGCTTCATTCGCTCCCGGGTGCACACTGTGGAGCCGGCTGAGGGCGGCGACCTCCGGATTTCTTACGTCGACGAAGCGGGCCAACTGAACAGCGAGGTCTTCAACCTGGTGGTGCTTTCGGTAGGGTTGGAAGTTGGCGCGGAGTCGGTGGAACTGGCCAAACGGCTGGACATCGACCTCAACAAGAACCGCTTCGTCGATACGGACTGCTTTACGCCCGTTACCACCTCCAGGCCCGGATTTTATGTCTGCGGGACCATGCAGGGGCCAAAAGACATTCCCCAATCGGTCATGGAAGCCTCGGCGGCGGCCTGCGCCTGCAGTTCGACTATGAGCGAGTTGCGCTGGTCGGTGGCCAAAGTTAAGGAGATTCGCTCCGAAAAGGACATCAGCATTGAAAAGCCCCGCGTTGGCGTGTTCGTGTGCCGGTGCGGCATCAATATAGCCGGTGTTGTCGATGTGCCGGCGGTCAGAGAATACTCGAAGTCTCTTCCCAACGTGGTTTACGTGGAAGAAAACCTCTACACCTGCTCTCAGGACACCCAGGTGAAAATGGCCCAGGTGATCGAAGAGCAGGGGATCAATCGTGTCGTTGTCGCCTCCTGCACGCCGCGAACCCACGAGGGGCTGTTCCAGGAGACGCTGATGAACGCCGGTCTGAACAAGTACCTGTTCGAAATGGCGAACATCCGCAACCAGGATTCCTGGTGCCACAGCAACGATAAGGTGAGGGCGACGGCGAAGGCCAAAGACCTTGTCCGAATGGCGATTGCCAGGGCCTCTTTGCTCGATCCTCTGGCCGAGAAGAAGTTGGATATCGTCCAGAGCGGGCTGGTGATCGGCGGCGGGGTCGCGGGTCTCACGGCTGCCCTGGGGTTGGCCGAGCAAGGCTTCGATGTGGTGCTGGTGGAAAAAGAAAAGGAACTGGGAGGTCTTAGCCGCAGGATAGCCCACACTATCGAGGGAAAAGACGTCGGGGAGTTCCTGGACGGTTTGATCGAAGAGGTGAGGGGCAACAGCAGGATCGAACTCCTGACCGATGCCCGCATTACCGGGTTCTCCGGCTACAAGGGCAATTTTCTAACCGAGATCCAGGCCGGCGGCGCGCCCGAAAGGCAGATCAGCCACGGAGTCACTATCCTGGCCACCGGTGCTCGTGAATATCAGCCCAAGGAGTTTGGCTACGGGGAAAAGCCCGGCGTCATGACTCAGCTCCAACTCGACGAACTGGTTACTAAAGAGCCGGCAACCGCCGCCGCCTGGAACCAGGTGGTCATGATTCAGTGCGTGGGGTCGAGAAACGACGAAAACCCCAACTGCAGCCGCGTTTGCTGCCAGACCGCGGTGAAGCACGCCCGGGAGCTCAAAAAACTCAATCCCGAAATGGATATACTGGTCCTCTACCGGGATATGAGGATGTACGGCCAACTCGAAGAATTCTACACCCAGGCCAGGAGGGAGGGCATCATATTCGCCCGCTTCGACCTGGAAAACCAGCCTGTGGTTGATTCCAACGGCGCCGGGCTTAGCGTCGTTTTCACCGACCATGTCTTGAGGCGTCCGGTCAAGGTCGTTGCGGATGCGGTGGTGCTGAGCGCGGCCACACTGGCCGCTCAAAACGGTCCCCTGGCGTCCATGCTCAAAATCCAGAGCAGCCCGGACGGCTTCTTCATGGAAGCCCACGTGAAACTCAGGCCGGTGGATTTCGCGGCCGAAGGCCTCTTTTTGTGTGGGACCGCCCATAGCCCGAAACTTATAAGCGAAAGCATTTCGCAGGCTATGGCGGCGGCATCGCGAGCCGGGGCTTTTCTTGCCGCAACCGACCAGACCATCGGCGGTGTGGTGGCGCAGGTGAATCCGGAACTGTGCGCCGGTTGCCTGGTTTGCGTTCGCGCCTGTCCCTACCACGTGCCGCAGATAATCAACAGCGTATCGAATATCAACGAAGCGCTCTGCCAGGGATGCGGCACCTGCGTGTCCGAATGCCCGGCCAAGGCCATTACACTTGCCAACTATTCCGACGATCAGATAATGGTCAAAGTCGAAGCCCTGCTGGAAGAGTTGGAAAATGTGATGTAGAAACCATTGATTTGGTGCTCTTTAGGGCCCTCCTTCCCCTCTGCTGCGAGGTGGAAGGAGGGCCCTTTGATTTTGGGGGACATGTTTTGAGAACCTGGTTGATCTATCGTGGACTGGGAGAGATCAGCCCGCTTTCGACATTCCGAAGTGGCTCCAGGCAATAGGTCAGGGTCATGCTTGAAGGCGGGGGGGGTTCATACACTTGACGGCATATATCCCAAAGGGTATATTTCGATAATGGAATGGGAGATTGAGTACACGGATGAGTTCGGCCAATGGTGGGATGGCCTGACCGAAGGAGAGCAGGAATCTGTGCGCGCCGGCGTTAAGCTTTTGGCCGATTTTGGTCCCGGTCTTCCGTTTCCCCATTCCAGCGGCGTCAAGCAGTCGGAGTACGGCAATATGCGTGAACTTCGCATTCAGCCCTCCGGTCGACCTTATCGCGTGCTCTACGCTTTTGATCCCCGCCGTTGCGCAATACTGTTGATCGGTGGAGTCAAGACGGGCGAGGATCGGTGGTACGACGAATTTGTTCCCATTGCAGATCGGCTTTATAGAGAACACCTGGAAACATTGAGCCGGGAGGGTTTGATAAATGGCTCGTAAATTTTCTCAATTGGAAGCTAAAATGTCGCCTGAGGCGATTTCTCGCTCCGACGCGCATTATCGGGAAATGGTCGCGGAGATGCCGCTTCACGAACTAAGACGTGCGCGGGGGGTCTCACAGGAGATGCTCGCCAAAGAGTTGCACATCAAACAGCCAAACGTCGCTAAAATGGAGAAGCGCACCGATATCTACATTTCCACATTACGTTCCGCTATCGAGGCGATGGGCGGGACTCTGGACATTGTCGCCCGTTTCCCCGACGGTTCCGTAAAGATATCGAATTTCTCGTCTATCGAAGAGAGTGCCGGCACAGGTTCAAGCGACGCTTCGACGGACTGAGGGAAAAATCTGAGACAGCCATGATGGATTTCAATATGTTGTTTCGGGAGCCATCTGGCCTTACTCGCTTGAAGCCCTCAAGGGCGGACTTGGTATGACGGATATCTCCGCATAGATGATAGGGTTTCTGCGTTGGGCGTGCGTCATGCTGAACCGGTCGAGCATTTCTTCAGACCATGGCGCCCACACCGGATCATCTTCAAAGACGTCGAGCAGTACATTTGAGTCGACCAGCAGGCCTCTCATTCACTGCCCCTGGTCAGTTGCATTATTTTTTCCGTTGTCATCCTGACCGTAGCCACTCCCCGGAGCGGTTTGAACCTTTTGGTCAGACCGCCTGCCATTTTCTTAAGAATGTAGACACGGTCACCTTCCTCCAAAAAATCGACCTCACTGTTCGGCGCTATCCCCAGTTTTTCCCGAATGTGCTGTGGTATGGTCACCTGTCCCTTTGAAGTTACGCGCATCGCAGCAGCCTCCTTTCAGTAATACTCTTACCGGTAAGAATATTACCTCGATCTCAGGGAAAGAGGCAATGGGGCAAAATATTGAACCGAAAATGAATTATTTCTCCATCCTGGATCGGGCAAGCTTTTGGCTTGCCGTCCGCCCCGCTGAAGGCGCCATGTATCGAGACTCTTTTCATTCCTGTCGAATGCAGCCTTGAAGTCCGCGCACCCGATACTATCATTACCCTGAATTCACTTTACGAGGAGGAGTTATGCCGAAAGCTGTCAGGATACACGAGATGGGGGGACCCGAAGTCCTGCGTTTGGAAGATTACGAGCCGGGAATGCCGGGGCCCGGGGAAGCGCTTGTCCGCCAGGAAGCCATTGGGGTGAATTTCATAGATATCTATCACCGGATCGGCCTCTATCCCTTGCCCGGGCTGCCGGCGGTAATCGGAATGGAAGGGGCCGGAAAAGTGGAGGCGGTGGGCGAAGGGGTGGCGGAGGTTTCGGTCGGGGATCGTGTGGCCTATGCCGGGATGCCTCCGGGAGCTTATGCGGACGTGCGGGTGATTCCGGCCCATCGCCTGGTGGTCCTGCCCGATGCCATCTCCACCCGCCAGGCGGCCGCGATGATGTTGCGGGGAATGACCGCCCGGTACCTTCTCCACGGCTGCTACAGGGTCAAAGCGGGCGATACGATCCTCATCCACGCCGCGGCCGGAGGCGTCGGCACGCTCGTATGTCAGTGGGGAAAGCACCTGGGCGCGACGGTGATAGGGACGGTGGGGTCCAGGGAAAAAGCGGAACTCGCCCGAAGCAACGGGTGCGACCATGCGATCCTTTACCGGGAGGAGGATTTCACGGCCCGGGTAAAGGAGATAACCGGCGGAAGGGGCGTCGACGTGGTCTACGATTCAGTGGGCGTGGAGACTTTCATGAAGTCCCTGGATTGCCTGAGGCCGATGGGTTCAATGGTGAGCTTCGGACAGTCGAGCGGAGCGTTACCGCCCTTCGATTTGGGCCTCCTGTCCGTCAAAGGCTCTCTTTTCCTGACGCGGCCCTCCCTTATGCACTATACCGCAAAGAGAGATGACCTCCTGGCGCATGCCAAAGATTTATTCGAAGTGGTGGAAAAGGGGATCGTAAAGGTGCATATAGGGAAGACTTACTCCCTGGCCGAGGCGGGCGCGGCTCATAGCGACATGCAATCCCGGCGCACCACCGGTTCGGTGATTCTGGTGCCGTAAGCGCGC
>JARLHP010000265.1 GCA_031292195.1 Syntrophobacteraceae bacterium
ATGTTGTTGAGTTAAGAAATCCCAAGCTTTTCCCGCCTGTCTGAGCACCGCTTGATCTGCGACCCCTCACGGGGTCGTCTCCTTCTTTTTCGTTCCTTTCCGGGGGTATCGGCCTCAGGCCTCAACCACCGGCTAATGGCTTTGATCCCTCCGGGATCATGATCGTCGCTCTAAAAGAGCAGCACCGATTCCGCCTGAGTCGCTTAACTCAACAACATTGGGGGTGGGCGTGCTCCCGGGGATGGTCATTTCGCTTGTATTCGAACTGTCGGTTCGCTAGAATCTCAAGAAAAACTCTGTGCGGGTCTTTTCAATTCGGTCGTTTTCCAGCCTCGGCCGGCCGTTGGGGCGCATTTTTGGAAAAAGCGTGAAATTTTTAATTCTTTGCAAAACCTTTTTGATCATTTTGCTGGCAGCCGTGACTGTATGCCCCCCGGTTTGCCAGGCAGAGGACAAAAAGGCGGAGATCTCAAATATTGAACTGGATAAGAGCGGCAAGGAACTGAAGGTCAGTTTTCACCTGGTAAACTGCTTTAACTCGGAGATGGAGGAGGCGATTCTCGATGGGGTTCCGACGACCTTCAGGATCTTGTTATCCATTCAAAAGCCCTCCCTGGTTGTAAATTCGACGATGGCCGATCTTAGCCTTCTACACACCATTAAATATAATCGGCTAAACAATGAATATCAGGTTACTTTGCCGGAGGCGCCCCAAGAGTCCCTCGTCACCAAGAACTTGGCCGAGGCAAAAGCATGGATGAGCACGGTGAGCAAGTTCCCCGTGATTCCAACGTGTTGTCTTGACAGGGACCAGTCATATTATCTGAACGTCAAGGCTGAGCTTTCAAAAGTGGAATTGCCCCTGGTTTTCAGATACATTCTTTTTTGGGCGTCTCTTTGGGATTTCGAGACAGGATGGTATACCGTCGAATTTCTCTACTGATAGAGGCCATGAGCAATCCGGATTCCAACCCGGCTGAAAGACGCCGTTTTTGGGAACGTATCGTGGTCTGCGCAGCCTTTGCCCTGATACTGGGGCTCGGATTTTTGCGGGGATGGTTCTATAAACCTCTGTTGCGCACCCCGCTTGTCAGCAATATTCTTCTTGTCGTCTTCATAAATCTGAACGTTTTGCTTCTGCTGCTGCTGGCTTACCTGGTGCTGCGCAACTTCATAAAGCTCATTTTCGAGAGGAAAAGAAACATACTGGGGTCCAAGCTCAAGACCCGACTGGTTGCCGCCTCGGTGGTTCTGACCCTCATTCCCGCGGTTCCCCTTTTCTGGTTTGCCAGCCAGTTCATTTTTTCGAGCCTCGACCAGTGGTTCAGCGCCAGGGTCCAGGATTCGCTCCAAAATTCGGTCCAGTTGGCCAGGGATTATGTGGAACGCGAACGCAGCGATTTCATATCGGAATGCCGGGCCCTGGTTCCGGAAGCGGCCCGGATCATAACGGAAGGCAAGGGCAAGGCCCATCTGGAGGACATAGGTTTTCTTTTCGCCGCCAGGATCGATGCGGCCTACCTGTTCAATGCTTCCGGGGTGCTGCGATGGAGCTTCACCCAGAAAGCCGCTCAGAAAGTTAAGCCGGTGTGGCTGCGGAGCAATTTTGGAACGGAGAGCGGCACAGCTTCCAAGATCATCAGCCTGCGCGACGACCGCAGCGCCATAGCGGCTCGTATTCCCTTGAAGTACCTCACGGGAGACGACTCGGCCCTCATAGCGGTAAGGGTCCTTCCGCGAGAACTTTCTCTCCGGTTGAAATCGATTACCGCCGGCTACAACAGTTACCTTCAACTCCAGATGCTTCACACGCCCCTCAAGAAGAGTCATTTCATCACCTTCTCGATCGTTACCATGCTGGCCATATTTTCGGCGGTGTGGTTCGGCTTCTACCTGGCCAAAAACCTTACCGGGCCTATCCAGAAGCTCCTCACAGCCACTCAGAGGATTGCCGAGGGCGACCTGGACGTGTATCTCGACCCGGACAGGCAGGACGAAATCGGAATGCTGATGGCTTCGTTTAACGATATGATCGGAGATCTGCGGGAGGGCCGAAGAAAACTGGACAGCGCCTATAACGCGCTCAAGACCACCAATGTGGAACTGGAAGAACGCCGGCGCTACATGGAGGTGGTGCTGAAAAATACCGCGGCAGGGGTGGTGAGCGTGGATGCCGAAGGCATTATCACCACGGTGAACAATTCGGCCGAACTCATTTTTGGAATCGACGCGGAAAAGGCGAAGGGCAGGCATTATACCGCTTTTCTGGATCAATCACAGATGGAGATTGTCAAAGCCTTTATCGCCTCCTACGGGGAGGGCCGCCATGCCTATCTGGAGCGGTCCGCGCAGGTCAAGGTGGCCGGAGCGCCCATGACGCTTTTGATCAAAATATCGGTGCTGCACGACGAACGGGACCAATTCATGGGTATAGTCGCGGTGCTCGACGATTTCACGGAACTGGAGAAGGCCCAGCGGATGGCCGCCTGGCGCGAGGTGGCCAGGCGCATCGCCCACGAGATCAAAAACCCTCTTACGCCCATTCAGCTTTCCGCCCAAAGACTGAGACGCAAGTATCCGCAACTGGTCGACGGAGACGGTTCGGTTTTCGACGAATGCACCCGCACCATTATTCAGCAGGTAGATCACATGAAGAGCCTGGTAAACGAGTTTTCCCGCTTCGCAAGGCTCCCCAGGGCCCGCCTGCAGCCATGCAGCCTCCATGAGATAGTCGAGGAGGGGCTTAGCCTCTACCGGCATAATTTCAGCTCCATCTCGTTCCGTTTGGAAAGCGATGATCTCATGCCCGATCTGAGGCTGGATCGCGATCAGTTCCGGCAGGTGATCATCAATTTGCTGGAAAACGGCGTGCATGCCATAGGCGGTGAGAGCGGAGAGATGTCCATCCGGCTCTCCTATGACGCCGCGCTCAAAATTGCACGGATGGAGTGCGCGGATACGGGCCCGGGGATTGCCCCCGAAAACAGGCCGAGGATTTTTGAACCCTACTATTCGACCAAAGAAAAGGGTACCGGGCTGGGCCTTGCCATAGTTTCGAGCATCATAGAAGATCATAACGGTTTCATCCGGGTACGCCAAAACGAGCCCCGGGGAACGGTGTTTACGGTGGAACTGCCCGGCTAGCGGGGAAGTCGATGAAGCAAAAAATACTGATCGTTGACGACGAGATAAGCATCCTGCAGTCCCTTAGCGGAATTCTGGAGGATGAAGGCTATGAAGTGATCCAGGCGCACTGCGGGGAGGAGGCCCTGGACAGGGCCAAGAAGGATCCCCCGGACCTGATCCTGCTCGACGTTTGGATGCCGGGAACCGACGGCATGACCGTTCTTGACGAGCTCAAAAAGCTCTACCCGCTGCTTCCGGTAATCATCATCTCCGGCCACGGCACCATAGAGACCGCGGTGAAGGCCACCCGGATGGGGGCTTTCGATTTCATCGAAAAGCCGCTGTCCATCGAGCGCGTTCTGGTCTCTATTCAAAACGCCATAGAGTTTTTCCGCCTGGAGGAAGAAAACCGGCTGCTGCGCAATAAATCGGAGCGCAGAATGATCGGCGAAAGCCCGGCGGTGCGGGCTTTGTGGGATCAGATAAAACGCGCCGCCCCCACCAACGCCACGGTGCTGATTACCGGGGAGAACGGAACGGGCAAGGAACTGGCCGCCAAGATGATCCATCTTCTCAGCCGTCGCAACACGCGCCGGATCATAGAAGTCAACTGCGCCGCGATTCCGGAGGAACTGATCGAAAGCGAGCTTTTCGGCCACGAGAAGGGCGCCTTCACCGGCGCGCACGAAAGGCGCAAGGGAAAATTCGACCTGGCCAACGGAGGCACCCTTTTCCTGGATGAAGTTGGGGATATGAGCAACAGGACCCAGGCCAAGATCCTTCGGATCATCGAGGAGCAGGTGTTCGAGCGGGTGGGCGGTGAGCGCGCCATCGAGGTGGACGTGCGCATTGTTGCGGCCACGAATAAGGATCTGCAAAAAGAGATAGAGCTGGGCAGATTCAGGCAGGACCTCTATTACCGGTTGAATGTGATCCCGATTTTCGTGCCGCCCCTGAGGGAGCGCATGGAGGACATGGAGTTACTGGTCGAGCATTTCGCAGCCGAGATCTCGAGCGAGAGCGCGCTCGGGAAAAAAAGAATCGACCCGCGGGCCTATCGCCTGCTCCAGGCATATTCCTGGCCGGGCAATATTCGGGAGCTTAGAAATTTCATTGAAAGACTGATGATCATGACCCCCGGCAACCTCATAGGGCCCGACGACCTGCCCGCGGATTTTCGAAACCTTCTTCGGGAAGAAGACGGCGAGGCCTCCTGGCTGCAATGCGAGACCCTGGAGGAAGCCCGTGCCTGTTTCGAGCGTGACTTCCTGGCCAGGAGGCTGGAGGAAAACGGATGGAACATATCTCTTACCGCGGCCAGAATCGGGCTGGAAAGGACACACCTGCACAGGAAAATAAAGACGCTGGGGGTTAAGAAAGAATAAAGGCAAAACACTACTGTCGTATCAAAAACGGGATAGTGTTGTAATTCGCGGGTTTGCGAGGGGTTAAGAACGCCGGAAACTGGACAAAAAGACAAACATGTGTAAAATCAGAAATCATGGAAACGGAAAAAACAACCAAACCGGACGATTTTGTGAGCCTCTACCGGAACGCCTTCAAGGAGTTCGGCAGCCGTGCGCTGTGGAACGTGCGCGAGCTGGAAGACCCGGAGCCGAAAGACGCCTTGGTGATCGCCCGCTATTTGCGCGTCGAGGGTAATCTGGCGGCGCGGCGTTTGGCGGAACGGATTGAAAAGGTCTGTCATGCTGCTCACTAGATTTCAATCGCGTATCCTGAGCTTGCTCGCCGTACACCATAACCCGGAAAGCTATGTTGCCGGAAGCACGCCGCTCAATCGAGAATGGCCGCTCTTTTCCGAAGACATTCACATTTTCCGCGACCGTGAAGAACGTGTTGCCCAAGCCGCCGAGGAAGACACGGCGGCCTTGCAAGCCGAGGGGCTTGATATTGCATGGCAGCGCCGAGAACCTGCGGTTTATACAGCCGAAATCCGTAGCGGCTCTGAACGCACTCACCTTGAATGGGTGGCTGATAGTGATTTTCGCTTTTTCCCAACGGTGAAAGACGAGCTTTTCGGCTATATGATCCACCCTATCGACCTTGCCACCAACAAAGTCATGGCGGCAGCCGGGCGGCAGAAAGCGGCCGATGCCGTCGATCTTCTCACCATCCATGAGCATGTCCTGCCGTTGGGCGCGGTCATTTGGGCTGCTGTCGAAAAGGCCCCCGGTTATACCCCCGAAGGCTTGATCGCCGAAATCCGACGCAATGCGACGCGGTACAGAGAAGAGGATTTACGGGCCGTGCCATCGAATGAGGTGCTCGACCCCAAGATTTTCCACAGGCGCCTTCGCGCCGTGCTGGACGAGGCCGAAGCCTTTGTTTTGCGCATGCCGACCGAGAAGATTGGCTTGCTGTTTCTGAAAGACGGCAAAGTCGTGCAGCCCGACCCCGACCACTTGGACGATTATATGACCCATGCCGGACAACGGCGCGGTCACTGGCCGACCAGTACGGCAATATCGGCGGCCATGTTCGAGCACTACAAAAGGAACCCGCCTACCCCGTAAACAGGAAAAAGATGAACGACCGAAAACACCTCACAGCCCTTGAGGTGGACAAATTGCTTGCCGCCGCCAAGGGCAGACGCTTTGAAGCCCGCGACCGTTGTTTGTTCCTGATGATGTTCCGCCAATGTTTGCGCGTGTCGGAGGCATGCGGGCTTGAGATTTCCGGCGTGGACATCGAAAGCCGCGTCCTGCACGTGGCGCGGCTTAAAAAGGGCTTGTCCACCACGCACCTGCTACGCGGCGACGAGATCAAACTCATCAAGGCAGGGCTCGCGATCCGCGCAAAGAAGAAGCCGCAGACAGACGCTTTCTTTATCAGTGAACGACGCGGCCCGCTCACTCACACCAGCTTCGCCACGGTTGCGGCCTCGCTCTTGCCGACCAAGGCGCGGACACGCGGTTGATTCAGGACTATTTCGGGCACCGCGACATCCGGCGCACCGTCATTTACTCGGCCACCAATCCGGCGCCGTTCGAGGGGCTTTGGCGATAGGGAAAAGACGCGGAAAGCAAGCCGTTTATGGCTCAGGGTGTGGCTTGTGGCCTCGGATTGAGGCGGATTGCTGGTATGCCTTGGCCACGAGCATCCGTTGCTGCTTCAGCCATTCTTGTGTTGATGGCGGCAAAAGATTCAACACGATATAGGTATCCCGCTTCGATGTTTGTGAGGCAGTACGTTCCGTACCGGAAGACTTGTCGCCAGAAGTGGTTGAGTTCGTCGCCATGTTTCTTTTGTAGCATAAAAAGGGTTTCAGGGAGAACCGCTATTTTTCGGCCCCCGCCCGTCTCGGTTAGCGTTGTCATGCCGATAACGTGCCCGCCGTTGACTTCGATATAGCCCCTCAGATTAGCAAGGGTCCCCCCAAAGCCTACATGATCGTCAACTAAAAGATAATCAGCCCCTTGAATGACTGTGCCCGCAAATACAGCCGGTGTCACGAGCCTATGCCAGCCATTCGCGCGGGTATGAGCAACATAACTCAATTGGCTGAGATCGTAAGGGGCCATCTGTAACCCCAACTCGGCGGACAACACTTGCGCCATTTCGTCAGGTATCGCGTTGAAGCCCCAGCGCTCAAGAGCAGCCACAGGAACAACAAGGGGATGGCGCGAGCCGATCAGTTGCGCGATAGCCTTCACGCTATCCGGCGACAGAAGATCATCGACAAGCTGTTGCGCGGCGGTAATGTCGCCGGCTTTTGCCGCCTTGTAAGTGGGGTGGGCGTTCCTCGCCCGCAACTCGCAATGAACAATAACATCCGGAAAATCCGCAGGCCAAGGGGTGCGCAGGGGATAGGTGTTCATGTATGTTTCGCCCTCCGCGGTTGGTTATAAACCAATACGCGGTAATGTAGCCAGAGGTTTGCCGCACCGTCTTTTCTTGTGCGGCAATATTTGAGGCCTGCGGGTATCGGAGGGAGAGCGGAAAGAGCTCGGGTGAGGGTGACGGACTCATCCACCAGGAAAAGGCCATAAGCGATTTTGCGGCGGCTCACGGCGTCCAGACGGTCATTATCGAAAAGCTCGCCAGGCTTTCGCGAGACCTGATGGTCAGGGAACGTATCATCCGGGACTTTAAGTCGGACGGTTTTAGTCTCACCAGCGCCCTTGAGCGGCGCGGCCATGTCTGCGCAGAGCCCACCCGGAAATTTTTCCGCCGGATGTATCGGAGCCCTTGCCGAGTATGAAAAGGACATGATCGTTTTTAAACTTCGTGCGGCGCCGCAAATCCTGCATCGAGGCGTTGCCGGAGGTTATGCCAGAGACCGGGCGTCTTGGCCGGCGGCGCAAAGGACACAAGCAGATGAGCTTCTCGATGTTTTCCCGGAAACTCAACCGGCAATTACGTACCTGCGGCGGAAACACTTTTTACCAGTGTCAACGTGGAGCCGATGCTGCGCCGAATGAATGACCTTATCCGGCGGTACAAGCCGATTCTTTTTTCCTTTTCCGAATCGGCCCACAAATCGCCGGGTGTCGCCCGAAAAGAGGCAAAATCCGATCCGGATTATGCAACCCGGAAAACTGGGCCGGTATGACCCGCCAGGCGCCGGATAGACCGGGCCACGGGCCCCGGGCGGTCAAACGGTGGCGCAAAAAAGAGTGGTCAAAGTGAAAAGGCGCTTATATAGATAATGAACAATACCTCTCTCGACACCGTTCCGAAAAGCGGGGAGTGTGCATAATATATATCGTAAATAAGGAGAGGATGGACCATGAGCGAGCTTGCGGAAAAGAAAGCAACCTACGAAGACCTCTACGGGGTCCCCGAAGATATGATCGGGGAAATCATCGACGGGGAACTGATCGTTCATCCAAGACCATCAAGGAGGCATACGTGCGCAACATCCGCCTTGGGGTACAAAATAGGACCGCCTTATGTTTTTGGCGAAGGCGGCGGACCAGGCGGATGGATTATTATTGTTGAACCGGAGATCGGGCTGGGAGAACATACCATGGTTCCAGACCTGGCGGGCTGGAAAAAGGAAAGATTTCCGGTTGAAGAAGATCACAACTGGATTTCCGCGGTTCCGGATTGGGTGTGTGAAGTACTCTCTCCAAAGACCTTGCGAATCGATAAAGTCAAAAAAATGCCTATCTATGCTCACTATGGCGTCGGGCATATCTGGCTGATTGATCCCACTGCTTTGAGCATGGACGTCTTCAGACTTGAAGCCGGCGGCGGATGGCTGCTGCTCGGCAGCTTTGCCGAAAACGACAAGGTGCGGGCCGAGCCCTTCCAAGAGATCGAAATCAACCTTCAGGACTTATGGCTCGGAAGCTTGCAGCCGTCAACTTCTTAGCCACATAATGATGACAGACTCGCCGGGATCGCGGCGAGGGTCTGGAGCTTTTTGTCGCCAGGCGTTTCGGGCAGGAGATACCGAGGCAATGGCGTGGAGTGGTCGAGCACCCAAGCCTGAAAGACCTGCCTTTCAAAATCGAGACGAACGAATGGGGAAAGATTCAGTGTTTCGCTCCATGAATCCCCGGAAAACCCTAGCATTCTCCCTGTCTCAAAAGACCCGACCGGGCGGCTGCGGCGTTGGGGACGCGCCACGTTTCAAGTCTGGATTGAGGAGTTTTTTCTTTTGCCTTACTTTATGGCTTCCACGTCCTCCAGGTCCAGTTCGACGCTCACCGATTGTTTGATTATATCGACGCTTACCACCAGCCGTCCTCTTTTGGGGTCGGTCCTCTTTAGAATCCCCACGCACCCGGTGAGGGGGCCTCGCACCACCCGCACCAGGTCGCCCTCTTTCAGATAGGAGTGGAGTTCGAGCGGGCGGGCCGACAGGATCAAAGTCTGCAGGTTTTCCACCTGATAGCTGGGAATGGACAGGGGGCCTTCGGAGTTGTGCAGAAGTCTGAGCGCCCCCGGGGTTTTGACTAAGGTCAGGTTGGCGCTGCTGTCCAAATGGACGTGTACGAACACATAGCCGGGAAACATCGGCAGTTGTATTCTTTTCCTGCGGTCGCGCCTCTTGCTCCAGGTCTCCAGGAGCGGCAGGAAACAGGCGACTTCCTTCTGTTCGAGTCTTTTGGTCACTTCTTTTTCGTGATTGACCTGAACGTAGAGGGCAAACCATTCTTCGGCGGAGGGGGTATGAAGGCGCGCCCCTTCCGCCCCCGTCATTTCGGTAATGGAGCTGTCGCTGGTCATCGGGAGCCTCTCGGTTGAAAAGAATTCAGTTGTGCGCAGTCTTTATTTTTGTGCCGAAACCAGATCGTCAATTTTCCAGGGAGTCGGAAAGCGCAACATCGCGCCGGCCTTGTTGGTATAGACCAGGTATCCTTTTTGAACCCCGTGGTAGAATAGATCGCGCGTAATGGCCACATCCTCGGTGCAGTACTTTATAAGGTCTTCCCAGTTTCCCTGGCGGAACCAGTCGACTGCCTGGAGTCCGTCCCCTCCTTTGGGCCGTCCCATCGTCTTTTCCGCCAAGTGTCCGAGACTCAGGCGAAAACCCAGCCCCTTATGAATCTCGGCCAGGATATCAAACGTGGGAAGCGAGTCCAGATCAAACGTCGTATAGGCCCGCAGGACCCGGTAGTCGAATCGCGAGATGTTGAACCCCACTATAAGATCGAGTTGCTTGAGATGCTCTATGAGTTCCTGGATTTCATGCTCCCGGTAGACCCTGAACGAATCGGCCGGAACTTCATGGAGAACGGCCACCGATACGCGCATCAGGTGGGTATTTTGCCATCCGCCGACCTCGGAGGCGAGCTTCTGGGTTTCGAGGTCGAAAAAACCTATCCGAAAATCCCTTTTGGGCTGGCGCGCCTGGGAAGCACACGCAATCTCGGGCGCACTCCGCTCGCTTTGGGCGACGCACTCCCCCAGCTCCTTTTCGCCGAGAGGTATTGGAGAAGCTGGATGGAGGCGGCCTTGTCCAGGGGTTTATTGCCCGAGCCGCATTTGGGGGAGTGAATGCAGGCAGGGCATCCCAGGGAGCAACCGCAGGAGACGATCAGTTCCTTGGTCCTTTCGATCAGGGGTTCTATTATGTCATAGCCGCGCGCGGCAAGTCCGATGCCTCCCGGATAGCCGTCGTAGACAAAAATCGCCCCCTTTTCGATCTGGGGGTGCATGGGGATGGAGATCCCTCCGATGTCGTTGCGGTCGCACACCGCAAAGAGCGGAAACATACTGATGAGGGCGTGCTCGATGGCGTGTATGCCGCCCATGAAATCAAGACCGGCTTTCCTGATTGCGGCTTCCAGAAGTGGTTCGATTTCGATCCAGAAGCCCACGGTTTCGAAGGTCTGGGGGGGCAAATCGAGAGGATTTTTGGACAGGAGCACATGGGTGTAGAGGTTTCTGGCCTCGTAGGCCGTTATATTCTCTGTCACTCGCAAGCGGCCCATTCTAATGATAAAATTTCCGGCGGGCTTGGAGGCCAGTATCTCGAGTATCTCCGTTTCTTTGTCGCTAACGGCCCGCGTAAAATAGGGAACGCTGGCGGGAGTGGCCCGGATCACCTTCTTTTGGAGATCAAGCGACTCTATGGCGTAGGTCTCTCCCCGGTGCAGATAGATCGCCCCCGGATGGCATTCCTTGAGAGCGCGAACGCCTTCGTTTTTGCCCAGGGCCGTGGCCTTGCCGTCGGTGGTCTTGGTGATGGTATAGGAAGGGCCGACGGAGCGAATGTCGAGCAGACGGTGAGGGCGCGTCGTGGCGCAGATCAACTGGTTTCCTTCCAGGGTTTGGATGAGCCTGCAGCGGGAAACGAGTTCTTTTATCGCTTTTAGGACCTTTTCTTCGGCAAAACCCTCTTCGGATGCGCCGATGGGAAGTTCGGCGGCCGCGCAGGGCAGGTGGGCGTACAATATCTCGGGATTCAGGGGGTCTATCACCGCGATTTCGTAGCTGCTTTCCAGGAAGCGCTCGGGGTGGTTGACGATGTACTGATCGAGTGCGTCCTGGTCCGGAATCAGCACTATGGCCGATTCCCGTCCGCTCCTTCCAACGCGTCCCCCCCGCTGCCAGGTGGTCATGACCGTTCCCGGATAGCCTACCAGAATGCACAGATCCAAACCGCCAATATCTATTCCCAGCTCGAGAGCGCTGGTGGAAATGACCG